>JAFZSR010000095.1 GCA_017619275.1 Prevotella sp. | reverse complement strand
CATCCATCGCCATGCCCATGATGCTCAGAATGGCACGAATGACGAAGCCGTTCACAAGGAAATTCCAGGAAAGCATGATGAAACGTTCCGAACGGGAGAACCGCATCGACTCTCCCTACAACTGGCAGGCTCATTATCAACTTGGAAAGGTTGATGAGGAGTTTACCTTGTCATACACCCGTTGCGGACTGTGCGAATTGGCAAGGAAACGAGGTCATTTGGACATTCTTCCGGCCATGTGCAAAACGGATTACATCACCTTCGAGGCCATGGGAGTCGTTCTTCATCGAAACAAGACCCTTGCTTCTGGTGATGACTGTTGTCTTTACTACATGACAAAGCCCGGTTCTGAGGCGGAACAACGATGGCAGGATGAGCATCCAGACGGGACGTTTATAAGCAAATAGTCATAAGGAAACAGCCCTTCGAGTCACCCGCGATGCTCGAAGGGCTTTTTGCAGCTCATGCAGACTTTCTCCCAATCAGTCTATTGAACTCATTGGCATAGAACACCCCTAAAAAGTGCTGCTCCAACTGCTCCTAAGGCAGGTAGTCGGTACATCGTGTGCCGAACTCACCTGGTTGTTCCACTACATATACCGCATACCTTGCCCCACATCGGACATCGGCCGCCCATTTGCTTGTGAAAACACCTGCACGCTCCCGATGGCTCGTGCTGTGCCATGCGTCGGTTTCGTAAACTACAAATATCTGTTTCATAATACTTGGGGATTATTGGGAATAGACAGCGAAATTGCCACCTATCCCCAAAGTGATTTACTTTCCCTATCTCTGAAATAATGAAGTCAATATGACCAGCAAAGATTTCGTCAACATCAATCTCATGCTCGTTACCTCGGTCATTCTTCTCATCGCCAATGATGGTGAAATTTGACCCATTGACACATAGTACTATCAAACTATCCTGCAAATTGACCTATACGCCGAAAAAACCTCCATACTATCGCGATATGGAGGATTCTTTTGTGATAATTTAGGAGATCTCGCAGACCTTTTTAACCAACTGCTATATCATTGCCCAAAATTTTGGTAACGACTTTTTGAAAAACGGTAACGACTTTTGAAAAAATCTCGTACGAGATTTTTTGGCAGGTCGGCAAGCCCTTTTCCTGACAGGTTGAGAACTTACGGCTTCATGGGCTATTTCTCCAGATAGTTTACCTTCTTGCCTGTCTTTTCGGCATAGGCAATCTCTCGTTTCGTACTCTCGCCGATGTAGCCGCCAACGTTGATGACAAAGATTTCGTCGGCAAGGTCTATCTTGCGCAGGTGCATATCGTCGAGCATTTCCTTCACGCCAGGCTTCCATACCTCTTGGTCGCCCGAATGTCCGAACATGCCGACACTGATGACGATGCAGCCCTCCAGTGTCAGCTGTTTCTGGACTTCCATGTACTGCTCCTTGAAACGGGTGCTTCCGCAGAGCGTGACTATCTTGTAGTTCTGAATCATTTCCGTGTTTTATATTTGTTCTTTACTATCTCGTATGAGTTTCGTGTCAACTCCCGAAGAAGGTCATCAGAAGCCGTCTCTGGATTGATGCCAATCCAATGCTTTGGCGACAGGTTGCTCGGCTTGCCGATGCAGTCGTACTTCGCTTTCAGTTCTTCGATGCGGTCGGGCTGGCATTTCAGCATAATGACACTGAAACTATCGCAATCAAAGAACGAAAACATGTGGCCATGAACATAGAACACCAATACGCCGCTGGCATGATGGAAAGCTGTGAAGGGCAGTTTCTCCTCCACGTCTGCGCCCAATGAAAGGCAATATTCTCGATAATCCTCTATGTTCATTAAACTATAGTTTCTCCAACAACGCCTGAATCTTGCTCAGCGCAGCATCAGTCTTCGTCACTTGTCAATGCTTATGAGATTATAACTGCGGTTGCCAAGACCGATTTTCTCGGCATGCTCTCCAAGAATCCGTCTTGGTCGCCGATGTACTCTGGTGTCCACAGTTTCTCCATGTCGAGCACTTTTCTGTGTGCATGCAGCTATTGGCAGCAGTGTGGCAAATGCTAACATCATCTTTTTCATTTTATCTCTAATCTTGGTTTAAGAGTCAGCCCTTTTTCAATCAATGATTTAAGTTCGCTCTCGAAGATATGCCGTTCCACAATCCTATAGTGGGGATGATAGGCTTCGCGATAGTCGGACGAATGGCTGATGGCATATTTCCCGACAGATAGTAGGCTGTCAATGAATTGCTTTTCCCTGTCATAGTCGGGCAGGTTCAGGTTCTTTGCAAGCAAAGCGTCCCTATGGGCCGGGCGCATCTTGTCAATCGTACCAATAATCTTGTGCCATTTGCGAGACCAGGACTTGACAGATGGTCGCTTCATGTTGGCACTTCGAATAAAAGCATCCAGAAGCATATCCTCCGTAAGGAGTCCTTCCTTGACAGCCCTCAGGCTGACGCGAACATATTGTCCCTTGATTCCGCATGGCTCATAAAGCCATTCAAGCAGGTCGCTTGTGTCTGTGGTGGCCAACTCCTCATCAAGATAGGCCTTGACCCGCTCACGGTCCGACACCAGATGCTCCGCACCCATGTAGTCCTGAAAGCACGACTTGTAGAGGTCGAGTACATGGGACTTGGGGTACAAAACCATCTGCTGTCTAATGAAAGACTGGATGTCCTGCGCCAAAGCGCATCCCGACAACAGGAGCAACAAGGAGAGGAATATTTGTCTCATAATTACACCCTAATATTGCTCCTTGAAACGGGTGCTTCCGCAGAGCGTGACTATCTTGTAGTTCTGAATCATCTAATACTTCTTGAAATTATACTTTGCCCTTAACTCAGCCTTCTGCTCGTCGCTCAGGCTGGTGAAATAGCCTTTCCATCCTGGACAGAAGTTAATGTGCCAACGCCAAAAGCGTCCCATGAATGACTTTGGGTTCTTGTCGTAATGTGCCCTGAGCTTGCAATTCTCACATCTTTTTTCCATAGTAGTAATGTTTTTATTGGTTAGTTATTTATAATCTATTCCAGCACGATGCGCCTGCTGCATCTGCAACTTTCTCGGTATGTTGTACAAACGGCCATCCTTGCGGAAGTGAGCCCCTGTCTGCTTGAAATGGAACGGTACGTTGGCTGCAATGCATTGCTCACGGATGCTGAGCACCCAGGCATAATCGCAGACACGTGCATCACGGCCTGACTCACCGCCGACTGTTACGTGTTCGCACCAAGAACCGAGACCACCATGGAAGTCTATGTTATCAAGCAGTGGCTCACAGATGATTGACTTGTGACGAATTGGCAGCTCGCGGTAGAGTGGCAAACGTTCGTCAACGCGCCGCTGGTTCTCCATCGTGCAGCAGATGGTGACGTGCTCGTAGCCGTCGCCCCAATCCTCGGGCAGACATTCGCGAATCCGTTCTGGCCGCTTCGTAATCATGAAGAAATGTAGGTCGCTGCGACGGTGAATCATCAACCAAGCATCCTCACGCCACTCGTCGGCTTCCTCGATGAAGAAGTCCGATGTGAAGCAAGTCCACATCAACGTTCCTGACGGAACCTTCCAGTCACCTTGACGGTTACGACGGATGGGCAGATTGAAACTGGCGGTCTTCGTCACAATGTTGGAGTCCTTTTCAAACTCCGCATCACGCCGATACACATAGCAGTGCTGACAGCCCTCACTCTTCTTGTGGCATCCGTGCCACAGGTTCCATAACCTGCTCTCGCTCGGCAGCCTCTGAGCAAGCTCAGGCTGCTCTCGCTTACTCGCAGCTTTCCATAATTCACCCATCTTTGCCTAGCTACGGCCTTAAATCGTCTGCATCTCGTTTGCCACCCGGGCTTCACAATCCCTCATGGCATCGAGCGTCTTTTGCAGTACCTCGTCCAGAGGCCAGCCCAGCATTTCCGCTCCTTGTTCAATGACCTCACGTGAGCAACCTGCGGCAAAGCCCTTTGACTTGTATTTCTTCTTGAGAGACTTCAGCTCCATGTCCTGAACGCTTTTCGATGGGCGCATCAGTGCTGCAGCCCCTATCAGTCCTGTCAGTTCGTCGGTGGCAAAGAGCACCTTCTCCATCAGGTGTTCGGGCTTTACATCTACATGCAAACCGTAAGCGTGGCTGCAGATGGCATGAATCATGTCTTCGCTTACGCCCCCTTCGCGCAGCAGTTCGGGGGCCTTGATGCAATGCTCCTCGGGGTACAGCTCAAAGTCGATGTCGTGCAACAGTCCGACCATCCCCCAGAAATCCACTTCGTCGGCAAAGCCCAGTTGCACGGCATACCAACGCATCACCCCTTCCACCGTCAGCGCATGCTGCAGGTGAAACGAGTCTTTGTTATACTTTCTCAGCAGCTCCCAGGCTGCCTCTCTTGTAATCCGACACTCCATTATCTATGTGCTTTTAGAATTTAACCTTCGATATCAACTCCGCTATCTCCTTTCTGGCCTCCTTTCCTTCCGGGCATGGCCAGAGCGGATAGACGTGGCCCATCTTCTTCTTCACGTGCAAACTGACATCGACACCTGCGGCCTTCATCTTATCATAGGTCTTCACAATGTCCGTATAAAACACCTCCCACGTGCCCGTAAAAAGGTCGACGGGTGGCAGTCCCTGCATGTCGCCATAGAGAGGAGACACTATCGGGTTGTGTGGATCGAGTTCTCCAGCCCAGTCGGCTCCTACGTGCCGCAGCACCTCGTTGTTGAGAAACGTATCGTACTCCTGTAGCGCGTCATCACCACCCGTCACGTCGACCCAGGGCGAGATGAGTATCAGACGGCCGGCCTGGTCCAAGGAGTCGGTCTTGAGTATCTCTTGTGCCAAGGCAAGTGAAAAGCCGCCTCCTGCCGAATCACCCATGATGGCGATACGCTTTGCAGGAAAACGCCCCTGCAGTTGGCAGTATAGCTGCATCATCAAGGGGAAAGCATCCTTGACGGTATAGCGGAAGAGCAGCGGATAGTTGGGAATCACCATGCCGCAGCCTGTCCTCACTGCCCACTCAGCCATCGCACTCCAATGTGGTGTTGAAAAGTTGTTGACATAGGCTCCACCATGGATGTAGAGCACGATGGGCTTGGAATCATCTTCGGCAGCACACTCGAAGACCTGCATGTGGCCGACCCTGTACTGAGTCACTTCCCGGGGAAATTCCAGGCCGTCGGGAATCTCCACCGTACTCTTGTCGGTCATGTCGGTCTTGCCCTTCTCATAGTCTTCCATTGTGGTCTGAGGCAACATATGCGCAACGATATAGGCCTGTGGCGAGCGTCCATCGATAAGCCAGAATCCCAAACCGAGAACAATAACTGCCACGATGAGCCCCAAAACTGTAAGAAACAGTCTCCTGAGTATTTTCTTTGTCTTCATTTTGTCTTTTACAGGTAAGTTACAGTTTCCTCAATTGGCTTACGGCTGTTATGGTTGGCCAGCGGCCCTGCGCCTTCTGCTGCATAACCGAGGGCAAGGCAGGTCAGAATCTCTTCGTTAGCTGGCAACTGGAAAGCTTCGGCCATCTTGTCGGGGTCGAAGAAATTCACCCAGCAGCTTTCCACACCCACACTCTTCGCGCAGAGCATCATGTGGGTGGTCACGATGGTGGCATCCTCAATGCCGGAATCATACTTCTGACCGGGATAAGTAAAAACGTTGTTCTTGTCGAAGGCCACGATGAGCATCGTGGGCGCACCGTAGCGGCAAGGTGTGAGTGCATCAACTTTGGCGAGTCCTTCTGCCGACTGCACCACATAGACGTGTTGCTCCTGCAGGTTCTTTGCCGTAGGTGCCAAGCGTCCTGCCTCCAGGATGCTGTCGAGTTGTTCTTTACTAATCTGACGCGAGTCAAAACTCTTGCAGGAATACCTGCTTCTTGCTAATTCAATGAAATCCATAATCGTGTTGGTTTTTATGTTGTTAAACTATTATTTCTTTTGAAGTAGGCGACGATTGAACGACTGCAAAATTACGAAAAATCCCCGACGTTCTGCAGAATATCGGGGAAGTTTTTTGATTATTTAGGAGATTCGGCTACAGCCCCTACCCTTCTCGTGTCAGGAAAGCATCAATGATTATCATATTCAATCAAAATAGTTTCCTCCAAATCCACAAAACGGTGACTGCACCAGCAACACAGAACACGAAGTTAGTAATGTAGCCTTTGCCCATCAGTTCTATGTTGAGCAAATGACTGATGAATGTTCCGGCATAACTGCCTATGACGCCAATGAAAAGATTCATACAGCATCCTTTGCCCTCACCGCTCATGATGCGGTTGGCAATGTAGCCTATGAAGATACCCGTAAGTATCGGCCAAGCCGTGAAATCTGCAATGTGTCGTAACATCTCTCTATATTATTTGGCATTCATCGATTCATATTGTAGAAACACATCCCCTCCTTGTCGCTCTATCTATTTCCATTGTGTCTGTCAGATTCTTTCTCGGATAATCTCTTTGTCGAAGATGACGACATTCATCCGCTCCACCTCAATCCGCTCCCAGACGTGTTCCACCACGTAGGGCTCGTTCGCCAGGTATTCGTCAACCTGCTCGCGGTTCTCGAACTCCATCACAAGCAGAGATCCTATCATCTTTCCATCCTCGTCGAGCATACCTCCGGCACAGAGGACGTGCTCTTTCATCTTCTCCATGCCTTCAAAGTGGCGGGGACGAACCTCCATCCGCTTATCCAGCTTACCTTCGCCGTCGTAGGCTTTAATCACAAACTGTTTCATATCAAAATCTAATAACTATTATCTCATTCTTTTTTCAAACCTGAAAAGACCATCCTCGCTGACGGCTTCGCAAGCCTCCTGTTACGACGGCTACTTTTCCTTTGAAGTCCATTTATTAAATAACTCTTATTTCACCCAAACAAAATTTTCCTTACCAGCCCCTATTTCAAAATGACATTTGGCAATGCCTAAGTCCATCTGCGTATAGCCAATCAGGGAAAAACCTTTCTTGGCTCGCACCTGATGACGATTGTTGCTCATGCCCAAATACTCAAACGAGAACTTCTGCTGGTTCACGGCAGTAGGAGCAAGCAGGGCTGCCTCTACTCCTTTCCTAAACCAAGCCGGAGTGGTGTCGCTGACCGAGCGGCTGACCTGCTCGACGGTCTTGATCTTATGGCCAACGCCCTGCGTCTCACCATAGCCGATGGCTATATAGCAGGCTATCTTCTCGCCCTCATCGAGCACATACGTTCCTGGAACTTTTGAATAACTGAGTCCCACCCAGCAGGTGTTCAGGCCGAGCATTTGGGCGAACAGCACCAGATGCTCACCGTAGTAGCCCACCCGCTCATCCAGGTCATCTGCCTTCTGGCCAGCAACGACGACATAGTTGTTGACTCCACGGAACCTTCCATATTTGGCCAACGTGCCCAGGAATGCCTTCGGCTCGTTCAGCACCAGCTGCATGTGCAACTGCCCTTCTTTGTTCAGTTCCGCTATCTTCTCCTCCAGCGCTTTGACGATTTCCTCAGTCAATGGCTGTTCCTTGTATGCCCTTACACTGTGCCGGGCTTCAATGGCTTCTTGAATTGTCATTTCTTTTCTTATATCTATTATTGCTATGCAAAAATACAATGTTTTTTTCGTATATTTTTACTATCACACGATAATTCTGCATTTCGAGGCATGTTTTTAACACTTTCCACTAAAAACCTGCTTCGCAACAGTTTTTGTTCATTTCAGCGAGCGTTGAAACACTTGTAACCATTCGAACTGGGCAGGAAATGATTGGTGCACTGCGCGAGAATACTTAGTATTAGCAAGAAAGCCGACACTTTCACATGTCGGCCTTCTCTGATTTTGATGGTGTTTAGCAGATGGTGATCCAGACGGCTTCGTCCTTGTCCTTTGCCTCCACTATCTTCTTCTTCAGGCGGTGGAGCCAGATGCGCGAGTCGACGAGCTGCCCCACCAGCTTGTTCTTTCCCACGAGGATGCATCCCTCGGTGTCGGTGGCGGTGTTTCCCGCGTGTATCCTGATGCCGCTGAAGTTGGGCACTCCGAGCAGTATGGGTAGCCACTGCTTGAGCTTGGGGGAATAGGAGATGACGACGGCGTAGCGTCCTTCGGGTATGGCCGAGCGCCCCTTCACCTTGTAGGCTCCGTGCTGGTAGTCGCGCCAGGTGGGTTCCAGCGTGTCGCAGAAGTAGGTGCCCCCGATGCTCAGTTTCCCTATTGTATAGCTTTTGCGTTTTGCTATTCGTTGCAATATGATTTCCATGTATTGAACCTGCTTAATGTCACAATGTCAAATGTCACAAATTCCCTGTTGCCAGTTTCTTCCAGTGCGCGCGGTCGGCTTTTTCTATCCAGCTGTCGCGATACCATCGTGAGATGATTTTCCTGACGGCCGACTCTCCGCACATCCCCCGCTTGAGCGCCCTGAGGTCGTCGAGGGTGAACGTGGGTGGCAGCTGGTCGAAGATGGTGTGGTTGCTGCCATGTCGCCTGCCTCCCTCGCCGTTGTCGGCGTACTGGTTTTGCAGTGCCTCGCCGAATGCGCTTATCTGCTCGGCCAGGCAGTAGTCGGCCATCGCCTTGGCGAAGTCGATGGTGGCCTTCGTCTCGTGCGCCTTGCCTGTGAGCAAGTGGTGTACTACGCCGCACCGGAATGCGATGACTGCCGCCCGCTTGCGGTATGTGTCCTTCACGTGGTCGATGTCCTTGGCGGCTTCCACCCTTTTCTGCTCGGCCCACTCCTCGATGGCCTTGCGCAGGCGTGGTGTGTCGATGAGTCCTGCGAAGGAGCGCAGCCTTGTGACGGCCTCCTGTATGCGTGCCTCGTCTTCGGTCGAGCGGCGTCCATACTTGGGCATCTTCGTGAACGATGCGTCGGGCATCTCGGCCACGAGTATTCGGCTCGAAAGTCCGTTCTCGATGTTGTCCTGCCTGAAGCAGCGGCGCATGGCTCCGTTGGTGCCAAGCATGGTCCAGTTGTAGGCCACCCTCACCACGCCCGACTCTGCCTGGTCGGAGTTGTAGTCCTGTCCCCACTCGCCATTGTCGAAGGCCACTCGATAGATGTCGTACTTCGAGCTCCACGAGCCGGCGCCATTGGTTTTTCGGAGCGTGTCGAGTTCCTCGCCAAACGAGTAGAGGCAGTGTCCGCTTGAGTTCTTGAGCCGCTTCAGGAGCGTGGAGCACGACACGGTGACGGGCACCATGCGTATGAGCACCTTCGGGTCGTCGGGGGCCTTCTCGTTGGCCTTGCGCCCTTTCTTCCGCTCGCGCCATTCCTCCTCGCGCCGCCGTGCCAGGGCGTCTTCTTCGTCGAACTGCCGTTTCCAGATGTCGATGGCATTCTTGCAGACCGACTTGCCCGAAGCCTGGTCGCCGCGCACTATCGACATGAGTCCCAGCCGCTGCCGGTTGCCGTCGCAATACGTCACCTCCACCTGGTCGGCGTATGCCGCTGCCAGGGGCAGCACCGAGCAGAGCACGGGCATGTGCATGGGTGCCGGCACGCCCACAAGCGTCTCGCGCAGTCCGATAGGCAGCTTGTTCCATTGAACATCGACGATTGACGATTGACCATCGTTTGCCGCGACATCGTCCCAATCGTCATCAGAATGGTCAATGGTCAATGTTAAATGGTCAATGATTTGAAGCATCACCTTCGATATCCCCTTGGGCTCTTCCTTGCAGGCCGAGTCTACGATGCTCCTCAGCTCTGCCTCGGGAAGGCCGTAGCGTGGCATCACGGCCATGAGCACCTCTTTCCTGTTGTCGCAGATGGAGCGTAGGCTCACGGCCAGCTTGTGCAGCTTCACGTTTCGCTCGCCCTCCTGTGGCTCGCCGCCATTGCGAATCCACCACTCGCGGATGATGGAGGCGTAGGGGATGCCCTTGAAAAGCCTCTCCCCCGCCCCTTCTCCAACTGGAGAGGGAAGAGGCCGCTCCCCCTGCCCCTCTCCAACTGGAGAGGGCATGGGAGTGGGGTTCCACAGGCGTTCCGACACGTAGCGGGTGTGTCCCTCGGTCACCATGTAGATGCATCGCGCCACGTCCTTCACGACAGCGTCGGGGGCGAATCCGGTAGCCTCCTTCATCAGCTGCTGCGCCTTGTCGGCGTCGATGCCGTCGGGCAGCTCCACCAGCACGTGTGTGCCCCTTCTCACCGACTCCTCGATGAGCAGCACCACGAGGGGGCTTTTCTGCATCAGCCTGGCCTTTATCTCGTCGGTGTGCCCCTTCTCGTCGAAGTCGAGCATGAGCCGCCGCAGCGGCATGGTGGCATCGGCCGTGGCCCGGTGGTTGTTGTTGAAGGCGGCGCAATGTGGTGTCCACACGGGCAATCGGTGCTTCAGTTGCTCTTCGCCGTTTTCAATGCGTGCGCACATCTCTGCCAGCCACGGCTCGCGGCGCAGCTTCTCCCATTCGTCTCTGGTGGCGGGCAGGCAAGGTGAGCCGTGCCCCTTGCCTATGCATGTGAATGCCGTCTTTACTGCCGTCATGCTGCCACCTCCTTCCTTGCTGGGTCGAGCAGCTCGTGCAGGAACTTGCGCCCCTCTTCTGTCCATACCAGATAGCGCTGCGTGTGGACCGCGCCCAAGCGGTTGCGACGGCTGTGCGTGCGCGTCTTCGTCAGTCGCATGCGGGCAAAGTCGGCATAGAGCATATACTCGCCGCTCTGCCAGTAGAGCACCTGCAGCGCCACCAGCCAGCGGTAGAGCTCGGCGCCCGTCATCCCCATCTCCTTGGCCACCTGCGTCGTCGTCACGCAGTCCACGCTCTGCAGCACCTCCTGGCAATACTCCGCCTGCGAGGCCAGCAGCTTCACCCCTGCCGGCTGCAGCTCGTAGACACCCGAGCGGCGTATGGCGGGCAGCACCTCCGAGGTCACCCAGCGCTTGAAGGCCTTCGCCTGTTCCAGCTTCGACGAGAGGATGAGCGAGTAGAGGCCGCTCTCGTTGATGACCACGACTCGGGTGTTATGTCCACCGTCGTGAATCACGACAGTGGTTCTGTCCTCTTGGTCAACATGCCTGTACAGCGCATCGCGGCTGTTGCTGTAGCCCAGCGCCTCGGCCACGTCCTTGCCCACGAAGAACGTCTCGCCCTTCTCGTTTGTCAACGTCCGCACTTCGCCGAAGACGTTGCTTTTGAAAATTTGAATCTTTGTTTCCATTGTTTTTAGTTGTTGTTGCGGGAAGAACGTCGGATTCCTTGGCCATTTACTCGAGAACATCCCCCTCGGCTGCAACCCTGGTTAAACACTGTTGTCCCCCCTCTTCTTGCCCCAACGCCCTTGGTGCCGGGGTGGAGGTTGACAATGCAAAGGTAGGCACAAAAAAACACCCGGCGAAGCAAAACTTCATCGGGTGGAAGAAATGGGAAGAAAAAGTGTAAGAGAAGGCCCCGCGTGTAAGAAACCACACTGGAAGGGGCGGAAACGTGTAAGAAATAGGCTGCCGCCGAGGTCACTTTATCACCACCGCGCGCCCGCCATGCAGGTACAGGCCCTTGGCGGTGGGCTGGTGGAGGAGCTGGCGGCCGTCGAGCGTGTGCCAAGCAGACGCTGATTGACCGTTGACCGTTGACCGTTGAACATCATCAATGCCGGTGGCTTCACCTTCGCCGAAGCCCAGCACAATGCGCACGCTCTTTTCTCCTTGCGAGGGGTCGGGTGAGGCCGTGAGGCCGTCGTTCAGCTGGAAGTAGGCGCGGAAGCTTTTCACATTCATCTGCGCGTTGGGGTAGTAGAGGGTGTTTCCGTCGCCCAAGTAGAGGATGCTCCTGTCGTCGGCTTCGAGTCCTTTGGGGACGAGGTTGCCGCAGAAGGTCACACTACCGTCGTCGCTTACGATATAAGTAGCAGAATAACGGGTGATGGTGACATTCTGGAAGAATGTTGCGGCGTTCAACTGGCTTTCATCCACAGGTTGGTTCGGTGGGTTTTCGGGGGTTACCCACCTGATGAGATACGGCATGCCCGCCTCGATGCTCGGTGCAGCCTTGAAGTACAGGTTGAGTGTGCCGTCGGCGTAGCGCGTCTTACTGTTGTCGAGCTCCATCAGCTCGCCGCCTGCGAGTGGGGTGCCTTCAAGTGCTGTGTCGAAGGGCAAGCACAGCGTGTTCCAGTTGCCGTTGGTGATGAACGTTCGTTTCAGTTTTACATTAACGCCTTTGCCAGATTTTTCGAGAGTTTGTAGGAGGGTGGTGTTGTTGTTATTGTCGGCCAGGATTATGGGGTCCTCCCGCCAGATTCCATAAAGCGTCAGGTCGCCGCCAAGAGTGAGTTTTTCGCCGGCGGGGTATATGGCAGCTGTGCCGTCAGCCGCTTCGCACCAGCCCAGGAAGACATTGCGTGGCTGACTTAGAGAGGGAAGGGTGTATTCATTGGCAGTAATTATGACATCATCATCTCCATTTTGGGGCCAAAGATGCAAATTGTATACGCCGATGGTGCTACCCCAGCTTTTGAATTTTGCCGCGATAGTCACCTCACCTGCTGGCATTGTGAATGTGGTCTGCGCGGCGAAGCTGTTGTAGAATACTGCTCCACCCGCTCCTTCCCACGAGACGAACTTGTAACGCTCGCTGGGCGTAGCCCTCAATCCAACGACTTCGCCAGGAGCAGCGCTGGAGGAGGACACCTCCACCGTACCGCCGTCATCTGAGTTGACGATGATGTTGATGGGATAAAAGGTGGTGCCCACAATGTCGCCGCTATATTCGCTCCATGCTGCCTTGTAGGCGTTCACGCAGTTTTCTGGCACGTAGAATTTGCGGCCGTTAGCGTTGCCAGCGAACGGAAGCAGACCCAAATCGTCCTTTTCCAAAGTGGGCGGTGTGTTACGATTGCAATAAACCGAAGTTAGTGCGGAACAACCAGAGAAGGCGCCCACGCCGATGCTGGTCACGGATTGGGGGATGTTGATGCTCGTAAGCGCGTAACAATACTTGAAGGCGTACTCGCCGATGGTGATCACGGAGTTGGGAATGCTGACGCTCGTCAGCGCGGTACAGCTTTCGAAGGTGGACGGGCCGATGCTGGTCACGGAGTTGGGGATGCTGATGCTCGTCAGCGCGGTACAGCCTTCGAAGGCGTATGGGCCGATTTTGCTCACGGAGTTGGGGATGCTGATGCTCGTCAGCGCGGTACAATACTCGAAGGCCCCCATGACGATGCTAGTCACCCCATCGCCGATGACCACTTCCTTGATTTCCGCGCGGTAAGATTTCCACGGAATATTGTCTATTGCCCCATACCCCAGGCCTTCCCTGTAAATTTCCAACTTCTGAGTGTCGCTATAATAATGGTAATAAACACCAGCACCGCACGGGCCGCTGTCGTCGGCCCGTGCTCCTGCGACGGTCATCACGGCGAGCAGCAGCGTAACGGCTGCCCGCATCATCATTGTTTTGTGCTGCATTTCCATGTTGTAAGGCTTTTAGTGTATGGGCGTTGTGCACGTCCTCTGGTTAAAAATCTGCTGCAAATTTACACATTTTTTTGGGATTTCACAAATTTTTTGCCAAAGAAACAGCTGTTTTGCGAGGGGGAAGTTCTGAATTCATTTCTTTTGAAACGAATGATCCTAATTATTGATAAGAATTCGCCGTCAGACTAATAGAGGGTGTGCCGTGTAAGCCTCAGAAGGGCAGCTCCAGCCTCTCCTCCTTCTCCAGCAAGGCCAGCGCCTGCTGGGCCAGGCTGAGGTACTCGTCGAACACGGTCCCCTTCACCGGCGCGTTGTTCTTGTCCCAGCGCTCTATGGGCTTGGAAAAGCTGTCGACGGCCAGTCGCGACAGCTCGCGCACGCTGGGCTTGAACCGGCACTCGGCTGCGAACACCTCCACCAGCTTCACAAAGCGCGCATACTCGGTGGGCTGCAGGTAGTGCGTGTCCACGAGCGCCCGCATCAGCACATACCACTGGCGTCCCGAGCGCACCCTCTTCGCCACAACCGTGATGGCATGCTGCACCTCAAAGTCGGTGGGCACGCGAAGCTTCACGCTCCCCGCGGCCTTCAGCACGCCCAGGCAAGCGTTGTAGTCCATGTGCGGCTTGCGCTTCATCACCCTCACCACACAGCCGCGAATCTGCGCCGCAGGCTCCATCATGATGGGCGCGAAGCTCTTGTTGGCCGGCAGCAGCCACCGCTGCCCCTTGGCGTCGGTGAAGAGCACCTTCACGGTGAACTCGTCGTCGATGCACGCCAGCACCACGTCGCCGTCGTGGGGGCGCGCCGTCGTGTCGATGATCACCTCGTCGCCGTCCTCAATGTCGAGGTCCGTCATCGAGTCGCCAATGATGTCGGCCGTCACCCTGCCCTGCAGCCGCACGGCATCCTCCAGCGCGCGTTGCTGGCGCTCGTCGCCCAGCCCCGAGGGCCGCCCGGCGCGCACCTTCGACTCGGCATGCCACCCCGTCTCGTCGGTCACGTGTGCATTCCATCCTGACTCGCGCAGCTCCTTCGCCAGCTGCTCGGCCGTGCTCTCATTTTCAAAGTCGTAATCCATCCTGTCGGGGTTTTTGTTTTTCGTCGTTGGCTCTCCTTTTCCCTCTCTGCCACACAGACCGAGCCTTGGACGATGCAAAAATACAAATAAAATCTGAGAACGCACGCCATTCCCCCCCTTTTTCTTGAAAAAAAATACGTGGGGTCGAAAAAAATGATACTTTGTGACATGTGACATTGTGACATTAAGGAGGTTGAATATGTGGGGGATGAAAAAGAGAGTATGGTATTTTAAATATTATTAATAATTATTATATATTATTTATATATGGTTATGTTGTAGAGAGGGGGCACACACATAGGGGAGGTGCTTAATGTCACAAAGTCACATGTCACAGTGTCACCACTGGGGATGCTGGTCATGAAGAGAGAAACGATGCGATGGCGGCAGAAAACGGTGCGCTGGCAGACGAAAACGGGGCGTACAGCCCAATTGCGCGGGCTGCTGCTGAAAACGGGGCGAATTGAGGTGCCGAAATTTGGCCGTTGGCGGAAAAGGCCGTATCTTTGCACCAGAAATCCAGCGCGCGGATTCAGAGAGAGAAAACCTTAATGTCAAACTATGAAAAACACTTTTTACAACCATGCTTGAAATCGACTTCTACAAAAACAAGAACCAGGAGAGCCGCCAGTTCGGCAAAGTCTACGGACGCGTGCACAACAAGGACCCTTGGGAGATTGACCGCCTGTCGACGCACATCAGCCAGCACGGCAGCCCCTACACCCGCGACGTCATCTTCGCCGTGCTCATCAAGGCCGCCGACTGCATCAAGCACCTGGTGCTGGAGGGACAGCCCGTGAAGCTGGCCGACCTGTGCATCTTCAAGGCCACCGCCGTGAGCGCCCCCGCCGTGAGCGTGGAGAAGTTCAGTCTCGACGAGCACATCAAAGCCATCCGACTGGGATGCCGAGCCACCGGTGCCACCCGCATCAAGAACATGAAAGGCGACGTGCAGCTCTCCTACACCACCATGGCACAGCGCATCAAGGACGGCGAGGCCACCCTGAGCTCGGAGAAGGGAAAGTACCTGGAAACGGGCGAGTAGCCTCACCCCCAGCCCCCTAAACTCCTTCTTGAATAATGGGAAATAAACCTTAAAAACCTGAACCACCATGAAGAAAGAAACTTGGAAATTCATCTTGCAGACCCTTGCAGCCATCCTCACGGCCATTGCCACCTCGCTGGGCGTGGCCAGCTGCATGGGCGTAATCTGAGAAAGCAATGACCGACGGACTTTAGAGAGGGACTGGCATTCAATCATGAGAATGTCAGCCCTTCACCATTACACCCAATCAAAGTTTTCCTTTCCAGCTCCAATTTCAAAAAGCAGGCAGCACCCACCCTCAAAATTTGGTAACGATTTTTTTGAAAAGTCGATAAAACGTTTTTCTGCATGGTCCATTTTTTATTCTATCATGGAGCAAAAAAGAGGAAAATAATGGAATTTCATGCATTTTGAATGATTTTTTTTGCTGATTTGGGCAAAATTTGTGTAATTTTGCACACCATAAAAACTGGGCAAAGAAACCATCCCTACAAATCATCTTTCCAAAGAGATACCATCATGAAAAAAAGAATCTGCTCCATCATGCTGGCCACCCTGATTGCCACGGGAGCCATCGCACAAATGGAAGTGAACACGATGAAGGACGACCAGAGCTTCACCATCATCGACGACTTTGAAAAGGCCATCATCGTCTACGACAAGGCCGACGCACCCGTAGTGAACACCGTAGCGCAATGCGTGGCTAACGACGTGGCACTCATCACCCGACAGACGCTGGCGGTGAATGCCGTGAACAGTTTGGCCGACCTCCCTTCTGTCAGCGGAGAGTCGAAATCGCCACTCATCATCGCCGGCACCATCGGACAGTCGATTCTCATCAAACAGCTCACCGCCCTAGGCAAGGCCGACACCACAGGGGTGGCGGGTCGCTGGGAGACATACGCGCTGCAACTGGTGGAGCTGCCAAACACCAATGCGAAACGGGCACTGGTGGTGATGGGCAGCACGCCACGAGGCACGGCCTATGGCCTCTTCGAGCTCTCGCGCCTCATGGGTGTGTCGCCCTACGTGTGGTGGGCCGACGTGACGCCCGAGCAACGCCGCCAGCTCTATCTGCACGGCAGCAGGATGGTGTCGAAGGAGCCCTCGGTGAAATATCGCGGCATCTTCATCAACGATGAGGACTGGGGGCTGCAGCCCTGGGCGGCAAAGGGCATCGATAAGCAATATAACAACATTGGCCCCCACACCTACGCCCGTGTGATGGAGCTGCTGCTGCGCCTCAGGGCCAACACGCTCTGGCCTGCCATGCACCTTTGCTCCGAGGCCTTCTGGGCCAACAAGGAGAATATCCCCGTGGCAAGGGAATACGACATCATGCTGGGGTCGAGCCATTGCGAGCAGATGCTGCGCGACAATGAGTGGGAGTGGCGACACGAACCCTGGAGCGGCACCAACGAGGACTGGAACTACGTGACGAACAAGGAGAAGATTCAGCGTTACTGGGAAGAGCGAGTGGCCGAGAGCGTGGGCTACGACGCCATGTACACGCTGGGCATGCGAGGCGTTCACGACTGGGGCATCTCGGGCTATCCCACCACCGAAGACAAGGTGAAGGGACTGACCGAGATCATCGACTTCCAGCGCGGGCTGCTCACCAAGTATTTCGGCGAAGCAACAAAGGTGCCGCAACTCTTCATCCCCTACAAGGAGGTGCTCGAAGCCTACAACGCAGGACTGCAGGTGCCCGACGACGTCACCCTGTGCTGGGTAGACGACAACCACGGCTACATCCGCCAGCTGCCCCTGCCAGCCGAGCAGGCACGGCAGGGCGGCAACGGCGTTTACTACCACCTGTCGTACTGGGGAACACCCGAAGACTATCTGTGGCTGTGCTCACACTCGCCAGCACTCATCAGCTATGAACTGTCGAGGGCATACGACCAAGGAGTGCGCACGCTGTGGGTCATCAACGTGGGCGACATCAAGCCCGCAGAGATGGAGCTGGAGTTCTGCATGGACTTGGCTTGGGACGTGGACAAATGGACGCCGCAAATGGCCAACAACTACAGCCATGATTGGGCCGTAAGAACATTCGGTAAGGCCAACGCCGACGACATCGCCCAGATTAAGAAGGAATACTACCGACTGGCAGCTGCAGGCAAGCCCGAACATGTGTTCAAGGTGAACTTCAGCTTCGACGAGAAAGAACAGCGCATCAACGACTATGCTGCCATCGTTGCACTGGTGGACAAGCTGAAGAGCAACATCCCCGCACGTCTGCAGGACGCCTTCTTCCAGCTCATCGAGTATCCCGTGAAAGGGGCCTACTACATGAACGTGAAGACCCTGCGCGCCACCCAGAGCATGGAGCTGGCCAAGATGGGAGAGGGCGACAAGGCACTGCAATATGCCTACGAAGCACGACAGGCCTTCCGCAACATTGCACAGATGACGCAGAAATACAACACCGGCATCGCCCAAGGAAAATGGAACGGCATCATGGACTTCAGGCCCCGCAAGCGCAGACAGTTCGACATGCCGGTTGTTGCCACCACTGCTGACATCAGCCCTAAAGACACAACCGCCATTGTTCAAAACGCAACGACGGCCATTGCCGCCACCGACTTCAAGCAGAGCAGCAGCACTATCAAACAAATCGACGGACTGGGCATCGGCAAGGCCAGCATCACCGTTTGGCCCCTCGACACCATAACCTACGCCTCGGCCGAAAAGGCTCCCTACGCCATCTACCAAGTGCCCATCAAGGCGGGGACGAACCACATCGAAGTGCGCTGTCTGCCCACCTTCCCCATCAACACCAACTACGACCTGCGCGTAGCCCTCGCTGTTGATACCACTGGAGTGGATTGGTCGCTCGGCACTGCCGCTTCGCTCATCAAGGCATCCACCATCCGCTCCATCAAAACCGAAGCGCAGAAGGGCGAATGGAACACCACCGTCATTCAGGGCTATGCCTCGGCCACCCTCGACTATGAGAGCACGGAAGAAAAGACGGCCACGCTGCGCGTTGGCTTCATGGACCCCGGACTGGTGGTGAGCGAGATTCGCCTCAACAATTATCCGCCAAAAAGTTTGGAAAATTGAAAAATAATGCTTACTTTTGCCAATTATTAATAACTAACAAATAATAATTTATGTTTGAAGGTCAACCTAAAGGACTATTTGCGTTGGCACTGGCCAACACTGGCGAGCGCTTCGGCTACTACACGATGCTCGCCGTCTTCGCACTGTTTCTGAGGGCAAACTATGGACTGTCGGCCGGCATGGCAGGCACCATCTACAGTTCGTTCCTCATGTTCGTCTACTTCTTCCCGCTCTTCGGCGGTATGCTGGCCGACAAGTTCGGCTTCGGCAAGATGGTGACCACGGGTATCATCATCATGTTCGTGGGCTACCTGCTGCTGTCGGTGCCCCTTGGTGGCGACATGACAGCCCTCGTGGTAATGCTGGCCGCACTGCTGCTCATTGGCTTCGGCACCGGCCTGTTCAAGGGAAACCTGCAGGTGATGGTGGGCAACCTCTACGATGACCCGAAGTATGCCGACAAGCGCGACGCGGGCTTCTCCATCTTCTACATGGCCATCAACATCGGTGCCCTCTTCGCACCCACAGCAGCCATCAAGATCAAGGAGTGGGCCGAGACGTCGCTGGGCTACTCGAGCAACGATGCCTATCACTTCTCGTTTGCCGTAGCCTGTGCATCGCTCATCCTCTCCATCGCCATCTACTACCTCTTCCGCAGCACGTTCCGTCATACGGAGGGAGGGAAAAAGAAAGCCGACAAGTCGCAAGCTGTCTCCAGCAACGAGCCTGAACTGACGAAGGAGGAGACCAAGCAGCGCATCGTGGCCCTGTGCATGGTGTTCGCCGTGGTGATCTTCTTCTGGATGGCTTTCCATCAGAACGGTCTGTCGCTGACATACTTTGCCGACGAGTTCACCGACCATACCGTTGAGGGCGTGCAAGCTATGGCCTTCGACGTGTGGAACTTGGTGCTCATCATCCTGATAGTCTACGCCGGCTTCGCCTTGTTCCAGAGCAAGACCTCGAAGGGACGCGGCATTGCCGCTGCCATCATCATTGCGGCTGTGGCATTATTAGTATGGAAATACTCGCGGCTACAGGGCGAGCTGGGCATCGAAGCCCCCATCTTCCAGCAGTTCAACCCCTTCTACGTGGTAGCACTCACGCCGGTCTCGATGGCCATCTTCGGTGCGCTCTCGGCCAAGGGCAAGGAGCCTTCGGCACCCCGCAAAATTGCCTACGGTATGATTGTGGCGGCAGCAGCCTACGCCCTGATGGCCTTCGGCTCTATGGGACTTCCCATGCCGCAGACGGTGATGGGAGCCGACGGCGAACCCGTGGCCCAGCATGTGGCCGACGTCACGCCAAACCTGCTCATCGGCACGTATCTCATCCTCACCTTCGGCGAGCTGCTGCTCTCGCCTATGGGCATCTCGTTTGTGTCGAAGGTAGCTCCCCCGAAGTATAAGGGTATGATGATGGGCGGCTGGTTTGTGGCCACCGCCATTGGCAACCAGCTCGTCGTCGTGGGCGGTCTGCTCTGGGGTGCTGTGCCCCTCTGGGTGTGCTGGAGCGTCTTCCTCGTCATCTGCCTCGTTGCCGCCATCTTCATGTTCGCCATGATGAAGCGACTGGAGAAAGTGTGCTGAGCGGGCAGAGCCCTAAATGAGAAATGACAAATGATAAATGATAACTACGGCCTTCGGCCTAAATGATAAATGAGAAATGATAAATGATAGAGCTATGCGGCCATACTTGCTGGTAGTTTTATCATTTATCATTTTTAATTTGTCATATAGCCCCGCCGGGGCGCAGGTCTTCGTGGAGCTGAACTGCGAGAACCTCTTCGACTGCCAACACGACGAGGGGAAGGACGACCACGAATTCACGCCCGACGGGAGCCGCCGATGGACGCGCACCCGCTATTGGAACAAGCTGAACGCCATTGCACAGGAGCTGCTATCGTGTTCGGAGCAACTGCCCGACCTGGTGGCGCTGGTGGAAATCGAGAACGACACGGTGATGCGCGACCTTACACGCCGTTCATTGCTGCGGGGAGCGGGATATGAATACCTGATGACCTGCTCGCCCGACGTTCGCGGGCTCGACATCGCCCTGCTCTATCACCCCCAGCGCTTCCGCCCCATCTGCTACGAACACATCAACGTGCCCACGCTAGATGACATGCGTGCTACGCGCGATATATTATATGTACGCGGGGAGACGGTGCATGCCGACACGCTCCACCTCTTCATCGTGCATGCGCCCAGCCGCTACGGCGGGGAATTGGAGACTCGGCCACATCGCCGTCAGGTGATAAGCATGCTGCTGCAAGCCATCGACTCGATAGCCAACCAGAACATCATCGTGGCGGGCGACTTCAACGACTATGCCGACAGTCCCTCGCTACAGATGCTCACACAGCACGGTTTGCATAACCTGACGGCTCAGACACAAGGCATAAACAAACGGGCTAAGGGCACCTACCGCTACCAGGGCGAATGGCACTCGATAGACCATATACTGGTGAGCACGCCGTTGCTGAACAAAGTGGAAAGTACATTCATCAACGATGCGCCCTTCCTGCTGGAGCGCGAGACCACCTACGGCGGATGGAAGCCTCGGCGCACCTTCCAAGGATTCAAATATCAGCGCGGTGGCTACAGCGACCACCTGCCGCTGGTGGTGAACTTTAAACGTTGAACGTTGAACGATGAACGATGAACGTTGAACATTGAACGATGATTATATGATGAGACATTATTACTTGGCAGCAGTCTGCCTATGCAGCATGGCCCTGGTGGCCACCTCGTGCCGTGCCGAAGGAAAAGGAAAGACGGAGGCCGACAGCATCGTGGTGGAACCCGCCGTGGAGCACCACCTGAGTCTGCTCTTTGCCGGCGACCTGATGCAGCACGGCCCGCAGATAAAAGCCGCGCTACAGAGCGACGGCACCTACAACTACGACGAGTGCTTTGCTGGCATAAAAAATGAGATTGAACGGGCCGACGTGGCCATCGGCAACCTGGAGGTGACGCTGGGTGGAAAGCCCTACGCAGGTTATCCGCAGTTCCGCGCCCCCGACGAATACCTGCGGGCTTGCATCGATGCGGGCTTCGACATCCTGCTCACCGCCAACAACCACTGCCTCGACAGCCGACGGGCAGGGCTGGAGCGAACCATCATGATGATGGACTCGCTGAAGGTGCCTCACTTGGGAACATACGTCAACCAGGAGGAACGCGACAAAGCCTATCCCTTCCTCTTCGAGAAGAACGGCCTGCGCATCGTGCTGCTGAACTTCACCTACGGCACCAACGGCATCGCCGTGCAGGAGCCCAACGTGGTGTGCTTGATGGACACCACCGAGATACGCGCCGACATTGAGAAGGCCAAGGCCATGCAGCCCGACGCCATCATCGCCCTGCCCCACTGGGGAATTGAATACCAGCAACTGCCTTCGGCACAACAACGTGAAATGGCAGCCTGGCTGATCAGCAACGGCGTGGACCATGTGATTGGCGGACACCCGCACGTGGCACAACCCTTGGAGCTGAGCGAAGACAGCTGCCACCTCATCGCCTGGTCGATGGGCAATGTGGTGAGCAACCAATCGAAGCCCAACACCTACGGAGGATATCTGGTGAGGATGGAACTGACAAAGCGCATCCCAGAACATGCAGTTGGCGACAGCATAGCAGCCGAGGTGAAGCTGAGCGATTGCGGCTATGCCCTCTACTGGGTGAGTCGTCCCAACGATAACGGCTTCAAGCACAACTACCGCGTGCTGCCCATCGACATTCCCGACTCGGTGCTGACGGGCATGGAGCAGAAGAACCGCTATGCCATACGCGCATCGATGCGACGCCTGATGGAGCGCCATGCCAAAGGCGTCAGCGAATACTCAATCGACTGACGCCCTGATAGCTCACCGTCTGCTGCTCCTGCAAATACTGCTGGATGACATCGGTGGTGAGCACGTTCAGCTCTTGGGCCGAGCCTTCGGGAATATGGCTGGTGGCCGTGATGTAGTTGTTGGTGGCCACGCGATATTTCTTGTTCATCTTCAGCTTGCGCCCGTCGATGGTCTTCAGTCTCACCTTGGCAATCTTGCTGGGGTTGTCCTTCTGCGAAGTGATCTCGCAGCGCATGCCCCCTACGAAGGGGAAGCTGACCACGTTGCCGTGACAGTAGGAGAGCATCATCTCCACAATCTCCTTACCCGTGAGCTGTAGCATCGCGACTTGATTGTCGAAGGGGTCCATCTCCAACACATCGCGCACGGTGATTTCGCCCTGGGCAAGGCGCTCGATGCGCACGCCGCCGGGGTTCTGCAACGCCATCTCGGCACCTGTGGCAGCCATGTAGGCATCGCACATCATGCAACCCAGCTCTTCCTTTGTCTCAAATGGCGTGGCCGCCGACGCTATCACCCTACGGAAGGCGGGGTTGTCGCCGAAGAAACGCACCATCTCGGCCACCACGGCATTCTTTTTGGGAAACTTCTTCACGTCGATATACTCGGCGCGCTTGTCCACCACATGCCCATCGTCATCCACCGTCAGGGTGATCAGGGTGACGCGTCCAAACTTGTTCTTGTTCTGCGTGATGAGCACGTCCCCCACCCTCTCGTCGCCTTTCAGCTGGGTGTGGGTGTGTCCGCCAATGATGAGGTCGAGCCACGGGCATCGAGCGGCCACCTCCTGGTCGGCATCATAGCCCAGGTGCGACAAGAGGATGGCGACATCGCATTGCTGGCTGAGCCATTCGTGGCGCTCCACTGCCTTCATGGGGTCGTCGAAGGTGAGGCCCTGCAAGTTGTCGGGATGCGTGCTGGGCAGTCCTTGTGGCGACAGCTGGATGGCTCCCACCACTCCGACGCGAAAACCCTTGACCTGAAACACCTGACAAGGCACCACGTTGATGCCAGCCGAAGGCTCGGCGTGCATGTTGGCACAGATATAGCGGAAATGCGACAAGCCGACTAACCGCCGCAGCGAATGGACGTCGAACTCGTGGTTGCCCAGTGCCGAGCCGTTGAAGCCCACCTGGTTCATCAACGCCACCATGGGATAGGCAGGAATGTCGTACTTGTCGTTGAGGGGATTGCCGGTGCGATTGTCGCCCGCCGAGAAAACCAGCAGCTCGGGGTCGACAGCGCGCAAGCTGTCGACGAGGGCCGCCAACTGTGGAAACACGCCGATGGTGGCATGCACGTCGTTGACAGCAAGGATTCTCACCTCGCGCTGCTGGGCAAAGGCGTAGCTGCTGGGCAACAGCGCCATCACCATCAGCAGCAAGCACAGCCGGTGTTTCATCGCTTTCATAGGATGTGACAGTTCGCGCAGGAACAATTACTTTGCGGCATTATTCCTGTATTTTTTGATGATGCTATATGCTTGGTATAGCCCCAGCTCGCCAGCCTTGCTCAGGTCGGCAGTGGCTTCGGCCATGTGTTCTTGGTGCAGACGGCAGATGCCTCGGTTGTAGTAGGCCTCGGCCAGTTGTGAATCGGCCTCAATGGCACGGCTGAAGTAATCGTCGGCCGATGCGTAGGCTTGCTGCCACGCCAGGAGGCAGCCCATATTATAAAGCAGATAACCGCTATGAGGGTTTTGGCGAAGGGCGCTCTGCAAGTCGGCCGCCACGCCATGCTGCGCCAGCTCGGTGCTCTTGCCCTCGGAGGCAGCAAAGAGGACCATGCGCTGGCGGCACACGGCACGCTGCCACAGGGCCAACATCTGTGTGGAGTCCTCGGCCAGATAGGTTGTCAGGTCGTGGATGGCGGCATCGTTGTCTTGCACGGCGGCGTAGGCCACGGCGCGTGCCAGCAGCAGAGGCATGGTGCGGCGCAGCGAGCCAGCCTGGCCGATGGCGGTGCTGAGCGAGTCGATATAGCCGAAGTAGCTTTCGGAGTGGCGGGTGTCGAGCTGGGCATGCTGGTTGCTGACGTAGATGGTACGCCCTTGGCGCTGCCTATTCAACTGTTCTACGGCCGCGTCGTAGTGCAGCGTCCGGTTCACCCCGTCCTGCTGGGGCTGCAGGGATAGCGCAAACATGGGCAGCAGCTCCATGTCGGCCTTGCGGTTCTGCACATGTCCACGATAGTCGCTTTGATATTCGCGCTCAGGCTCCTGCTCGTCTTCCACCACCAGCTCGGCGTATTTGTCGGGGTCCAGGTCGCTGCGCTTGCGCTGGTTGCGCTTGCCCTGTCCTGGCTGTATGCCATAGAGGTGCTGATAGAGCTGCTCCTTGTAGACGCGAAACTCCTCCAGCTCGGCCTTCTGCGTCTGGCCCAGCCGCCGATAGCAACGGGCACGATAGAGAATGCCGGTGTGGAAGTTGGGATATTCCTCGATGACTTTGGTGTAATCCTCGATGGCGCCCTTGATGTCGCCGGTTCGCTCCAGCAGCACGCCGCGGTTGAAGAGGGCAAGCATGTTGTCGGGCTCCAGGCGGAGCACGAAGTCGAAGTCGAGGATGGCACGGTTGTCGTCGCCCACGTCGGTGCGCAGTAGTCCGCGGTTGTAGTGTCCCAGGAAGTTGTTGGGTTCCAGGTCGAGCGCCATGTCATAGTCGGCCATGGCTCCGCGCAGGTTGTTCTGGTTGTAGCGTGCCAATGCTCGGTTGATGTAGTAGCCACCGTTCTTTGGCAGCAGGTGGATGGCCTTGTCAAGTTGTTGCTCGGCATCGGCCCATTGCGACCGCTGCAGACTGATGAGACTCCTCATAGCCCAGGTCTTTCCGTCGTAGGGGTCCAGCTCCAGACTTTTCTCTAGTGCGGTGATGGCCAATGCCGTGTCCTTCTGCTGCATATGCACGTCGGCTCGCATGGTATAGGCGGGGGCATACTGTTTCCAGCGCTGATGGATGGTGTCGAGTTCGAGCAGGGCCTCGTCGAACTCCTTGTTCTGAATGTGGCAGAGCACCCTGTTGTGCCAGATGGAACGATTGTTGGGCAACAGGCGCAGGGCATGGTTATAGTCGGCGATGGCATCGTCGTATTTCTTCTGCTCAATGCGGCAGAGGCCCCTCAGTTCGTAGATGCCCACCACGAAGGGGTTGCGGTTGATGGCCTCGGTGCAGTCGTGCTCGGCCCCAACAAAATCGTCGAGATGGTATTTGGCAATGCCACGCAGAAACCACGGTTCGTAAAGGAAAGGTTTCTGCGTGATGACCTGGTTGAAATACTGCATCGACAGCACATAGTCCTCATAATAGAGGGCCGAGCGGCCGATGGTGATGAGGCGGTCGGTGTTGTATTGCGCCCCTGCCGGGATGAATGATAAATGAAAAAGGATAAACGATAATACCATCCGCAACATCATGCGGCTGGAATCACGATTCTGCATTATCCTTTTTTCATTGATCATTTATCATTTTTTCATTTATCATTTATCATTTATCATTTAGGCCGAAGGCCGCTTCACTTTTATCATTTAGGCCACAGGCCGCCTCATTTTGGCCTGGGCGCCTTCGTCTTGTAGCTGCAATGATAGCGGCCCTGCGTCAGCGCCTTCAGCTTGCTCTTGATGAGCTGTTTGCGCAAGGGCGAGATATGGTCGATGAACAGGTGGCCTTCCAGATGGTCGAACTCGTGCTGCATCACGCGGGCCAGATAGCCTTCCACCCACTCGTCGTGCTGCACGAACTGCTCGTCCTGCCACTGCACGCGGATGCGTGTTGGGCGCACCACCTTCTCGTGGATGGCGGGCAGCGACAGACACCCCTCCTCGGATGATGCGGTGTGCTCCTCGTCCTTCTCCACGATGTGCGGATTGATATACACTTGGCGGAAGTCCTTGTATTCGGGATAGTCTTCGGCCAACGGGCGCAGGTCGATGACGCTCAGCCTGATGGGCAGTCCCACCTGGGGTGCTGCCAGACCGATGCCGTCGCTCTCGGCCAACGTCTCCCACATGTCGGCAATCAGCTTCTCCAGTTCAGGATAGTCGGGGGTGATGTCGGTGGTCACCTTGCGCAACACGGGCTGGCCATAAATATATATAGGTAGTATCATTTCCGAATTAATGGTTTGTCTATATAGCTCCCCTCCCGTACGGGAGGGGCTGGGGGTGGGTGTCTGGGGGTGTGTTTTTGGACATTACAGCTTCCTGGAGCGCATGAAGTCCTGCAAGATGATGGTGGCGCTGATTTCGTCGACGAGTGCCTTGTCCTGCCGTGCTTTCTTCCGCAGCCCGCCATCAATCATGGCCTGATGAGCCAGCACGCTGGTGAAGCGCTCGTCGTAAAGCTCGATGGGCACATCGGGCACGGCCTTTCGCCATCTGTTGACAAACTGCTGCACGCGCTCCCAGTTCTCGCTGGGCTGCCCATTGGGCTGGCGCGGCTCGCCTATCACGATGCGCTCCAGCGGCTCGCGCTGCATATATGCCTTCAGCCAGTCGAACAGCTCATGCGTAGGAACAGTCGCCAACCCTCCGGCTATGAGCTGCAGAGGGTCGGTGACTGCCAGTCCGGTTCGCTTCCGGCCATAGTCTATTGCAAGGATTCGCAATCCACCCAATATTTACTTGGAGTAGAGCAGCCAGGCATCCTGATAGGTGCCACGCAGCTGGTCGCGGCTCTGCACGGCCGATGCCTTGTCGGCGTAGGTGGAAGCCACCACGCGATACATGTTGCGCTCCTCGTTCTTCACGATCTGGGCGGCATAGCCGGCGTTCTTCAGGCGCTGCTGCAGTCCCTCGGCATTGGCGATCACCGAGAACGAACCCACCACCACGCTGTAGGCCTTCAGTCCGGCACCGCTAACGATGCTCACGCGCTCCTCGCGCACCTGCACGTTGTCGCGATTGTCCACCACCTGCGTCCTTGTCGAGGGCACCGTCTGCACCTGGGTCACCACGGGTGTCTCGGTCTTCACGGGCTGCACCACGGTCTGCACCTGCTGCTGCGTCTGTGTCTGCTGCTGCTGAGCCTGGGCTTGAGCCTTCTCGTAGGCCTTCTTATAAGCTTTCTCACTCGAGCCGCAACTCACCATCGACATTGCCAGGCAGATGCCGGCACACATCATTACAATCTTCTTCATAGTTGTTTAAAAAAAATGATTATTTGTTTTTTTAGTTTTGTTCTTGCCCCATCAAGCATCCTAATGCTTAAATGACAGCGCGAAATTACAAATAATCGGCGAAAAAACAAACGTTTTCCTGCATAAACTTTGTTAAATGAACAAAATCTAACATTTTTAACGAAAAAATAACACGTTTTCATGCCATCGTAAAAGAAAAATTCGTATATTTGCGGCCGAGAAATGCAACGATTATCCACCGAGGACACCGAAGACTCAGAATTATTCCGTGCATTCCGCGTTCTCCGTGGACATCGCAAAGTTCAAAAAGTTAACAGTAAAAAAATTTAAGTACACATGAAAGGATTAGGTTACATTGGCGCCTTCATTGGCGGAGCCATCGCCGGCGCAGCCGCAGGTCTGCTGCTTGCCCCCGAGACAGGAAAGGACACCCGGAAGAAAATCACCAACACGGTGGAGGACTTCCTAAAGAAGCACAACATCAAGCTGAGCAACAAGGACGTTGACAACCTCGTCGACGACCTGGAGGACATGGCCGACTGAGCACCCGATGCTATCGAGCGACAAACATGTAGAGACCGTCGCACAACTGATTGAGGCGGTGAAGGACTATCTGGGCCAGCGGGTGGAATACGCCCGGCTCGACCTGGCAGAGAGGGCGGTGCGCCTGCTCACGGCCATCGCCCTCTATGCCCTCTTGCTGTTTGTGCTCATCATCGTGGTGGTCTTGCTCTCGCTGGGCCTCGTGGCTTGGCTGTCGCATCATGTGGGCTTCACCGCCGCCTTCCTGCTGGTGGCCGCCCTCCACATCGTGGTGCTCCTCTTGGTCTGGGCTTTCCGCAAGCCCTGGATAGAGCGCCCCTTGGTGCGCCGACTGGCCCACCTGCTGCTCGACTGATTTTGACCACCCCCCCAGCACCCAGACACCCACCCCCAAGCCCTCCCGAACGGGAGGGGGGCTATATAGACAAACGTATTGAACAATCAACAGAGCAAATGACAGCAGAAGTAAATAAGCGCCCCTCCCGCACGGGAAAGGCTACGGGTAGGCGAGCCATGCTCGGGAATGGGGATGGGGGTGGGTGTCTGAGTGGTGGGTATCGCACACTCGACGACATCCGCCAGCGCAAGCAGCAGCTGCGCGAGCAGATGGACGGCCAGCAACAGCAAGTTGAAAAGCTGTGGCACACGCTCGTCGTGAAGCCGTCGGAATCTACCCGCGGCCAGTTCGTGCAGTCGCTCATCGCCAACTCCGCGCTTGCCATCGATGCCTTCTTGCTGGTGCGCAAGCTGCGCCGCAACTACAAGGATGCCGCCCGCATCCTTTCCTTCTTCGGCAAGAAGAAGATGCGCTGACCCCTTTTCAAGCCTCACCCCCAACCCCTCTCCGATTGGAGAGGGGAGTAGATAGCTTTTTCGTTTGTCCCTGCTCTTGCTCTTGCGGATGAGTCTATACACTCCCCTCCCTTAAGGGAGGTGAAGGGGGAGGGTCTGCTTCTAAACCACCCAGCTCACGCACGAGCTGACACCCAGCGAGGTTGCGATGGCCGAGACGATGGCGGCTACCAGCCTGATCCAAAAGTCCCATTTCTTGTTTGGTACTGACATAGTGTTTTTCATTTTTGGTTTTTCGGTTTTTCTTTTTTTCGTTATAACGTCATAACGTTATTACGTTATCACGCAATCAATTAAGAGAAAGGTCTATATACTCCCCTCTCCAATCGGAGAGGGGTTGGGGGTGAGGCTCCTGGGGTGGGGCTTCTGGGGGTGGGTTATTACTCCCCACTCTCCAGATACTTCCCCTTCTCGCTGCTCAGCGTGGCCTCTCCAGCCTTCAGCTTCTGGGCCATCGTGGTGTACTCGAAGCTGGCCTCCTGCGTGAGCTTCTTGGCGTTCATCTCGCCGGTGGGACGGCAAGTCAGGCGCACCTTGCTGATGTGCTCGGCGAGGTCGAACTTCTCCACGCTCACGGCGGGCTTGCTCACCACGGTGCATTTGAAGATGCACAGGTCGCCGAACTTCACGGGCTGTCCGTCGAGGGCGAGTTCTTTCACGCAATCGGCGGCACGAGTCAATACGCCTCCAATCACGTCGCGGGTGTAGGGCGAGCCGTGCAGGGCGATGTGCTTGGCCAGACCGTTCAGGTCGATAGGCTCCTTGTTGTCAACGCGCCCGTAGACCTTGCCGAAGTTGCGGGCTTCCTGGTTCTTGTTCTTGTAAAGATCAATCTGCAACATAGCTTAAAATGTGTTTTTCATAGTTTAACAATCAGTTGTTTCTCTCTGAATCCGCGCGCTGGATTTCTATATGCAAAGATACTAACTTTTTCTTTAACCACCAAATATTTTCCAATTTATTTTCAGCTTTTTATGCCATCTAAGCGTTAAGTTTTGCTAACGCCCAGTTTGCGCCCGAAAACGCCGTCGTTTACACCTGGAAACGGCCTGTTTTTGCAGGAAAACAGGCGCGCGTGACGGTCATGACAGTTATGACAGATGACAGTTCCATTTTAAGGGGGGGAGTCGGGTGGGCAAGGATATGACTATTGAGGCTGATAGTTTATCCGAGGCTTTGAAGAAGGCTAAAGAAATGATGGGTGAAAAGATACCCACGAAAGAACTGAAAGCTTTGAACGTATATTTCGAAATGCTTGATGACAATCCCCCAAAAGTAGGGTAACGTTTAATCTATACCCACTTTTGGGCAAATTGAACAACATATAGGATGGATTCTTGCACTCCCAGCTCTTATTATGCAAGAATCGTTTGCGAAATTGCTAAAATAGTTTTAAATGGCTATTTTCCCTTCTCATTTTTTCTCAATGAGAAGGTTTTTTTGTATTTTTGCAGTCTAAAAAATTTAATGACCAAGCCTATGGCATATTCTACACCATATGATTATAATGAAGACTCTATCAGACGGTTGGACGAGAAGTTCAGCGAGATTGAGCATGACCGTTTTCTCTATTGCATTCAGGAACAGCAGAAGTGGGATATTGAGAAGGTGAACAACTTTATTGCCCGGCTACGCACCAGTCATCATTATGCATTAAAGGAACTGGACCGGCTGAAGCAGATAGAAGCTACATACAACAAGGAATATCCCACCAACCACAGGCGATATGTTACTACGGCGCAGGAGGTGGTGAGCAAGATGAGCAGTACGCTGAGCGGACTGAAGAAGATTGTGGCTGAATTCCGCAACAAGGGCAAGACCAAGAAGGAGGTGTCTATCATGGACAACACGCCACTATATACCGGTCCGTACATGCAGGATTTCTTTGGCTGGGACAGCTATAAGGATCAGAATGCCCAAGACCTTCTGCAAGAGTTGAACTCGTTTCTGAAAGATGCTCAGGAATGTATCGACATTGCCGTGAAGATGATTGAAGACGAAATTGCCATCAGCCAAAATCCCGAGGCGGCTTACCCTATCTATCTGGACAATTACTACCGCTCGGTGAGCGACAGCAGGTTGTTCATTCAGATGATTGAAAGCCAGCGCCCTGATTTGAACAACGACTTTGTACAGGCCTTGGAACAGGCCGACGACAGCAAAAAGTATATTGCCAGTTTGTTTCATAGTTTCAATCGTGATCTGTTTAACCTAAATTGTGCCTGCGTGGCCATTCACGAGGGTAAGAAGGCTGAGCTGACCAAGGAGGAATCGCTGATATGGGGACTGGATAACTTGGCGAAGGTGAAAAGACTCCGCCTGCTGCTGGACCATATCCTGGAATTGCCTGGAAAGATGGATGGCGTCATTGGCTGGAAGGGCATGCTGAAAGGATATTTCGTCATGCGACTACTCTTCTGGTGTGGATGGAACGGCACCAAGAACGATGCCATACTAAAATACATCACTAAACGTTGTGAAGGCACAATCGGGGTTGTCAAGATGAGTGCCGTCATGACGGAAAAAAGGAAACTGGCTGTATTGACGGCATCGAAGGATGAAGCGCAACAACAGGCCTTTAACCGCCAAATTGATGCGTTCATCGATGATTTAGAAGAGAAGTCCATGGAATAGAACAGATGTTTTGACTTTTTCGAGGTTATGCAGACTGGCGTCTTTAGGCGTCAGTTTTTTGTTTTACCCCCTGTTTTCCCATCAAAGGGTCAAAAGTCTGTTAGTTGTTTTGACCGCTAAAGACGCATAAAAGGTCAAAACTCGTTCGGCATTCCTGACCATGGGGCAAAACGACGGTTTAGGGTCAAAACATGCGGCAGAAAGGCCTGTTTGGCAGCTTTTTCAAAACCAATACTTTCTGCTCTACTCTCAACATTTAGCCGTAACTTTGCATTGGATTCCAAAGGGAATGAAGCCCCAGCGTGGCTCCCGCCAGTCTCGGTAAACATCTGGCCATAGGACTGGAAACGTTACAGATGTTCACTTCCAAAAAAATGAAAATGATGGAAGACAAGAACAAACAATCAAAGAGCGCCAGCCCCAACGGTTGGCACGCAAACACAGACTTGGGCTGTGACCTTAAAACAATGCTGCGTGGCGACGTGCGCATGAAAGTAGGTAAGGATTATCCAGGCGTTTTGAAGCTTGACTCAGACGCCATCGTCGACGACTTCCTCTATCGTGATCCGCACTACACGTTCGTCGAGACCGTTCCCCTGACCGCAAGCAAGCGCAATCCGCACGTTTTCGACGGCGAGTACCTCACGGTGACAAGACGGGACGACAGCAGCCTGCGTCTGAACTTCAAGGAATTGAAGATGTCGGCTGGCTTTAGCGTCGAGCGCTTCGCCCTCGGAGTTTGCAACGAGATTTGCTTGGCCCTTGGTGGCCTTATAGGAGAGTGAGTAACCACCGCAAGACTGAGTGCGTTACGTTACAGTTGTTACAGTTGAAAAAAAAGAGGGTATAACCCCTTTAAATAGTACTATAACTAATTAATAATCAGATTATTATATTGAATTTAACAAGAGGCATACCCCTTAAAAAAGCAACTGTAACAACTGTAACGTAACGCTCGGTCGACATGAATTATTAACTTAAATAAATGAGAATCAATGAAATACAACATTACAAAACCGGTACGTCCGAAGATGCCAACGCTTGGAAAAGGCCTTGAAGTAGTGAAACTTTTGCTGTCACAGGTCAGCAAAACCATGCATGAGGCGCTTGCTCCGATGGTTTTCCCCTCACTTGGAGCACATGTCGATGGTTGTGAATTGATGTATCCTTCGGGGGTTTGGATGGAGCCATGTGGCCTAATCGCCCATATCTGTGCTGAGTTTTCGGGCAACAAAGGCCAGTTGGGGCTGTTGGCAGAGGCAGTCTGCAGGGACTTCAGGGAACACGATGAAGAATCTGACAAGAAACTTAAGGATTGGGATAAGGCCTATAAGTGGGGAAGCAACCAAAAGGACCGTCCGCCCCGTCCTGATGTAGCCTTCTACTTTCCTCCCGCTGATTGCACGCCGGCAGGCTTCAACAAAAATGTTGAGGTGCTCGCTGGGCAGGGTGGCAAGTGTATGTACATGAACCTCCCTGAGGTGGTGATGGCCAACGACATTTGTGGGGGCCACAAGAAGGTCAGCAAGATGCTCAGGTGCTGCTTCGACCGCGAATTGTACGGGCAGTTGCGAGCCACGGAAAGCGGTGTGACTTGTAACGCGAGGCTGCGCGCCTGCTTCACCTTTGCCAGCACACCTGTTGATGCCCGCGATTTCTATCAATCAGAACTCTTCAACGGCACGCTTGCCAGAATAACATTCTCCTACGTGCCGCAGCATGCCCGCGACGGTCGCATACCAAGGGTGGGAAAGTTCTCGGATGAGTTCTACGGCCGGCTCGACGAGTATCTGCAGCGTCTCACCTCCGCCAAGGGCCGATTCATCATCAAGCCGCTCAACAAGCTCATCGACAAGATGGCCGAGGACATGGCCGAGCTGGCTGACTGCATGGACGAGTCGTGGCTGTATGCCTGCAGCAAGAGGAGCCTCGTATCAGCTTGGCGGGTTGGATGCATACTCTATCTGCTTAACAACCAGAATTTCACTCGCTCAATGGCGGAATTCGTGGAGTGGCTCGTTTATCAGGATCTCTGGAGCAAGCGAATGATATTTTCTGACATGGTGAACGGCAAGGATATTGACCTTACTGCTGAGACACAGCGACATGGCCCCGTGAACATGCTCGAGAGTCTGGAAAACCCCTTCAACAAGGCGCAGCTGAAAGCGCTCCGCGTGCAGATGGGCAAGAGCGAGGAGGGTACAGACGGCCAACTGCGGCAATGGGTGTTCCGCAAGCTGGTGACCTACTCCGCTGGGACAGATCTCTACTACATGACAGAGGAATGCCTCAAGAAGTTTAAAAACAGTTAGTGACGAGAGACTATGGATAAGTTTGAAATCGAGAAGCTCCGCGACCTCCCCATCGAGGGGGTCGCCGAGCGACTTGGACTAAGGGTCGCGCGACACAAAAGCCTCTGCCCGTTTCATGCCGACACCCACCCAAGCCTTACGTATCGGGTGAGCAAGAACACGTTTCATTGCTTCGTTTGTGGGGCGAGTGGTGGCACTATCGACTTGGTGATGCGGCATCTGCATGTGGGCTTCAAGGAGGCATGCCGCTGGCTGGCCGATGCGCACAACATCATCTTTGACGAGTGGAAGCCTCAGCCTTCCGACATCAGCCATCCGGCAGCTTTCGACGCCAGCCGCTATGAGCGATTCTTTGAGCGCCCTTGGCTGAACGAGGAGGCCCGAAAGTTTCTCTTCGACGAGCGCAGGCTGGATGAGCGCGTGGTGCGCTGGTGCCGCCTGACCTCGTGGAAAGACCGTCAGGGCGTGCCTTGGCTGCAGATACCTTATTATAATCGTGAGGGCCGTCTTGTGGGCGTTCAGAACCGCAACCTCGTGAAGGGTGCCTTCCCCCGCTTCCGCTTCCCGCAAGGCTCGGAGTGCAGCATCTACAACCTGCCCGTGCTCAACCTGTTGAAGCCAAGCGAGGCGCTCTACATAGCCGAGGGATGTAGCGATTGTTGGAGTCTGTTGTCGGCAGGCCACAAAGCCATCGCCATCCCATCGGCCACGCTCCTCAGGCAAAAGGACGTGGAGATTCTCTCATCTCTCCGCTCGGCGACGTCAGGCGACGCTTCGTCTGCGAAGAACGCTCAGCCCTCAACAGAATTCCACATGTACCCCGACCGCGACGTGCCCGGCGAACGCCTTTTCCTGCAGCTGCAGCAGGCGCTGCCCGGCTTGGTTCATCATCAGTTGCCCCTCGGTTGCAAGGACTTCAGCGAGTATTATCTTTGCCATCAACTGTTAAATAATCATAAATAACAAGTCGTGGGGGCTGCTGATGGGCTTATGTTTGGCGAAAAAGCAGTACCTTTGCAGTCCGATTATTTGGGGAGGGTCTTAGAATCCCCGCGGGCGTCGTGTAAATAGCGCTTGTCTTTGGCCGGGCAGCGTGGTTTGTGAATCGGCGTTCATCACAAAAAAAAGCTTTATAAAGTAAAAGAATCTGTTTTTTAGAATTAATCGAAGAAATGAACACTTTAAGTTACAAGACCGTCTCTGTGAACAAAGAGACAGCCAAGAAGGAGTGGGTCGTCATCGATGCCACCGACCAGGTGGTGGGACGCCTGGCTTCTAAGGTCGCCAAGCTCATCCGCGGCAAGTACAAGCCCAGCTTCACCCCGCACGTCGACTGCGGCGACAATGTCATCATCATCAATGCTGCCAAGGTGAAATTCACCGGAAAGAAGGAGACCGACAAGGTCTACACCCGTTATACTGGCTATCCCGGTGGCCAGCGCTTCAACACACCCGCCGAGCTGCGCAAGAAGCCCTTCGGAGTGGAGCGCATGCTGAAGCACGCCGTGAAGGGCATGCTGCCCAAAGGCCCCCTCGGACGCAGTCTGCTGAACAACCTCTACGTCTACGACGGTACGGAGCACAAGCATGAGGCCCAGAAGCCCAAGGCCATTGATATTAACCAGTATAAATAATAATAGGAGATGGAAGTAATTAACACTACAGGTCGTCGCAAGAGCTCAGTGGCTCGCGTCTATATGTCGGAAGGTACCGGCAAGATCACGATCAACAAGAAAGACTTAACCGAGTATTTCCCCTCAGCCATTCTGCAGTATGTGGTGAAGCAGCCTCTGGCACTACTCGACTGCGCCGAGAAGTACGACATCAAGGCCAACCTCGACGGTGGTGGCTTCACGGGTCAGAGCCAGGCTCTGCGCATGGCCATCGCCCGCGCACTGGTGAAGGTGAACGCCGAGGACAAGAAGGCGCTGAAGACTAAGGGATTCCTCACACGCGACAGCCGCGAGGTGGAGCGCAAGAAGCCCGGTCAGCCCAAGGCACGTCGTCGCTTCCAGTTCAGCAAGCGTTAATATCTGCTGGACAAGTTTAGCATCTAAACCAGGGGGACTCATGTTAGTCGTTTAGGGGGTTAGTCGTTTGGTCGTTTAGGAATAATACTATCGATCAAAGTGACTTCCCCAAACAACCAAACGACGAAATGGCCAAACGACCAAACGACTACTCCCTGGCTGATTCTAAAGCGAAAGAATTAAAAAGAAAGTAAACAACATCATTAAAAGCATTAAAAGCAAAATGGCAAGAACAAATTTTGACATGCTGCTGCAGGCTGGCTGCCACTTTGGCCACCTGAAGCGCAAGTGGTGCCCCGCCATGGCTCCCTACATCTACACCGAGCGCAACGGCATCCACATCATCGACCTCCACAAGACCGTCGCCAAGATCGACGACGCCGCCGAGGCCCTGAAGAACATCGCCCGCCAGGGCAAGAAAATCCTCTTCGTAGGAACTAAGAAACAGACCAAGGAAGTGATTGCCGAGAAGGCAACCAGCATCAACATGCCATACGTCATCGAGCGTTGGCCGGGCGGCATGCTCACCAACTTCCCCACCATCCGCAAGGCTGTGAAGAAGATGGCCAACATCGACAAGCTGATGCAGGACGGCACCTTCGGCAACCTGTCGAAGCGCGAGCTGCTGCAGGTGACCCGCCAGCGCGCCAAGCTGGAGAAGAACCTCGGCTCTATCGTTGACCTCACCCGTCTGCCCAGCGCACTCTTCGTGGTCGACGTGATGAAGGAAGCCAACGCCGTGCATGAGGCCAACCGCCTCGGTATCCCCGTGTTTGGTATTGTCGACACCAACAGCGACCCCTCGAACGTGGACTTCGTGATCCCCGCCAACGACGACGCCAAGGACAGCGTGGAGGTGATCCTCAACGCTTGCTGCGCCGCTATCGCAGAGGGACTGGAGGAGCGCAAGGCCGAGAAGGCCGACGAGAAGGCTGCCGACGCTCAGGCTGAGGCCGAGGCCGAGGAAGTGAAGCCCCGCCGCGCCGCCGGTGCTCGCCGTCCCCGCAAGGACGAGGCTCCCGCTCAGGAGGCTCCCGCCGCTGAAGAGGAAGAGGCTCCCGCCGCAGAGTAATATTAGCCCCCTAAGTTAGGGGATTGGGGGTCTGAACAAGCGCAGCCCCCACCATTAAACAATAATAACCTGGTGTCTGATTCTCGCTTGTGTTCAGACCCCCATCCCCCTAACTTAGGGGGCAAAATTAAGATTATGGATTACAAACCCAATATGGAAGACATCAAGAAGCTCCGCACCATGACTGGTGCCGGCCTGGCTGACGTGAAGAAAGCACTCACCGAGGCTGAAGGAGACTTCGACCGTGCCAAGGAACTGCTCCGCGAGCGCGGACTGGCCATTGCTGCCAAGCGCAGCGACCGCGAGACCAGCAACGGCTGCGTGCTCGTGAAGAAGGCCGACGGCTTTGCCGCTATGATTGCCGTGAAGTGCGAGACCGACTTCGTGGCCAACGGCGCCGACTTCATCGCCATGACTCAGACCATCCTCGACGCTGCCATCGCCGCCAAGTGCGCCACGCTCGACGAGGTGAAGGAGCTGGAAATCAACGGACAGAAAGCTCAGGAAATCGTTACTCAGCGTAGCGGTATCACCGGTGAGAAGATGGAGCTCGACGGCTACCTCACACTCGCTGGCGACAACGTGGAGGTCTACGACCACATGGGCAAGCACATGCTCTGCACCATGGTTCAGCTGAACAAGGAGAACGTCGAGGTGGGTCACAAGCTGGCCATGCAGGTGGCTGCCATGAAGCCCATCGCTCTCGACGCCGACAGCATCGACCCGAAGATCCTCGACGAGGAGTACAAGACCGCCGTGGAGAAGTCGAAGCTGGAGCAGGTTCAGAAGTTCGTCGACATGAAGCTCAACAAGGCTGGCATCAACCCCGCTCACGTGGACAGCGAAGACCACATCGAGAGCAACACCGCCAAGGGCTGGATCACCAAGGAGCAGGCCGACGAGGCCCGCAAGATCATCGCCGAGGCTAAGGTGGAGGGCGAGGCTCAGCTGAAGATGCCCATGATTGAGGGTATCGCTCGTGGCCGCGTGCAGAAGTTCAAGAAGGAGAGCTGCTTGGTCGATCAGGAGTTCCAGTTTGGCGACGGCGACAAGGCCAACGTCAACGAATGGCTGAAGAAGCAGGACAAGGAGCTGAAGATCGTGGCTTTCCGCCGCTTCACCCTCGTTGCAGAGTAATCATCTATTAAAGCAGACCCACCCCCTGCCCCTCCCTTGTAGGGAGGGGAGTAGTTAGACTCGTTGGCAGAACTATCTACTCCCCTCCCTACAAGGGAGGGGTAGGGGGTGGGTCTGTTGATAGCAGAGATAGTGCTTGCTCACCTGGCGCGACAGCAGTTCCACATTGAGCAACTCCGAGGCCTGGGTGATGGGGCGTGTGGTACCGTCCTTGTAGAGGATGTCGATGCTGTCCTCCAAAGGCGAGTACATATCCTTGCGCAGCGTTACCTGGGTCATCAGAAAACGGGTGTCGTCAAGAGGGATGTCCATGCTGCGCGCTATCTGGCTGCGCAGTTCTTGCACATACTCCTCGCTGAAGGGCGTCTCGCTCACCTCCACACGGAAGATGCGGCGGTCGAGCATGTCGGT
>JAFZSR010000094.1 GCA_017619275.1 Prevotella sp. | reverse complement strand
TAACGACAGACCTATCCTCTGCCATGATGCTGACCGTGAGAACGGTGTTTCCGAAGGCGATGCTCATCAACGACCGTTTTCATGTGCAACAGTTAGTGACGGATGCCATTGACCAGATGAGGATAGGCTTCCGCTGGGAGGTGCTTGCCCAGGAGAACAAGGATATCAGGGAACACCGTGCCAAGCGGAAGGCCGTCCACACAAGGGCAGAGAAAGATCTTATTGGTGAATGGGAGCCTGAGAGAATGGAGAACGGTGAGACCAAACCGCAGATTATGGCGCGCAGCCGTCATATCATACTCATGCACAAGTCCAAGTGGAATGCCCAGCAGCAGGCGAGGGCTGCCATCCTTTTCAGGATGTTCCCAAGACTGGAGGAGGCATACAACATCTATCTTGAACTCGTGGATATCTTCAACAAAAACTCAAGACCTGCAGAAGCCAGGCTCAATCTGGCTAGATGGTACAATAAGGTGGAGGCTTTTAACGATGATGGCTTCAGCAAGGTCATCGAGACTTTTGAGAACCACAATGCCACTATCGTCAACTACTTCGAGGACAGACTTACCAACGCATCTGCTGAATCTTTCAATGCAAAAATCAAGGCCTTCAGAACACAATTCAGAGGAGTTGGAGATATCAAGTTCTTTATGTATAGGCTGGCAACACTTTATTCTTGATTAGCTCAAGCTTTACCAACCGGGTAAATCCGCTGAGCCAAAAATAGGGTCTAAGGAGCGCCAAAAATCTATAATCACGCCAAAATGACGCCAAAATAGGAAAAGAAAAATCTCCAAGTTGTTGATTTTCAACGACTTGGAGATTTGTTTTGTGTCGACACTTGGACTCGAACCAAGGACCCCCACCATGTCAAGGTGATACTCTAACCAGCTGAGCTATGCCGACCTTTATTCTTTGAACTTTAAACTTTGAGTGCGCCTGACAGGACTCGAACCTGCACTTCGTGAGAAACCAGATCCTAAGTCTGGCGCGTCTACCAATTCCGCCACAGGCGCCCATCCTCGACTCCTCGTTTCGCTCTCTCGCGGAGGTGTCTGTCAAAACGCGGGTGCAAAGGTAGTGTTTTTTTGCGAATCCACCAAATTTTTCTCGTATTTTTTTCGTTTTCGCAAAAAGTTGACTTTTGCGTGTCATTTTTCTTCTTCTTTTCGTGCCGTAATTGCGAAAAGAGTGTTAACTTTGCACTCGAAATTAACGCTAACGATGACCAATAGATTGATTTTTGCCAAGTGTGTGCTGATGCTGGCCCTACTTTCGTATGCCTCTACAGGAGTGGCGCAGCAGCGGTTACATGTACATACCAGTGTGGTGGATGGGCAATGGGACATCCCCGTGACCATCGACAGTATCCGTGAGATGGGTTTAAGCCGTCAGCAAGATCGCTTGCTGCTCAACTTGACGGGTGATGCCGTGGTGCCTTTCGAACTGGAGGTGATAGATAGCCTGACCATCGAGGACGACCCCGAAGAGGAGACGAAAGACCACTACCGGGTGTTCCAGCTGTATATCACTACAAACGACGGACGTGACATCACGTCGAAAGAGGTATACAAAGACTGCTTCATCAACCTGAATGGTTGTGGGGCCTTCTCCAATTACTCGGCTAATGCCCAGATACGTGGCCGTGGCAATAGCTCGTTCCTTTGGTACGACAAGAAGCCGCTTCGCCTGAAGTTGAACGAGAAGCACAAACTTTTAGGTCTGCCGAAGGCGAAAAGCTGGGTGCTATTGGCCAACTATCGCGACGTGACCGACCTGATGAATACCTTTGTCTTCGAGACGGGCCAGTGGTTGGGCTTGCCTTTCACCAACCATACTCGCTATGTGGAACTGTTTATGAATGGCGACTATCGTGGTGTCTACCAGCTCACCGAGCAAGTGCAGCAGGGCAAGAACCGTGTGGACGTGAGCGACGAAGGGGGCATCCTACTGACGCTCGATGTGGACGACGGTCCCAACGAGAGTCCAGGGGCCGACGACAATTTCTGGACCCAGGTGTATCGCATGCCCGCTGCCGTTAAATATCCCGATGACGAACATGCCACGCCGAACACCGTCGACAGCGTGCGCACCGTTTTCGCCCAGCTGGAGCAGGCCATCAAGCAGAAGGATTATGCCCAGGTGGAGCAGTTGCTCGATATCCCCTCGTTCATTAAGTATCTGCAGTTGCAGGAGTTCGTCTACAACGTAGAGCTGTCGGCTCCCCGTTCCATCTTTCTTCACAAGGACGGCGACGGCCCTTGGGTGATGGGTCCGCTGTGGGACTTCGATGCCGGCTACGATTTTGACTGGGCACAAATGACGACGGGGCATAATTTCTTTGCCGAATACACCGAGACGGTGATGGGCACCAACCCGCTGAAGCGCAACGGCCAGTACAACTATGTGCCCCAGTTCTTCACCGACCTCTTTGGCTGTCCCGAGTTTGTGGAGCAGTACAAGGCGCAGTGGGCCGCTGTGAAAGACAGCATTGTTGCCCACGGCTGGAGTGAGTGCCAGCGGTATGTGGCGCAGCTGCGTAAGGGCGCGATGACGCGCGAGGCGCAGCGCTGGCCCATCAGCGGCAAAAGCTTTAACAGCGAGATGCAGAAGATGCACCGTTGGCTGCTCAACCGCGCTGACTTCATGACACAGCTCATTGAGAACATTCCCATGCCCGACACAACCACCGTGAGCGGCAGTCGCCTGTGCGGCACGCTGCCCGTCAACGTCACCATGCAGCGAAACCTGGGCTACAACCAGAATGTCAAGGTTAATGTCGACCGCCAGCAGGTGCTCGACCTGATGGAGCTGGATGCTCAACAGCTTAATGACGTTAACATCAACATGGTGCCCCTCTACAACGACGGCAGCGAAGGCCCCAATAACACTAATGGCGTCTACGGGGGATGGTTCAACAGCGACGGCGAACCGCAGGACTGGGGTCATGGCCATGTCTACATCGAGGTGAAGGAGGATCTCTGGAACTGGTATTGCGGCGTGCATCCCGAAAACTGTTGGGACGACGGCCATACCGTCACCATGCAGATTCAGTATCCCCATCAGGGCACGTTGTTGAAAGTGAACGTGGAGGTGCAGTTCACCATCAATTCAGGCTGGTGGTGGTAAATGGTAGCCTGCGGCCTAATGAATAAAGAATTATGATTTCACATTTAATCTTTTTATAACATGCTAAGAAAAACCCTTTTGATGACACTTGGCAGTTGTCTGTTGGCAGTGCTGCTAAGCATGACTGCATCGTGTTCCGATGCCGATTTCGTGAAACCCGATCAGGTGGATGCTCGTGTGGACGCCCGCTGGAACGAACTTTCGAAGAGCCTCACAGAGAAGGTTTTGGCCAACGAACTGGCCATCGCACAACTCAACTCTATGCTCACCGCTTTGCAGCAGGAGCACGATGATGCCTACAACAAGCTGCAGGACATGCTTCAGAACTTTGCCACCAAGGACTATGCGGACTATCAGGCCGAGCAGGCCCGTCTATCGGCTATCGATGCCGCCATGGCCCTTATTGCCGATGCTCTTGCCAATCTGACAGGAACTGGCGAGTATCAGGACTTGAGCGGTATACTCGACGACATCGACAAGCTGAAAGAGGCAGATTCGCTACTCAGCATCCGCGTTATGAACGTTGAGGCTAAAATTACTGCTGTTGGAATTTCGCTATCGAATTATTATACGAAGGCGGAGATAGATGCCCTTTTCGCTTCGTACTACAAAAGAACTTATGATGAAATTGCTTCTTATTGCGCTAAGACTAAGGAGGAACTGTTGTATTATATTGAGGAAAAATATTATGAGATTTTAAATAGCCTCGACAAATATTGCACTTTAGATAACTTGGAAACGGTCTACTCTACGTTGTCCGACAGCATTACCAGCATTAACGAACGGCAAAAGAATGCTCTAAAGGAGTTATACAGACTTGATGCGGAGATAAAAACACATGATGCCCGTCTGACAAGTCTTGACAGCACGACATGGGCTTTGTCACAGCGGTTAGACCAACTTGAAAACCGAAACGATAGCTTATACAGTGAGGTGGCCAAGAACTACCAATATACTCTTCAATTGCACGATGAACTCGCAATGTTCAGAGTTGAAATGGAAGAACGGCTTGCTATGAACGTCAAGTATCTTGAGGACTCCATCAACGAATTGAAAACTACAATGCAGGATTTATGGGCAATGATGGATGAATTTTATTCATCTTTGTATAGACGAATGGATCAACTCGTCACCAGCGTTGTCTACCAGGCTCAGAAATACGACTACGTCTATGCCCGCGTCAATGGTTCGGGCAACATCGTGTTCCCCTACGCGGGAGCCTACAATGCAGACTACCTACAGGGCGGCTCCTATAACATTCAGGAGAAGGCAGGCTTCATCTACGCGACAATCAATCCGAGTGACATCGACGCGACCCGCCTCGGGATGACCCTTGAGAACAGCATGGATGCGAAGAGCTACTACCTGACCCCTGTACCCGAGGAGGCCGAGCCTGCTACTGACCTGCGACTGACACGCGCCAGCTCACCCAACGGTCTGTGGAAGATTCCTGTGAGAAGCATCGCACACACTGGGAAAGACCCCTATGACGATGCTGTTGAAACCGACATGCTGCTCGCCTTAAAGGCCACCTATTGGTGGGGCGAAAAGAGTGTCTACTCACAATATGCTGCCACTTGGGAAGGTCCAAAACCTGCTGAGGTTGCCACATCTGCCAATATGGAGGCTGATGGAAACAACTACTATTCGCTGCTGACCAGCAATGGCATCCGCTTCAGCAGCGAGCAGAGTTTGAACGACAGCACCCTGCGCGGACGGCTGCTGCTACAGTCGGGCGATACGCGTGTCTACCGCAAGTACATTGAATGCGTGCAGGTGCGCGACATCAACAAGAGGGATATCACCGACTCGCTCCGAACAGTCATCAACGAGCGGAACGCAGATTTCCATAAGGTGCTGCGCACCCAAGACGACGGCAGTGCCGACCGCGTGAACGTGGTCTGCCCCCGACAGCTGATGAACAACTATTGCACCTTGCGCTATTATCTGTGGAACTACGATGGCACCATCGCCTCGCAAGACCTTGTGGTCATCTTCAGCGACGACGAAACACTCTAAGCCTGAACGTCTATGAAACCCCGGATAATATTGACACTGGTGCTGTTGCTGGGACTGTCGGTCACGGCAACGGCACAGTTCCGCTCCGTCTCAGGTTCGTTGGTCGACCAGAACAACAAGCCCATAGAGGGGGCAAAGGTTGCGGTGCCTTTTACCAGCAAGCATGCTGTGACCGACCAGGACGGACATTTCAAGATTCCCGTAATGAAGATGCCTAAGAGGGTGCGCGTGAGTAAAAAAGGTTACTCGGTGGCTCTGCTGGATGCCGAGGAGAACATGTACATACGACTGACCTCCAAGGCTATGGCTGGGTGGCAGCCCGACGACTGGCATCCATTTGTCGGTCTCGACATGGGATTCTTCTTCTCGGAAGGCGGCACCAACGGCGTGTACGCCAGCCAGCGTGGTGGCGTCACTACACGGTCGATAGGTCTGGTGGCCGGTATCACCGACAGCCGCATGGGCGCCTACTTGAAGAGCCATTTCATCACGCTCAACGATGGTGGTGACGACTTTGAGATTGCCTCGCGTCGCGACGTGCGTGACGTCATCGTGGGCGGCATGTTGAACGTGTGGAATCCTATCTTCGTGAACGCCGGAATTGGTGCAATGTTCTTTACCGAGCGCACGAGCAACATCAGCACGTTCACCGTTGTCGACGGCTACAACGATGTGAAGAAGAAGAAGGCCGTCGTCGATGTCGGCCTGTCGGGACGCTACCAGCGCTATCAGCTCAGTGGCGGCGTGCTCACCACCTTCCAGCGATATGGGTGGCATCCCTACATCGGAGTAGGCTATCTGTTTTGAGTGTAGCACATACGACAGTTTCATAAACTACCGACCACTGTCAACGACGGGAACTGATACTATCATTTCATCAATAAAAACATCAAGGAAACATGCAAGCAACGAACAGTAGAAGGAGTAGATGGCAGGTAACAGCGTCTGTCTTCTTTATTCTTTTTTCATTTTTTATTAGCAGCGCAGCTGCGCAGAAGACGGTTTACATCCCCAACGAGTGGAGGAATCCGTGGCCCAGCGACTCGCTGCTCTACAAGGAGAGCGACCCCGACGGCCGTTACACTTGGTCGAAGACGCGTTCGGTGGAGAGCGACAACGTCATCATCTTCTGGGACAAGTACTATACAAAGAACCCGAAAGATCTGCCGAAGAGCAATTTCTACTATGTAGACATTGACGACCTGTTGCAGAAGTGCGAGGCTTTCTACGACTTGGAAATCAACCAGCTGGGCTTCGTGGACCCCGTAACGAGCAATGTGGCCAAGTACAAGGTGATGGTGCTGATGAATCATACCGAGACGTGGACTTGCTATGGCGGCGGCTATGACTTCCAAGTGCCGGCGCTGTGGCTCAACCCCTCCACCTGCAAGCCTGTGGGCCAGGCTGTGGCGCACGAGGTGGGCCACTCGTTCCATTACATGTGCTTCTCCGAGCACGTTGGCCACCGCGACTCCGACACCGACAACACTGGCTTCCACTTGGCATGTGGCAACGGACAGGCCATTTGGGAGCAGACGGCACAGTGGCAGTCGCTGCAGAGCTATCCCAACCTGATGTACGACCAGAGCATCGGCATCTTCCGCAACTCGCACAACTACGCTTTCTCCCACGAGTGGCACCGCTATCAGAGCTATTGGTTCCACTATTATCTTTGCCAATACTACAACGACATCACCACCGTGGCTCAGGTGTGGAACACGCCTATGACTGGGCAGAGCCGTGGGCGCGGCAGCGACTTCAACGAGGCGCTGATGAAGTTGAAGAACCTCTCGGTTCGCGATCTTTTCAAGCTTTATTTCGACTACGCCTGTCGGTTGGTAACTTGGGATCTTGACGTGTGCAAGCCTTACCGCAACAATTTTATTGGCGACTTTAACTACCGCTGCGTCCTCACTGCCGACGGCCAGTATCAGGTGGCGTTGGCCAGTTGTCCGCAGGGCTCGGGCTTCAACGTCATTCCCTTGGAAGTGCCCGCTGCGGGCACGGCTGTCACCACACATCTTACAGCACTGCATGTGGGCGACCGGTTGGCCGATGCCGACCCGGGCGAATATCTCGATGGCGACTCGAGGTTCAGTAAGGCCACGCGTCGTACCTACAATGCAGTATCGCGCACGGCTCGTGGCTTCCGCATGGGTTATGTGGCTTTGATGCAGGACGGCTCGCGCCAGTATTTTTCCGAGGATAGCGTCTATTGCCAGGGGCAGCAGGTGGTGACGCAGGACTATGGCTTCACCGTGCCCGAGGGCGTCAGTCGCCTGTGGCTCGTGGTGTCGCCAGCACTGAAGAGCTATGTCACCCACCGCTGGGATGACACACTCGACGCCGACGACATGTGGCCCTATCGCTTCAGTCTGGAGGGCACCGACCTCGGCAGTCGCGCCATCGTTTATGCCAGTCCCACTCTCGACGGCCGCGAGGTGAGCAATGTCACGCTGAACTACGATGTCACCTTCCCGTGCACCAGCAACGGCAACTATTCGGGTACCAACGTCAGCGTCAGCGGACTGGCCGCCGCCACTTTGGGCACCGCCTTGCAGCTGCAGCCCACCGACATTGCCTCGTTGATGCAGAGCTATAGTGCCAGCGGTCCCTCGGCTGGGCGCATCATGTTCTATGCCTGCAAGCCCGACGGCACGTTGGCTCAGAGCAAATCCACTGCCAACGGCTATGGCCACTGGTTCAATGCTGCGGGCAACGTGTGCGACTGGGGATCGGGCTATGTCTATTCCGAGTTCGACCCTTCCTCGCTCACCTTTACGGTGGGGCAATATCCCGACAGATGCAAGAACGGGTCGAAGTACACCATCCGTCAGGCGCTGCGTTATCGCACCACCGAGGGTCGTTATGCCGTGGCCACCTTCGTATTCAACATCACCACGGGGCCTGCCGCCTCGGTCACGCTCACGGGCATCGACTATCAGGATCCCACGGGCATTGACGACGTTCAACGTTCAACGTCCAACGTTCAACGTTATGACTTGCAGGGGCGCAGTCTCAGTCAGCCACGTCATGGGCTGAACATCATTGGTGGTCGCAAGGTGATCATAAAGTGAAAACTCCAAATGAAAAAACGGTAACGCCAATCTTTCAGAAAGCGTTACCGTTTTTTCGTAGGAACCACTACGTCTTCTTATTGCTCTTGTGCTTGATGGTTCTTCAATCCCTTTTGCAGGAAGTCGATGTACTGCTGGATGTCCTCGTCGTAGGAGCGCAGTCCGTTCAGGGGCTTGCCTGTGACGGGGTCGAGCAGCACATAGAAGGGCTGCGTGTTGGCGCCAATCTTTGTGCGCTCCAGGAAGCTCCATTTGTCGCCGATGGTGCGCAGCTTGCGTGTGGTGCCGTCCACGTCGGTCACTTCGATGGGTTGGGGTAGGGGAGTCTTATCGTCCACATAGAGCGAGATGAGCACGTACTTGTCGTTGATGATTTCGCGCACCGTTGGGTCGGTCCACACGGCGGCCTCCATCTTGCGGCAGTTCACGCAGCCGAAACCGGTGAAGTCCACCATCACGGGCTTGCCCTCGGCACGAGCGGCGGCCATGCCCAGGTCGTAGTCGGTGTACTTGGCTTCCACGGCACCTTCGTAGAGGTTGAAGTCCTGCGTGTTCATGGGCGGCGAGAAGGCGCTGATGGCCTTCAGCGGAGCCCCCCACAAGCCAGGCACCATATACACGGCGAAGGCCAGCGACACCCAGCCCAGGAAGAACTGGGGCACATTTGTCTTGCGCGAGTCGTCGTCGTGGGGGAACTTCAGCCAGCCCAGCAGATAGGCGCCCAGCAGGGCGAAGAGCACTATCCACAGGCAGAGGAACGTCTCGCGGTCGAGTAGGTGCCAGCCGTAGGCCAGATCGGCCACCGAGAGGAACTTCAGGGCGAAGGCCAGCTCGATGAAGCCCAGCACCACCTTGATAGTGTTCATCCATCCGCCTGATTTCGGTGCCTGCTTCAGCAGCGAGGGGAACAGGGCGAACAGCGTGAATGGGATGGCCAGCGCGATGGCGAAGCCCAACATGCCGATGGTGGGGGCTACGATGTCGCCCTGCGTGCTTACAGCCACCAGCAGGAATCCCACGATAGGGCCAGTACATGAGAACGACACCAGCACCAGCGTGAACGCCATGAGGAAGATGGAGAGCAGACCTGTGGTCTTCTCCGACTTCTGGTCAATCTTGTTGCTCCACGACGAAGGTAGCGTCAGCTCGAAGGCTCCGAAGAACGAGGCGGCGAAGACGATGAGCAGCAGGGCAAAGAAGATGTTGAAGATGGCGTTGGTGCTGAGGGCGTTGAGGGCCGAGGCACCGAAGAGCAGCGTCACCACGAGTCCTAAGAGTACGTAGATGACCACGATGCTGAGGCCGTAGGTGATGGCTTCGCGGATGGCCTTCTTCCTGTCCTTGTTGCGCTTCAGGAAGAAGCTCACCGTCATGGGGATGATGGGCCAGACGCAAGGGGTGAGGATGGCGAGGAAACCCGCCAGCAGACCTTCGAGGAAGATCATCCACCACGAGAGGTTCATGTTCTCACTGCTGGCCGCATTCTCGAAAGCCTGCAGCTCGGTGGTGATGGGATCCCAAGAAGCCCCCCCAACTGCCTCAGAGGGGAAAGCCCCCCCTACTGCCCCCGAGGGGGCTTCTATAGTTGTGCTATCGGCATCTTGGGCGATTTGGGGGTCTTGGGTGGTTTGAGGTTCTTGGGGCTCAGAGGCTATAGTAGCCTCCTCGGGGGCTGAAGGTGGGGCTTGGGCCGCTTTTGGCGCATCCCCCTTCTTGCTGAACTCCACGGTGGAGGGGGGCATGCACATCTGGTCGTTGCAAGCGCCATACTCCAGATAACCGCTGATGTCGTATTTGGGCTTGGTGAAGCGAATCTTCTGCACGAAGGCACCTTTCAGCTCAAAGAATCGAAGCGACATCTCGAACATCGGGTCGAACTCTTCTTTCACCTTGCCACGGGGCTTAAGCTGTCCCACCAACTCGGCACCCTCCAAGCGGTCGGCGTGGAAGGAGGCGCGCGTGGGGCCATCGTCGCCGATGTCGGTGCTGTAGACGTGCCAGCCGGGGTCGATGGTGGCGGTGAAAATAATCTCGGCCTCGTCGCCCTCCAGCATCTTCAGTTCCGAGCTGAAGTGCACGGGGTCGGCCATCTGTGCCCAGGCCGCCAGGGCCATGAGCAGCATTGCTAATGAAAGAAACGGTTTCTTCATGTTTCGTTATTTCAATAATGAGAGTTTGTTCGAAATGTTGGCTGCAAAGGTACGAATTTTTGGCGACAAAGGAGCCAAAAAACCGACACTTTTTCTGATTTTTTATCTCGTTAGCAATCAAGCGCATACAGTTTGGGAAAATTTGGAGCGCTCCAAATTTTAAAAAGTCGTTGACTTTTTCGAAAAAGTCGGCGACTTTTTTTGAACAGTCTACGCTATTATTTGAAAACACCCAGAGTTCTCCCCCAAAGGACTGCGCAAATATGATTTTTTGATGAAATATTTGTCAGCCATCAAATTTTTTTGTACTTTTGTAGGCTGAAATCAACTAATCATAAAGAAGTGATATGAAGAAGTACAATTGTTGTCACTTGGCATCGCGATTTGTTGCCATGCTGGCGCTGGTTATTCTTGGCACTGCATCATCGTTGGCAACCCCCATCAGCGAGAGCGAGGCTTTGCAGCGTGCGATAGCATTCATGCAGCAGCGGGGCAAGACCACCGACCTCCCTTCCAACGTGAGGCGAGCACCCACTCAAGGAACGGGTAACACAGCTGAAGCTTACTATGTGTTTAACCTTCAGAACGAGGGTGGTTTTGTCGTTGTCAGTGGCGACGACCGCACACCCGCCATCTTGGGCTATGCCGATAGTGGCTCGTTCAATGCCGATGACATCCCCGACGGTCTGCGCTACCTGCTCGGACAGTATGCCGACGAGAAGGCTTGGCTCGACGCCCATCCCGAGTATACTGAACAGGATGTGGCCGCTAGCCGTGCCGGTGCCATGCGCCAGCCCGTGGCCCCCCTGCTGCAGTCGCGGTGGGACCAAGGGGCACCATATAACGCTTTGTGTCCTATGGTCACTTCCGAATTACGTGGCGTAACTGGTTGTGTTGCTACCGCCATGGCGCAAGTGATGTATTATCATAAGCATCCTTCACAGCCCACGGCCTCTATTCCGGGCTACAACAGCATGGCTTCGCTGACCAAAGATTTTACCTTTGATTGGAATAATATGGTCACTACCTATGCCAACAACGACAATGGAACATCGGCCAATGCCGTGGCTCAGCTGATGCTGTATTGCGGTACATCGCTGCGAATGCAATACAAAAAAGACAGCAATGGCAATCCTATTTCAGAAGCCTACAACGTTAGCGTGGGCGAGATGTTGAAGGCTTATTATGACTATAATACTGACTATGTGCAGCGCCAGCACTACACCTATCAGCAGTGGGTGGACTTGATGTACGGCGAGATGGTTGCTGGTCGCCCTGTTGTGTTTGGAGGACAGAGTGCAGGTGGTGGACATTCCTTCGTATGTGACGGTTACGACAGCGGTGACTACTTCCACATGAATTGGGGGTGGGGTGGCAGTAGTGACGGCTATTACCGCCTGTCGCTTCTCAACCCTTGGGAACAGGGCATCGGAGGTTCGTCGACACTCGACGGTTTCAGCTATTCGCAGGATGCCGTCATCGGCATAGCAAAGCGAAATAGTCCTTCAGCCGAACCTCCTCAGCGCCTGTCCCTCGATGCCCTTCAGTTCGATAAAACCGGCTCTACCGATACACAGACCGCTACGCGCGACAACACTGGAGATGCTTTCCCCATCACCCTTTACTATATGGTGTATAGCTTTCTCTACGACACAAACTCCTTCGATGTGGCCGTGCAGATGGAGGATGCCAATGGCAGTCTTGTAGGCACGCTATACAACACCAGCAATACATCTTTAGAGTTTAATAGAGGTGATGGCACTATGTTCACAGGCTATACCCCTGCGAACCTTGACGATGGTACCTACTATATAAAGGTTGTGGGACGTCAGCACGGTACTACCGATTGGCAGGAGTGCTATGACGGAGAACAACTGCAAATTGAGGCTATTGTTAAGGAAAACACCCTGAAACTTAATGCTCCTATTGTCAGCGGAAGTGGAAACACTCTGACGCTCAACAGTCCCCTCACTGTAAATAATAATAATCCCAAGGTGGGCTACGATTTGGAGGTGATTGCCAGCGTGAAAGGCGGTGCAACCGACTACCATGGCAATCTTTACCTTTATGTTGATGACGAAACCGAAATAACAAAACAACGCAAGATGGGTAAGGCAGTTGACATCCCAGCAGGGAAAACTGTCGATGTGCGCTTCGTCTATACACCACAAAAGGAAGGTGAATTTAACATTTCCGTGCGAAAGGGGCCGAGCACGATCATAGGTGAACAGCTACCCGTGACCATTGCCGCCAGCAACGTCACTACTGACATTGTTCTTGGATTCGCATACGATATCACTAACCAGGACGACAATGGTCAGCTCTATGGCAATGTGTTCCGCGCCACTGTTACGGTGACGAATCCCGAAACCGACAAAAGCTATATCGGACATTTTGTATGTTCTGTGCGCGAGTGGACTGAACCGAATAACGGCAACAATTCCAGTGAATGGACTTATAATAGCATCAGCTATACGGAGTATCCACTTATGGTGGAGGGGGGTGGGACTGTTTATGTCAATGTGGCTGGCGATGGTCTTATTCCTGGCAAGTTCTATAGTGTGCGCATCTCCTACAAGAATGGCAAAAACAGCTATGCCGAAGTCCTTCATCTGGGCTATGACGAAGTAAACAAACATGGCTTGCTCACCGTGGCCGAGAACAGCTATTCGCTGGGCGATGCCAGTGGTGCCATTACACCTTATGAGATTGTTGATGACATCATCGCAGTTGGTAACGCCTGTTTTGCTGACCTGCGAAACATTAGATCATTTGAAAACATCAGCATCACGCCAAGCAGCAACTCCAACTGCCTCTATATGTTGGCTGAGAACACCACTGTGCCCACAAACCTACAGGGCAAGAATGTGGTGATAGGCTCCACTGCTTCCAACATCGTCCTTGTAGATGAGCATCCCTTCTATAGCCCCATCGCCTTCACTGCCCAGAATATCAGTTACACCCGCACGTTCACCCTCGCTGCTGCTGGCGGCAAGAATGGGGGATGGAACACCATCATGTTGCCTTTCGCCCCGACCAGCATCAAGGTGGACGAAGCCGAGAAGGGCTGGTTCACCAGCGACACCGACACCGACAAGCACTTCTGGCTGCGCACCTTCACGGGCGATGACTACGGACATGTGAACTTCGGATATCCCACCGCCATGGAAGCTTATGTCCCCTATCTGATTGCCGTGCCAGGCGACACTTGGGGCGAGACATGGAAGCTTACAGACAAAGAGATGGTGTTCAGTGGTACTAATGCCAGCATCGTCGCTACAAAGGATGTCGGCACCCCCGCCAGTGGCGACTACTTTATGTTCTGTGGAAGCACTGCTGGAGCTACGGCCAACGAAGCCATCTATATGCTCAACGATGCTGGCAGCAAGTTTGTCAAAAAGCCTGCTGGCACAGCTGTTGCACCCTTCCGTGGATGGTTCGAGGCTATCAGCATCTCCTCTCTTGGTCTCGCTTCACTTTCCATCGGCAGTGCGGCCACCGACATCAACCTGCCGCAGATGAACATGCTCCCGCAGCAACAACAGGTGTACGACCTGCAGGGACGCAGTGTCCAAGGTCATATGAAGCCCGGTATCTATATTATGGGCGGTAAGAAAGTTATCATCAAATAAACAGAAAGCCATGCAACAGAAAAACCTTTATCAGAAGCCTCTGGCTCGCATCGTGTTGTTGCAGCAGCCCCATCACTTGCTTGCAAACACAGGTAACCAACCCTCGGCCACCTGGATGAAAGATCCCGACATTGACGAGGAGTAGGAATGATGCAGACATAGAATCTTTTATAATATATAAATAATGTATAGAAGCAAGACATGTGGCGAGCTTCGGCTCGCCGACGCCGGCAGCGAGGTGACGCTGGCCGGTTGGGTCCAGCGCACGCGCAAGATGGGCGGCATGACATTTGTCGACCTGCGCGACCGCTATGGAATTACACAATTGGTGTTTGACGAGAGCGACGATGCCGCCCTCACCGCACAGGCTAACCGCCTGGGGCGTGAATGGTGCGTACAGGCTACGGGGCAAGTGCGTGAGCGCGAGTCGAAAAACCCCAAGATGCCCACGGGCGACATCGAGATAGTGGTGCGCCAGCTGAATGTTCTCAGCGAGAGCCAGACCCCCCCCTTCACCATTGAAGACAACACCGATGGCGGCGACGACATCCGCATGAAGTACCGCTATCTGGACCTGCGCCGACAGGCCGTGCGCAAGAATTTGGAGTTGCGTCACCGCATGACCATCCTCATCCGCAACTTCCTCGACTCGCGACAGTTCATCGAGGTGGAAACCCCTATCCTCATCGGTTCCACACCCGAGGGTGCTCGCGACTTCGTGGTGCCCAGTCGCATGAACCCCGGACAGTTTTATGCCCTGCCACAGAGTCCGCAAACACTGAAGCAGCTGCTGATGGTGAGCGGCTTCGACCGTTATTTCCAGATAGCCAAGTGTTTCCGCGACGAGGACCTGCGCGCCGACCGCCAGCCGGAGTTCACACAGATTGACTGCGAGATGTCGTTTGTAGAGCAGGAGGACATCCTCGAAGTCTTCGAAAGCCTTGCCCGCCATCTGTTCAAGGAGGTGCGTGGCATCGAGCTGCCCCCGCTGCAGCGCATGACGTGGCACGAGGCCATGCGGCGCTTCGGCAGCGACAAGCCCGACCTGCGCTTCGGCATGGAGTTCGTGGAGCTGATGCCGCAGCTGAAGGGCACAGGCACATTCCCTGTGTTCAACGAGGCCAACTACATCGGTGGCATCTGCGTGCCGGGTTGCGCCGACTACACCCGTAAGCAGCTCGACCAGCTTACCGACTTCGTGAAGCGCCCACAGGTGGGTGCCAAGGGTCTGGTGTATGTGAAGTTCAACCAGGACGGCACCGTGAAGTCCTCCATCGATAAGTTCTATACGCCAGAGGTGTGGCAGCAGGTGAAGGAAACCATGGGCGCCAAAGACGGAGACCTGGTGCTCATCCTCAGCGGCGACAATGCCAACAAGACGCGCATCCAGCTGTGCACCCTGCGACTGGAGATGGGCGACCGTCTGGGTCTGCGCGAAAAGAATAAGTTCGTCTGCCTGTGGATTGTAGACTTCCCGCTCTTTGAGTGGAGCGACGAGGAGCAGCGCCTGATGGCTACCCACCATCCCTTCACGTTGCCCAATGCCGACGACATTCCCCTGCTCGACACAGCACCCGAGAAGGTGCGTGCCGTGGCCTACGACTTCGTGTGCAACGGTGTGGAAGTGGGCGGCGGCTCGCTGCGTATCCACGACGGCAAGCTGCAGGAGAAAATGTTCGAGATTCTGGGCTTCACACCCGAGCGGGCTATGGCACAGTTCGGGTTCCTCATCAATGCCTTCAAGTATGGAGCACCGCCCCACGGTGGTCTGGCCTTCGGCCTCGACCGCTTCGTCAGCCTTATGGCTGGCCTCGACAGCATCCGCGACTGCATCGCCTTCCCCAAGAACAACAGCGGCCGCGATGTGATGCTTGATGCTCCTGGCGAACTCGACCCGAAGCAGCTCGAAGAGTTGCAGCTGCAGCTGGCTCCGAAGGACGATAAAACAACAGAATAAGACGGATTTCACGGTTGATACTAACAACTAACTAATAACATGAAAACTATGAAGACTATGCTGACGGCTGGGCTGCTGGGATGTTTCCTGGCAGCTCAGGCTGCCGATGTCAAGACCAAGGGCAATATTGTGACCATCCGCCCCGACCGCGGGCAGGCTAAGGTCGTCCAGCTGGAGGTGATCAACGACAACATCATCCGCGTGCGTGCTACATCGAAGGACGAGTTGCCCGTTAAGCCACAGAGCCTGATGATTGTGCCACAGGCACCCTATAAGGGCGAGGTGAAAGTGACGGAGGTCCCAGCAAAGGAATCGGAGCACCTCGTTACACCAGCTTGCGTCTATGTGAAGGCTAAGAATGTGCAAGCACAGGTTTACACAGACAACGGTGCCATCCGTTTTTTCGACGGCAAAAGTCATCCGCTGTTAAAGGAGACCCATCTTGGCCCGGGCAAGCAGTTCTGGGACTACACCGTGCACGAGCGCGAGCTGGGCATCAAGGGCGGCGTGCAGCCTACGGAGGAACAGAAGCACGGACTGTCGTGGCAAATGACGTTCTTCTCGGATCCTGGCAGCGAGGCCTTCTACGGACTTGGTCAGCACCAGAGCGAAGAGTTCAATATGCGTGGCAAGAACGAGGATCTGTTCCAGTATAATACGAAAGTCTCCGTCCCCTTCGTCCTCTCTACGAAGAACTACGGTCTGCTGTGGGATGCTTACAGCTACTGTCGCTTCGGCAATCCACAGGACTATTTGCAGCTGAATCGCGCCTTCAGGCTCTACGATAAGCAGGGCAGGGAGGGACATCTGACGGGCACCTACACCGACGCGCGTGGCCGTAAGATTGTGCGCGACGAGGACTCCATTTATTATGAATATGGTACGCCCGCGAAGTCGGAGATTGCCAACCGCACGGACAATGGAGGCATCAAGAACCTGCCGCGAGGTTTTAACCTGGCTGGCGCCAATGTCGTGTACGAAGGATTCTTGGAGCCTTCAACGCCCGTCCCTTCACAGCCGTCGGGAAAAACGCTCGACGAGTCTCTTTACCAGTTCATCCTTTATTACGCAGGCTACATCAAGGTGTATATCGACGGCGAGGAAGTGGTGGCCGAGCGTTGGCGCACGGCTTGGAATCCCAACGCCTATAAGTTCGACGTGAACATGAAGCCGGGCGTAAAGTATCACCTCCGCATAGAGTGGAACCCCGACGGCGGCGAGTCTTATTGCGGTCTGCGTGTGGCCGAGCCGCGCAATGTCTACGACCGCGAGTCGCTGACGATTTGGTGCGAGATGGCCAAGGACATGGACTACTACTTCATTGCCGGGCAAGACATGGACGAGGTCATCAGTGGCTACCGCACGCTGACGGGCAAGGCCTCGCTCTATCCGAAGTGGGCGCTGGGCTTCTGGCAGAGCCGCGAACGCTACAAGACGCAGGAGGAACTGGTGTCGACATTGGGAGAGTTTCGCAAACGACAGATTCCCATCGACAACATTGTGCAGGACTGGAACTACTGGCCCGAGGACCAGTGGGGCAGCCATGAGTTCGAAGCTTCGCGCTATCCCAATCCGCAGCAGATGCTCGACGATGTTCACGCGATGCATGGCCGCTTCATGATTAGCGTCTGGCCCAAGTTCTATGTGAATACCGACAACTACAAGGAGCTGGATGCCAAGGGCTGGATGTACAACCAGTCGCCAACCGACGACATCCACGACTGGGTGGGCCGTGGTTATAAGAACGGTTTCTACGACGCCTACGATGCTGGGGCAAGAAAGGTGTTTTGGCGGCAGATGGACGAGAAACTATATACCGGATTATCCGGAAAAGTTGGAAAATCCAAAAAGTCCGGAAAAGCTGGTGCCCCCGCTTCCATGGTCGATGCCTGGTGGATGGATGCCTCCGAGCCTAACGTGCGCGACTGCACGCCTATGTGGTATCGCAAGGCCCTCTGCGGCCCTACGGCTCTCGGTACATCGACCGAATACTTCAATGCTTACAGCACTGTGAATGCCGATGCCATCTACAATGGCCAGCGCGGCGTTTGGAAGGGTAAGAAGGACGAGCCTCGTGTGTTCCTGCTCACTCGCAGCGGCTTTGCTGGCGAACAGCGCTACTCTACGGCTACGTGGAGTGGCGACATCGGCACCCGTTGGGAGGACATGCGCGCCCAGATGACGGCCGGCCTGAACTATTGCATGTCGGGCATTCCCTTCTGGGGCATGGACCAGGGAGGCTTCTGCGTGGAAAACCGTTATGTGCAGGCCCAGCAGCTCTACGACCGCACGGGTCAGGAGAATGAAGACTTGAAGGAGTGGCGCGAGCTGCAATGCCGTTGGAACCAGTTTGGCGCCTTCATCCCCCTGTTCCGCAGTCATGGCCAGTGGCCGTTGCGCGAGATATGGAATATCGCCCCCGACAACCATCCCGCCTACAAGTCGTTCGTCTATTACGACCAGTTGCGCTATCACCTTATGCCCTATCTCTACTCGCTGGCTGGCTGGGCCCATTTCAAGGACTACACATTGATGCGTGCTCTGGTTATGGACTTTAATGGCGACCGCAAAGTGGAGAACATCGGCAACCAGTGGATGTTCGGTCCGGCGCTGATGGCTTGCCCCGTGGGCTACTACAAGGCTCGCAACCGCAGCGTCTATTTCCCCCGCCAGTGCGGATGGTACGACCTCTACACTGGAGACTACACCGAGGGAGGACATACGATGGTGGTCGATGCCCCCTATGAGCGCATCCCCGTCTTCGTTCGCGAGGGAGCCATCATCCCCTTCGGCCCTGCCATGCAGTGGAGCGACGAGAAGGCCCCAGAGCTTATCAACCTCTACGTCTATGCTGGTCAGGACGGCCAGTTCCAGCTCTATGAGGACGAGGGCACCAACTACAACTACGAGAAAGGACAGTATGCTACCATCGACATCCGCTACGACGACGCCACGCGCACGGTCAGCTTTGACCAGCGTCAGGGCAGCTTCCCCGGCATGCTGAAGCAGCGTCGCTTCAATGTCGTGCTTGTGAGTAAAGATGCACCGAAGCCCCTCAATTTAGACAATCCTGAAGGAAAGCTGGTTCAGTACGATGGTACTGCTGTGAGCGTGAAGCTCTGATTCAATGGACAACAAACAGAGAGCATTGGAGTTGGGCCAGAAGCCTGTGGGCACGTTGCTTTGGCAATATGCCCTTCCTGCTATCGTGGCCACGGCAGCAACCTCCTTGTATAATATCATCGACCGTGCTTTTATAGGGCAGGTGGTGGGAGCCGATGCCATTGCCGGACTGGGCATCACCTTCCCTTTCATGAACCTGAGCGCCGCCTTTGGAGCTGCAGTCGGCGTGGGAGCTTCAACGTGCATCAGCGTGAAGTTGGGACAGCGCGACTATGCCACGGCCAACCACCTGTTGGGTAACACCGTGACGTTGAACCTCATTGTGGGCGTGCTGTTCATGGTGGTGTGCTTGGCGTTTCTCGACCCCATACTCCGCTTCTTTGGCGCCAGCGACGCAACGCTGCCCTACGCCCGTGACTTCATGCAGGTCATCCTGCTGGGAAACATCATCACCCACATGTATTTCGGCATGAATGCCGTGCTGCGAGCAGCCGGTAAGCCCCGCCATGCCATGTATGCCGTGCTCTTCACCGTGGGCATGAACATTCTGCTGGTCATCGCCTTCGTTTGGTGGCTTCGCTGGGGCATCCGTGGAGCCGCTTTGGCTACTGTCACCAGTCAATCGATGGCATTGTGCTGGCAGATGTGGATTTTCAGCGACAAGCGCGAGCTGCTGCACCTGCATCGTGGCATCTATCGGCTGAAGGCGCGGCTGGTGCGCAACATCATCAGCATTGGTATCTCGCCTTTCCTGATGCAGTCCACATCTTGCGTTATCGTCATCGCCATGAACAACCAGTTTGTCCGTTATGGCGGCGACATGGGCGTGGGTGCCTATAGTATCGCCAACTCGATGGTGATGGTGTTCTTCATGTTCGTCATGGGTATTACGCAGGGGATGCAGCCCATTGTGGGCTACAACTACGGCGCGGAGAAGTACGACCGCATGTTGCGCTGCCTATGGCTGGCCATCACCGCTGCCACGTTGATACTCTTGGTGGGTTGGACGGTGTCGATGCTTTTCACCAAGCAGATAGCCCGTATCTTCACCACCGACCCGGAACTCATCGAGTTGTCGGCACGCGGATTGGTGTTCGACATGCTGGTGTTCCCTGTTGTGGGTTCCCAAGCCGTCATCACCAATTTCTTCCAGTGCATAGGCAAGGTGCGCATCAGTATTTTCCTCTCGCTCTCCCGACAGCTGTTCATGCTCCTGCCCCTGGCCTTCATCCTGCCTCTGTTCTGGCAGCTCGACGGCGTCTGGATGGCCATGCCCATTAGCGACTTCTTGGCTTTCAGCACCACCATCCCCATATTGGTGTGGTATTTAAGGAAACTGAAATCTCTCCCAAGCAGTACATAGTTTATATAGTTGACAGATATGGAAAAGATGAATAGCAAGACAAACGAATCTGTGGAAGAAATGGCCCATCCAATCATCTGCATCGGACGCCAGTTGGGCAGCGGAGGCCACGACATCGGGCAGATGCTGGCCCGCGACTTTGGCGCCACCTTCTACGACCGTGAGCTACTGAACTTGGCAGCCCGCGAGAGTGGACTCTCGGAGCGCCTCTTTGAGCAGAACGACGAGCACAAGAGTTTCTTGCGCACCTTCCTGCACATCCCCAGTGCCCTGTCGGCCACTATCGACTACTCGCGTCAGGGACTTTCGCCCGATTCGTTCTTCCTGTTTCAGAGCGATGCCATCCGTAAGGCTGCCCAGCAGGGTCCATGCGTGTTTGTGGGCCGCTGTGCCGACTATGTGCTGCGCGACTTCCCACTCGTCACGAATGTGTTCATCTCGGCCCCTCTCGAGGTGCGCATCAACCGTGTGGCCCAGAAGCGAGGCATCAGTACCGACGAGGCTTGCCGCTACATTGAGCAGGGCGAGCGTCGCCGCGCCGACTATTACAACTACTACACGGGAAAGACGTGGGGCATGGCACAGAGCTACGACCTCTGCATCGACTCCAACATCCTTGGCCTCGAGGCCACCGAGCAGCTCATTGCCCAGTTCATCCGCCAGCGCTTGGCGTTGTAAGCATCTTAATTCTAAACTCATAACTTTGAAAAAGATAGGCATCATCAGCGACACCCACAGCTATTGGGACCCGAAGTATCTGCACTATTTTGAGCCTTGCGACGAAATTTGGCATGCGGGCGACATCGGCTCCCTGGAGGTGGCCGAGCGGTTGGCGGAGTTCCGTCCTTTGCATGCTGTCTGCGGCAACTGCGACGGTGGCGACCTGCGGCTGATGTACCGCGAATTGTGCCGCTTCAATTGTGAAGACGTGGATGTGCTCATCAAGCACATCGGAGGCTACCCCGGCAACTACGACCACTCCATCCGCTCCACGCTCTATGCCAATCCGCCCCGTCTCTTCATAGCCGGCCACTCGCATATCTTGCGGGTGAAGTACGATAAGACCCTCAACCTGTTGCACCTCAACCCTGGGGCTGCCGGCATGCAAGGATGGCACAAGGAGCGCACGCTGATGCGCCTCGTCATCGACGGCTCCACGTTCAAAGACCTCGAAGTAATCACTCTCTCAGACCCTTTGCGCCATGGATGAACTTAAAAAATGGATACCCGAGTTGCTGCTCGACACAATAGTTGCCGCTGTTGCCACGTTATTATGTTATATACTGGGGCTTGAAGACACCTGGCAGGAGGCTTCGCAAACCTTCATCATTGCCTTCGTCGTCATGTTTGCGTTGGGCATCTATAACAGAAGAAAGAACAAAACAAAATAATACACTATGAAGAGAACAATAGTAATCACCGGCGGTGCCGGATTCATTGGCAGCCATGTGGTGCGCCTCTTTGTGAACAAATATCCCGACTATCACATCATCAACCTCGACAAGTTGACTTATGCTGGCAACTTGGCCAACCTGAAGGATATTGAGGACAAGCCCAACTACGAGTTTGTGAAGATGGACATCTGCGACTTCGAAGCCTTCTACCAGCTGATGCAGGACAAGAAGGTCGACGGTATCATCCACCTGGCCGCCGAGAGTCATGTAGACCGTTCCATCAAGGATCCCTTCACCTTTGCCAAGACGAATGTGATGGGCACCCTCTCGCTGCTTCAGGCCGCCAAACTCTATTGGGAGAGTCTGCCCGAGCGCTACGAGGGCAAGCGCTTCTACCACATCAGCACCGACGAGGTGTATGGTGCCCTGGAGCTGACTCACCCCGAAGGCATCGAGCCGCCCTTTACCACCACGGCCAGCAGTGCCGAGCACCATCTGGCCTATGGCGACAAGTTCTTCTTGGAGACGACCAAGTACAACCCCCATTCGCCTTATAGCGCCGCCAAGGCTTCGAGCGACCACTTCGTGCGCGCCTATCACGATACTTACGGCATGCCCGTCATCGTCACCAACTGCTCGAACAACTACGGCCCCTATCAGTTCCCTGAGAAGCTCATTCCGCTGTTCATCAACAACATCCGCCACCGCAAGGCTCTGCCCGTCTATGGCAAGGGCGAGAACGTGCGCGACTGGCTCTACGTGGAAGACCACGCCCGTGCCATCGACGTCATCTTCCATGAAGGGATGATTGCCGAGACCTACAACATCGGTGGCTTCAACGAGTGGAAGAACATCGACATCATCCGCGTGCTCATCAACACCGTCGACCGTCTGCTCGGCCGCAAGGAGGGCGAGGACATGGACCTCATCACCTACGTCACCGACCGCGCCGGCCACGACCTGCGCTACGCCATCGACAGCACCAAGCTGCAGCGCGAGCTGGGCTGGGAGCCTTCACTCCAATTCGAGGAGGGCATCGAGAAGACCGTCCGCTGGTATCTCGACAACCAGGAATGGCTCGACAACGTCACCAGCGGCGACTACCAAAAATACTACGACCAAATGTACAAGGACCGCTAACGGTCCTGTGTGCTGCGGCATCGCCGCAGCATCCCCCCAGAACATGGAAATAAAGCTCATCGACCTGCCCAAAATCACCGACCCCCGCGGCAATCTCACCTTTGCCGAGGGCGATGGGCATGTGCCTTTCGCCGTGAAGCGGGTCTACTGGGTCTATGACGTGCCCGCTGGCGAGAGCCGCGGCGGACACGCCCACAAAAGGCTGCGCCAGCTCGTCGTGGCTCTCAGCGGCTCGTTCCATGTCACTCTTGACAATGGCCGCGAGCGTGCCACCGTGCTGCTGAACCATCCTTGGCAGGCCCTGCTGATAGAAACCAACACCTGGCGCACGCTCGACGACTTTTCCAGCGGTGCCGTGTGCTTGGTGCTCGCTTCCGAGCATTATGAGGAGGACGACTATATCTACGATTACGACGAGTTTCTGAGATACGTGGGATGTTGACAGTAGAACGCTATTCGCAGCAGTGGCAACGTGAGTGGAACGACTTTGTGGCAAGGGCGAAGAACGCTACGTTCCTCTTCGACCGCCGGTACATGGACTATCATGCCGACCGCTTCAGCGACCACTCGCTCCTGTTCTTCCGCGACGACCGTCTCTATGCCATCCTGCCTGCCAACGAGCGTGGCAAAGTGCTCTACACGCATCAAGGTCTCACCTACGGTGGTCTCGTCATGGGCATGGAGGCCACCACGGTGCACATCATTGAGGTGTTCGAGCTGCTGAACGACTACCTGCGGGCAAACGGCTTCGAACGCGTGGTCTACAAAGCCATCCCTTGGATTTATCAGCTCCTGCCCGCCGAGGAACCGCTCTATGCCATGCACCGCGTGTGCAACAATCGGCTGTTGGAGCGCGACGTGTCCTCGGCATTTGTTGTAGCCCGCCCGCAGAAGTGGAAGAAGGACCGCCGCCATGGACTCCGTGTGGCTTCTGATGCTGGCGTGCAGGTAACCTTCGGTCACGACTATGCCGCCTTTTGGCCGATATTGGCCGAGAACCTCCGCGTGAACCATGGGGTGAAGCCTGTGCATACGCTCGACGAAATTCTGCTCTTGCAAGGACGCTTCCCCCAGAACATCTTACTGATGGAGGCGCGCCAGGACGGCGACCTCGTGGCAGGGTGCGTGCTCTATGTCACCCCCCAGACCGTGCACACCCAGTACATCGCCGCCACGCCTCAGGGCAAGAAGATGGGAGCGGTGGATGCCATCGTGGCCTGCCTGCTACACTCATTCCCCCAACATCTCTACATCGACTTTGGAAAGTCGACCGAGACACACAGCGACATCCTCAACGAGCAGCTCATCTATCAGAAAGAGGGCTTCGGGGCGCGCGCCGTTTGCTACGACACCTACGAGTGGACGGTGTGAACGTTGAACATTGAACGTCGAACGTTGCGCTCGACCTCTGGTCGCTTGCTACCGAAGGGACGCAAGAACGTTGAACATTGACAATTAAAGATTGAACGATGAACTATCTTGACCTGAAAAGCATCAACCAGCGCCACGATGCCGAGCTGCGGGCAGCCATCGGCGAGGTGCTCGACAGTGGGTGGTATCTCAAGGGCGAGGCCACGCGCCGCTTTGAGGAGCATTATGCCCAGTTCATCGGCACCCGCCATTGCGTGGCATGTGGCAACGGCTTGGATGCCCTCACCCTCATCCTTCGTGCCTACATCCAGATGGGCGTAATGCAGCCGTGCGACGAGGTCATCGTACCCGCCAATACTTTCATCGCCAGCATCCTTGCCATCACCGAGAGTGGACTGAAACCCGTGCTGGTGGAACCACGCCTTGACACTGCCCAAATTGACGACAGCCTCATAGAAGAGGCCATCACCAGCCGCACCCGCGCGCTAATGCTCGTCCACCTCTACGGCATTTGCGCCTACACCGAGCGCATCGCCGACATCTGCCAACGTCACCACCTGAAGCTCATCGAGGACAATGCCCAGGCGCATGGGTGCAAAGGACCCTCCCCCAGCCCCTCCCTGAATGGAGGGGAGCAGATAGTTCTGCCAACAAGTCTATATACGCCCCTCCCTCACAGGGAGGGGACGGGGGAGAGTCTGCTTACCGGTTCCCTTGGCGATGCCGCCGGCCACAGCTTCTATCCTGGAAAGAACTTGGGCGCGCTGGGCGATGCTGGAGCCGTGACCACCAACGACGACCAACTGGCCGACGTGGTGAGGGCTTTGGGCAACTACGGCAGTCATCAAAAGTATGTTCACGACTACCCAGGGCGCAATTCGCGCATGGACGAACTGCAGGCGGCTATCCTCGATGTGAAACTGCGATACCTGAACGAAGACAATGCCCGCCGAAAGGAGATTGCCGACATATACACCCACCAAATCCAGAATCCGCTCATCAGGCTATTGACACCTACGGCCGACAGCGTGTGGCACATCTTCCCCGTTTTCTGTCCGCGACGCGACGAGCTCCGCCAATACCTTCTTGACAATGCGGTGGAAACGCAAATTCATTATCCCATTCCACCCCACAAACAACGTTGCTACAGCGAGTGGGCCAACCTCTCCCTGCCCATCACCGAGCGCATCCACGCCGAAGAACTCAGCATCCCCTGCCATCAGGCCATGACCAACGAAGAGGCCAGCCACGTAGCCGACCTCCTCAACCGTTTTCATTAGTACTTTTTGGGGCGCAAAAGAAGTGGCAGACTGATGCGCAGCCACTCCCATCCCTTCAAGGGGAGGGGTTAGGGGTGGGGTCTCTAAATTCCAGCGAATGAAGAATATACAGACCCCACCCCTGCCCCTCCCCTTGAAGGGAGGGGAGTGGCTGCGCGTTGACTTTTTTTCGAAGGGAGGGGAGTGGCTGCGCGTCGGAAGGCAGCTGTGCGCTTTATTTCACCACGTGCTTCTGCCCGTCGCGGATATAGATTCCGCGCTGCGGCTGCTCCTGTAGCTTTCGTCCCTGGAGGTCGTAGAAACGTTCAACGTTCATGGTTGAACGTTCAACGTCGTCGACGCCCAATAGCGTCTGGTTCTGTCCGAAGAAGAAGAGACGGAAGTGGTCGAACATCGTCCAATAGTAGGTGGGTGCCTTCGTGCAGCGCAGTCCGATGCGCAGGTTGCCGCCAGCCGTTGTCACTTCGGCAGTGACGCTGCTGTCGTAGAGTCCTTTGGCGAAGTAGCGCTCAGCACCCGTCATGCACTGGGGGATATAGGTGCCGTCGGCCATCTGGCGGTCGCTTCCCCATCCGCCATCGTTGTAGAGTTGTTGTGGCTGACGGTCATCGCAGATGTGGTGAATGGGTGCCGCTGTGCTGCCGATGTAAAGCGAGGAGCTCACGGTGGCGGTGCCTGCCGTATAGGGGGCAAACACATCGTCGGCACTGCCGGGACGCTGGAAGGCGTTGGCCCGCAACTGGTAGACACCAGCGGGCATCTGTTCGAGCGTCTGATAGAAGTTGAATGTCCGCTCGTAGAACTCGGATCCCTTGGCATCGTAGCCCGGATCGCCGTTGGTCGACGTCCAGCCCGTGGTGGCATCATTGTCAAAGTCGGGGTTCGTGAGCATGAAGGTGAGGTTGAAGGGCTGTTCGATGTCGGTGGCGGCGACGTTGTTGAGGAAGGTCATTCCCTCTTCGCGTGCCTGTTTCATCAGCAGTTCAATCTCCGAGCCTTTGGTGCAGCTCTTTGCCTGTTCTTCAATGGCTTCCAACTGCATGGCCAGCCGCTCGTCGGTGCCTTCCATCACCTCCGTATGTGGTGTCTGTGCCAGTTGGCGCAGACGGGCCAACAGGGCGGCCAGCTCCTGCCGTGCCTCGTTGATATTGCCGTTGTCGAAGTTGGTGGCCTCCTCGGCGGTGAGGATGAGCCATCGCTGCGTGGTGGCCTTCTTCGAGATGTTGAAGCCTGCGCTGCCCGTCTTTCCGTTGGCCAGGGCATTCAGCAGCGAGGGCGTGGCGGTGTTGGCTTGTGGGTGGATGATGTAGTAGCCACGATGGCCGTCCACGTCTACGCGTCCGCGCATCAGGTGGAAGTTGTCGGCGCTCGTTGGCGAGGCGTGGCTCACGGTCTTGATGCCGCTGCTGTAAGTCATGTAGTTGCCCGTGGCGGCGTTGCGCAGCTGGTAGTACTGGTTGGCGGGGGTGAAGGTGAGGAACCAGGCGGCATGGTCGTCGACGGTGGCCTCCTCTACGCTCATCGTCTTCCACTCCAACTGGTGGTTGTCGTTCTCCACCAGGTAGGCCGAGCGTAGCCCACGGTCCTTGTCCTCGTTCTTCAGGTAGTATTTCACCCCGTCGTCATGGTTGAACGAGTAGTAGGGCAGGGCATAGCCGATGTTGTCTGAGGCGGGTAGTCCGTCCTCGCCGAGCGCCTGGGCCAGGATGCCCATCATGCAGTAGAGGTTGTCGTTGTGCGTATCCTCATGTGCACCGTTGCAGCCGTAGGGCCACAGGTGCGTGTCGTCGCCCGTGATGACCGCCGTGGGGCTGTCGTCCCAGAAGCGCACGGCCTCCGTGGCGCGGTCGCCGAGCCAGTCGCCGCGGTTGCCGTCGGAGCGCATCTCGGCCGACCACCACATGTTGTGCGTGCCCACGCCGATGCCGTGGAAGGCCTCGTGCATGATGGTGCCCGGCTGCTGATAGCTGGAGCTGGCACCCACGCGCATCCAACCGCCGTAGCTGCAGTCGGCGGTGGGTGTGCCGGGACTGTAGTGCACGCTGATGCCGAAGTCGTGGATGCTGCTGAGATTGTTCCAATAGTAGTCCATCGACGTGTTGATGGCGTAGTTGATGCGGTCGTTGGTGGCCTCGTCGCCGCCGTTGTCATACCAGTGGCCCACGGTACCCTTCGGCACGGTGACCACCTTCAGCACGTCGCCATAGCCCACACCGTAGTCGCTGTTGATGGCGTAGGCGCGCATATAGTAAACGGTGGCGGGCTTCAGGTTGCGCAGCCAGTAGATGCGCCCTGCTTGGTTGATGTACTCGGTAGTGCGCTGGTCGGTCACCTTTGGGTCGGGATGCTCGGCCCAGCAGAAACCCTGCTCCAGGATGTTGCTGCCCTTCACGGTGCTGCGACCGAAAGCCCAGGTGGCACCGCGGATGAAACGCTTGTCGGTCACCACCTCGGGGCCGTCGGCGCTGCCGTTGGCAATCTTGAACTCGAAGGAGGCCTGCAGCAAGGCTTCGATGGCGGCCAGTGCCTGCTCGTCGGTGGTGTCGGGATTGTCGTAGACGGCCTGTGCCGTGGCGATGGCCTCCTCGTAGGCGGCTCTGTCGGTTGCCGTCGAGGTCTCCAGCTCCTGCCGCGCGTCGGCGATGACGCTGGCCAGACGGGCAAACACCTCCTGCGAGGCTTGGGCCACGTCGTAGGCGGTCGCCAACTGGTAGGCGGCCTCGCCCCAGCCCTCGTAGTTGTTTTGCGCGAGCAATGGTGTGCAGGCATCAATGGCCGTTTGTAGCGTCTGGGCGGCCGCTGTGTTCATCTTCAGCATGGCCAGCTGCTTGGCTGCCTCTATCAGCTGTTCGAACTGGGCTTTCACGGCCTCGAAGTCATCTCCAATATATTCCAAGCGGAAATGGTCTACGGCGAGCCAGTTGCCCGAAGCGCTCTTGGCTTCGAAGCCCAATTCCAGATGGTTGCTCACCTGCACGAAGTCGAGGCTGTAGTCTTTGCGCACGTCAACCGTCTGCTGCTGTTGGCCAGCAAAGATGTAGGCGCCCGTCTGCGCCTTGTTGGGCGTGTCCTCCTGAATGTTCTGTGCCACCGCCTTCAGCCTGTAACGGCCAGGCTGCATGTCGCCGATGGTCTGGCTCAGTCGGGCATTGCCCACGGCGCCGCCGCGTCCTGTCCATTTCTCCACATAGTAGCTGCCGTTCTTGATGTTGAACACCGAGTTGCCCTGGATGCCCATCTGCTCCGAGGTCCAGCCGGTCAGGTCGCCAGTCTCGAAGCTGGGGTTCACAATGCTGCTAGTGATATCGAGTGGGTTGTCGCTGCTGGCGTTGGCACGCAGGTAAATGTCCTCGGCCCGCTGCAGGGCGATGATGGCGTCGGCCTGTTCCTGAGCGGTGGCGTCGCCCTTCTCGGCCACGGCTTGTGCGGCGGTGATGGCTGCCAACAGCTGTTCAGCCTCGTTGCCCGTGCCGTCGCCATAGAGGGCGGTGGCATGCGCGATGGCCTCGGCCAGTGGCTGGCTCAGGTCGTTGCCCACCAGCGTCAGGCGGAAGTTGTCAACGGCAATCCAGTTGCCCGAAGCATCCACGGCCTCGAAGCCGATGTTGATGCTGCCCGTGACGAAGGTGAAAGCCACCTTATAGGTGTTGCGCACGGTGACGGTCGTCTTCTGTTCGCCGGCAAAGACCCAAGCACCCGTCTGACTGGCCGTTGGCGTGTCTTCTTGTATGTTCTGGGCGGCAGCCGATAGCTCGTAGTTGCCCGGTGGCAGGTCGCGCAGCGTTTGGCTCACCATTCCCGAGCCTACGGCACCGCCGCGCCCCGTCCATTTCTCCACGTAGGTGGCGCCGTCTTTGATGGAGAACACATCATTGCCCTGTCGGCCCATGCTCTTGTGCTCCCAACCGTCGAAGTCGGATTCAAAACTTGGATTTACGATCCATCCCGTCATGTCGGTCTGTGCCGACAGTCCCAACACGCTCAGCAACATGCTGAAAACAAGAATCATCTTATTCATAGTCATTAGGTTTTGTTCGTCGTTTCATGGCGGCGCAATGGATGTGTCGCCCTTATAGAGCACAAAGTTACAAAAAAACGAGTGAAATGCAAAAGAAAAACTCGCTTTTCTTTTCATTTCCGAGTGAAAGAACTCGAAACTCGTTTCGCTTGGCTCGTCCAAGAACTTCGACGGCAGAGTCTACCAGCAAGTGCAAGTCGGGTGCAGTTTTATGAATAATGTTTGAAAAACTCATCCTTTGGATTGTCTAAAATTCAATTTTACCCTTGGTCTTCCATTTATTTTGGCCTGTATTGATGCGATTCTCTGTTCAGATACAGTACTGATGTCCATTCCTTGGGGGCTCATAACCACCGTCGCGTTTCACGACAGTGGCTCCATCCAGATAAGCGACTTTGTGACATGTGACTTTGTGACATTAAGGAGGTTGAATATGGGGGGATGAAAAAGAGAGTATGGTATTTTAAATATTATTAATAATAATTATATATTATTTATATATAGTTATGTGGTAGGGAGGGGCGCACACATAGCGGAGGTGCTTAATGTCACAATGTCACATG
>JAFZSR010000093.1 GCA_017619275.1 Prevotella sp. | reverse complement strand
CGTAATCTCTCTGGTCAGATATACCGTACTCTGTGCAAAAGCTGCAACTGATGCCACCAGTATTAATACGATAATCGTTAATGACTTTTTCATATTCTTCTTGTATTTATTTGGAATTTGGCTGTAAATATACGAAAATACCTCCATATTTGCTTAATACGGAGGTGGTTTTTGAGATTATTTTGCTAAAAACTTCTTTCCATCCACAATATTAATACCTCGTTGTATCGAATCGCGGCGGGTGCCGTTGAGCAAGTAGATGGCTTGGGGCTTTGAGCCGTCAGAGGCGCGTGTCTGGCTGATGCGGGTTGTGCCTCGCTGCGCCTGGCAGAAGCTGATGGCGTCGTTGATCCAGCCTTCGGCGACGGTGCCGGTGCCAAGGCCGAAGCCGTGAGGAAGACCGTTGTAGGCGTGAAACTCGGTGGGGATGCCGAGGGCGGAGAGCTGGTCGAGGCGGCTCTGCATGGTGCGCCACGAGGCTATGCCGTCGTTGGTGCCGCAGCAGGCATAGGTGGGGGCATCGTCGGCAGAGACGGAGGTGTAGCCGGTATATTGCATGATGCAGGCGGCGGCCTGGGGGATGTCGGTGCGACCGGTGGAACTGCGCATGTGGGAGAGGCGGCTCATGTCGGCTGCCATGCGGGCTCCGGCGCTGCCTCCCCAGAGGCTGTAGCCATCGCGGGCAACGCCCAGCTCGTCGGCGTGGTCGTAGATATAGGTGATGGCGCGTGCGAGGTCTTCGTCAGAGGGGCTCCAGTCGGGACGGTAGATGAGGGCGAAGGCGTTCAGACCCTGTTTGGAAATCTCCAAGGCATGTGGGAACGAGTCGTGCATGGCTCCCACATAGACGTGGCCACCGCCGGCATTGCAGATGGCAAAAGGTGCGCCGGGCGTGCCTCGGAAGAAGAACAGCCCCGTGTTGCGTTTCTCTGGGTCGGCCAGCTTTTCGGCCTCGGTGTAGATGTCGATGAAGACTTCATCGTGGTGGGCCTTGATATAGTTCACAATCTCGACGGTCTTGTCGGGGTCGATTCCGTTGTACCACGTCAGGTCGAGGTCTTCCAGCGTGGTGCCGCTCCAGTAACTGTTGTTTGCAGGCAGGATAAGCCGTCCCCAGTCGCCGAAGTCAGGGTCGTTCATTACGTCGGCGATACGGCTCTGGCGGTTGTAATAGTTCGTCATGGGCTCAGCGTTTTTCGGGGGAAAGAAGAACTGCAGGGCGTGGTAGCAGAACTCCCACACGGCGTTGAAGTCGTGTTTGCCGCCCTCCTTCATGTGGTACGAGAAATTCTTGGCATTGAACGTGTCGGTGAGCTTCGCCATTGCCAGCGCCTGATTGTGGCTCTGCGGCAGACGGACATCCTCCGTGCCACAGGCGTACCACACGTAGAAGTCATCACGATAGGGCGACTTGTTCACGAGGTCGGCCAAAAACTGCGCTGTCTCATCGGGGTAATACTGCCCGCCGTACATGCCCTGACTCCAGTTGTCGCCGCTCATGGGTAGGTACCACTTCGAATAGGGGAAGGCCTGTTCGAAGATATACCACGTGGTGATGCTGCCCAGCGAGAATCCGCCGATGGCTCGGTGCTGGCGTGAGGCGAGGATGCCAGCCTCCGTGGGCGACTCCAGATAGGTGCTGTAGTGCGTCTCGACGGCGGGGATGAGGTCGTTCACATACTCCTGCGAGAAGACGGCAGCCTCCTGCGTGCTTTCTCCCCAGCCTTTCGACTGGTTGTCCTTGTCCCACGTGGGCGACACGGCGATGAACGGCTTCGTCAGCGCTCGCTGAATCAGGTTGTCGAAGAGGTTCTTCATCTGTGGCCACGACGACAGGCCGAAGTACTGCTCTGCCACGCCCGTCCAGCCGTGCAGCAGGTATATGATATCGTATTTTTGTGTCGGGTCGTAGCCGTAGGGCAGATAGACATACGCCGGCTTCCGCGTCGCTGGCCGGGCGGACGAGGTATAGTCCTTCGAGTCGTACCACAGCACCTCCACCATTCCCTGCTGCGATGCCGCTTGGAAGAACTCCGATGGCACGGGCGTGGTATATTGAATCTGGAATTCTACGTTCGTCGGCCCATCGTCGTCCCCAGCCGCTGTCGCTGCCTCGGCACTCTCCGAGCAGGCTGCACAACAGACCAGCGATGCCGCCAGCATCAGTAGCGTTGTAAATGGTTTCTTCATCTGATGTATTTTTTACCATTAATGATATTGAGGCCCTTCTGCAAGGCGTTCACCTGCACGCCTGCCAGCGTGTAGATCCGACTGTCGCTGCTGATGTCTGCCCTGGTGCTTTCGATGGCGGCAGGCTCATAGGTGTGGTCGTAGGTGTAGTCCTGGAAGTTGCCGAATGTCCAAGTGCCATACGAGATGTTGAACGAGCGTCCTGATTCACCTTGGTCGATGGCACGGATGGCAACCATTTCCTCGTCGGAGAGCGAGAAGTCGAAGATGCTGATGTTCTCAGCGATATGGGCAGGGTTGGTAGAGCCGGGCACAGGACAGAGACCTTCCTGCATGTGCCAGCGGAGGATGACCTGATAGACGCTCTTGCCATGCGCTGCTGCAATCTGCAGGAGGGTGGCGTTCGACACGTCGCCTTGGTTGTGGTTCAGCGGATACCAGCACTCCACCTGCACGCCGTAATTCTCCTTGTAGAGCTGACGGGCCTCCTTGCGCTGGGCCAGCGGGTGACACTCTATCTGCGCCATCTGCGGCTTGATTTCCGCGTTCTCCATGATGTAGTTGAACGCCTCCATGCGGTTGTCGAAATTGCTGATGCCGAGGGCACGAATGCGCCCCGCCTTGTATTCCTTCTCCATCACCCGCCAGCAGGCCAGAATGTCGGCCAGCGTACCCGCCGGGTGGTGGATATACACCAGGTCGAGGTAGTCCGTCTGCAGCCGTTCGAGCATACCGTTGAACGCATTCTGCGCGTCTTTCAGATTGCCCGAGATCTTGCTCGTCAGCCATATCTCCTCGCGGGGTACGCCACTCTCGCGGATGCCCCATCCCGCGCCACGCTCGTTGTAGTAGAACATGGCATCGTCCAGATGGCGATAGCCCGACTGCAGCGCTGCGATAACCGTTCCGCGCACCGTCTCGTTGAGCTGCTGCCGCTGGCTGGCACCCTCCATGCTCTGAATCTGCGTGCCAAATCCGAACCGGGGCATCATCACGCCGTTGTTGAGACGAACCAGCGGAACGCCCGCTACCGACGTGATGTTCGATTTGGCTTGCGGGCCGCCGTCGGTGGTCTCGCCGCCCGGAGCGGGCTGCGTCACCTCGTGGTCGAAGTTTGCGAATACATTTTGTGCAAATGCCATTGTGCTGGTGGCAATGAGCATTGCTAATACTAAAACCTTTTTCATATCTGATAGCCTTTCTTTTAGAATCCTATTTCGCCGAGCCACTTGTCAATCTTGGCAGTCTTCGATTCCATGCCCTGACCACCCATTTCCTTGGTGACGATGCAGATGCCGTCGCGGTGGTCGCTATTAGGAGTAGCTTTTACGATGTCCTTCAAGGTGGACGACGGGCCGCTGTAGGCGGTGCAGAAAGGGATGATGGTCTTGCCCTTCAGGTCGTACTGCTCCAGGAAGGTATAGACGGGCATCGGGGCGGTGTACCACCATACGGGTACGCAGACGAACACAACATCGTATTGCGCCATATCTTCCACTTTGCCCTTAATGGCAGGACGCTCACCAGCTTCTTTCTCGGCCTTGGCATCCTCGGTGCAGGGTGTGTACTCTGTGGGGTATGGCTTCTCGCGGATGATTTCAAACTCATCGGCTCCCAGCTTTTTGGCGATGTACTGAGCCGCATATTTGGTATTGCCGCTCCACGAGAAGTAGGCCACCAGAACTTTTTTACCTTTCAAATCCATAACTTCTTTCTTTTCCGTCGTGCTCTCGCCCGACTCATTGTTTACTTGTTTTGCCTTTGCAGTGCAGGCGCTCAGTCCTACTACGGTCAGCAGCATAGCTGCCATTGTTGTAAATATCTTCATAATTTATTCCTTTCCTGGTTCCATTAATCTTGTAAATATGAGTGCGCCAAGTTTCCACAGGCCTTCTTTCTTGATGAACACTTCGCTGACCATAAAGGGGAAACAGACTTCGTTGCCGCCAACTTCGCTGGTCAGGTGGATATTGCTATAGACGATAGCATTGTCCTCGATGAACTTTACCTGTTGTGAGTGGATATCGGCTTTTTTGTACCAAATCATGCCGCCACGGATGATACCTACTTCTTGTTCCTTGCCCCAAGAACCGCCCATGTGGACGAACATGGCATTATCGTGGAACAACTCGGCCAACCTGTCGGCGTTCTTTTCCGACATCCAGGCCCATTTCTGATTAGACAGGTCGATCAATTCCTGCTCTTCTTTGCTAAAACTCTGTGCGAATGCTGTCACATTGGCGACGATGAGCATTGCTAATACTAATACCTTTTTCATATTCAGCTGTAATTATTGCCTATTCGATTTGATAATCTCGTTGAGCGACACGTTGGGATTGCGGTAGCGGGCCTCGGGATTACGCTCACCGGGAGCACCGGGCCACTGAGACTTTAGCGTGAGGGCCTTCTGCGGACAGTTGTGGACGCAGGCCAGACAGAACTCGCACTTGCCTTTGAACAGAACGGCATCGTCGGAGGGCGTGAAGTTATTGTGGGGACAAACCTTCTGGCAGGTCATGCACTGGATGCAGCGGTCGGCCTTCAGTTCCAGCAGACGGTCGGCGGTCATCGAGAAGTGATGATTCTGCATACCCTTGAGCATATCCACATTGAAGCGTCCCAAGTCGGAAGGTTCGATGAATGACTTCTGTTCTGCAAGGTCGGTGATAATGACAGCCAGACTCTCGTCCGTGTGCTTGTCAATCTTTATCTGCTCGTTCATGTCGAACACCGGCAGGTAGTTGTCCACCATCAGGATGGGTTTGATGTAGTTGAAGCTGACACCATGCTCCTTTGCATAGTTGTTCCACCATTCAGCGACGTTTACGGATGCGTTTCCGAAGGTGATGACGGAGAACATATACTGAGCCTTCAGCTGGGCTTTCTCCAGGAATTCGCGCACAATCAGCGGAGCCGCTGCGGCATAGTCGGGGAATACGAAGCCTATCTCATCAGCCTCGTACTTCAGCTCGCCCTTCTTCAATGCCTGCGGGATGCTGATAGGCTCGTCGGCAAGGCTCTTGGCGATGAAGAACGAGTTGCCTGTGGCGGTGAAGTAGAACACCAGACGCTTCTTGTTCTTGGCGCGGTCTTTCAGGATGGCAGCGTATGAGTTTGGTGCCACTCCTGCCAATGCTGCTGCGGCAATGGCCATTCCCATTGTTTTTAGAGCTTCTCTTCTGTCCATAATCTATAGCGTTTTTAATTGTTTATCTCTGTGGAAGTAATGACATAAACCACTTCACGATTTCGGGGTCATGGTGAGAGGGCATAATGACGGGATTGCCTGTGTCGAGCTTGGCGAGTTCAGCCTTGTCTTCTACAGAGAGTTCGAAATCGAAGAGGTCGAGATTTTGCGCCATGCGCTCCTTCTTGCTCGACTTGGGGATAACGATGATGCCCAGTTCCATCAGATAGCGCAGAGCAACCTGTGGGCCAGTCTTGCCATATTTCTCACCGATCTTGATCAGCGTCTCGTTGGTGAAGAAACCGTTCTTGCCCTCGGCCAGCGGTCCCCATGCCATGTGAGCCACACCCAACTCGTCCATATACTTGCGGGCGATGGTCTGCTGATGGAATACGTGGGTCTCCACCTGATTCACCATTGGACGGATCTCTACGTTGGCGCAGAGGTCGATGAGGTGGTCGGGATAGAAGTTGCT
>JAFZSR010000013.1 GCA_017619275.1 Prevotella sp. | reverse complement strand
GTTGTGACAGGAACCCTCGGCATAACATAGTGGAAATGTGGGGGTAGATTATTTAACTACTTTGCTGAGCGACTCAACAACCTTCTGGATACCCTCGTCGTCGGGCTTCACCTCCAGGATCTTGTTGGCATAGTCGAGTGCCATCTTGTTGTCCTTCACGATGGAGTAGTAGTAGAACATCAAGTAGCGATAGCTCTTCTCCAAGCGGGTGTTGTCGGTGGCGTCGCGGTCCTCGCGTGCAGTAATCTTCTCGATGAGCTGCTCGAAGTAGGGCTTAGCCAGGCCTTCCTTGCTGTCGGGGTCCATCATGGCGTTGACAGTGGCGCGCTGGAACAGGCCATACTCGGCTGCATCGGGGAACTTCTCGATGAGGTCGCCCCACACCTTGTCGGTCTCCTGCAAAGCGGCTGTCTGCTGGTCCTTCTGGTCTTCCTCGGTGAAGGAGCGAGCATAGTTCATGTTGAGGGTTCCCAGTCCGGCGTAAGCGATGGCATCGGGCTCCTTGGCAGTGTTCAGGTAGTCCTTATAGCTGCTGATGGCGTTGGGGAAGTCCTTCAGGCTCTTGTAGGCATCGGAGAGCGACTTGTGCAGGTCGGAGAGGTCGCTGTCGTCGGCCTTCAGGCTCAGACCCTGCTTGTACTTCTCGATGGCCTGCTCGGCAAGACCATTGCCCACGAGGGCGTCGCCATAGTTCAGATAGTCGAGGTGCGAGTAGTTGATGCTGTCCTTGTGCACCTTGGTGAAGAGGGCGTCGGCCAGGCTGACGGCCTCGTCGTACTTCTTCAGCTTGTTGGCGCAGAACATGGCCAGACGGGTGAGCGTACCGTTGTTGGGCTCCTTGGCCAGTCCGGCCTTGGCGGCGTTGTAGCCCTGCTCGTACTGCTGCAGCACGAAGCACGCATTGGCATACTCGATGAAGTCGGAGCGCGTCATCTGCGAGGTGGGCACCTTGGCGTAGGTCTCGATGGCGGGACCATACTTCAGCGACAGATAATAGATGTGAGCCTTGAGGGCGTCAACGGGATAGGAGGGAACCTCGCTGCGCAGCTGCTCCAACTTGGCCACGGCGCCATCGGGATCGATCTTGCGGTAGACCAGGGCGTACTTGCGATAGGGATCGGGGTTGGTCTTGTCGTAGTAGATGGCCTGCTCGTACATTGCAGCGGCCTCTCCTCCGTCATCGCCCAGGGCAGCGATGTCGCCCAGCAGCACGTATGCCGGCGAATACTGGCGCTTGGAAGCTGTCAAGGCATTGTTGGCAGCGATACGAGCGTTGGCAGTGTCCTTGGCCTCGTAGAAGGCGCGACCGAAGGCTACCAAGTTCTCGGCGTTCTTCTTGTTCTTGCTGTAGAATGGCTTCATAGCCTTGGCCATGTCTGCAGGCTTACTCTGGATAAGGTTCTTTACGGCAGCGATGTCGGCGGCTGTGCCGTCCTGTGCCAATGCGCTGGTGCTGAAGCTGAGCAGCATAGCGCCCATGAATAGATATTTAATTGTTTTCATAATGCTCTTTAGCTTTTAATGGTTGATAATTAAGTTGTTTGTATAGAGTTGACAGCGCTTTCCTTATTGACGGTATCTTCGCCACGGAGGTTTAATCCACCACGACTTTCCTCTCTAAAAATTCTGTCCAGGCGGGATAGAGACCTGCACGCCAGAACACGAGCTGACCCTCTTCGCCAGGATTGATGAGGTAGTTGTAGAAGCGGCGGGGCGAACCCTGTCCACGCGGGTCGGTGCAGATGGCCCAGAGGGTGCGGATGAAGGGATATTCGGCCGTGGCAATGTAGTATTGATAGGGTTTCACGGCACGCACGGGCGTTGTGCCCACGGCCATCACGGTGACATTGCGCTTGAAGGTGACATTGGTGGTGTCGCGCTGGTCGTTGATCCAAATGGAACCGACAATGCCGATGGCGTTCTTGTGGCGTTCAACGTATTCGATCACCTCGCCTGTGGTTTCCACGGCACGGATGTTGCCTGCATTCGAGATTTTGTTTCCATTCAGGATAGAGTCGGTGCAGTAACGGACGGTGGCCGACTTTGGCGTGTCGAAGACCAGGCGGATGGTGTCGAGCTTTGATTCAGGATAGATTTCTTTCCAAGTGCTGACTTCGCCGGAAAGGATTTTCTTGAAGTTGTCGACGGTGATGACGGTGTCGGGGTTCTCGTTGTTGACGATGAGCGCCATACCATCGTAGGCCAACGGCTGTTGGCGGGCTTTATGTTGCTTGTTTGTGATAATGTTTTCTTCGTTTGGGGTCAACTTGCGGGTTGTGAACACAAGATAGACCTTGAGGTCGAGGAGGCTGTCGATGGCCTCCTGCTCGCTCATGTAGAGCGGATACAGCTGCCGCTGCGTTTTGTTGTAGAAGCTGTAGAAAGCCTCGTCGATGACGGGGCTGATGCTTTTGTCGGCGGCAAAGAGCTTTGCCGTCTCATCGTAGTTGGTATTAGTAGGCTTGCCCCCACATGATGGGAGCAAGCCTATGATAAGAGTTAATCCAACTATCTGAAGAATGTTGAATCGTTTGTTCATTTGCGTTTACTGCAGTCTGAAGGTTACAGGTACGGTGTACTTCACACGCACGGCTGAGCCGTTCTGCTTACCAGGAATCCACTTCGGCATGCTCTTGATGACGCGCACGGCCTCCTTATCGAGTGAGGGGTCGACGCTCTTCACCACGCGGACGTCGGTGATGGAGCCATCGCGCTCAACGACGAAGGTACAAACCACACGTCCCTGGATGCCGTTCTCCTCAGCCACCACAGGATACTTGATGTGAGTAGAAAGGTACTGCATCAGGGCTGCATCGCCACCAGGGAACTGGGGCATCTGCTCCACGACCTCGAATACCTTGGTCTCTTCTTCCTTCTGCTCAACCTTTTCCACCACGACCTCGTTCTGCTTCAGCACTTGCTGTCCTTCATCAGAACCTTGGTCGAAAGTGACCGACGAAATAGCGACATCGCTCTTCTCGGTTTCGTCCTGTGTCTTGGTAACTTCCTGAGGAGCCTCATCGTCCATGGCGTAGTCGGTGAACTTCTCAGAGTTCATCAGCTGGTCCTGCTGAACCTGCTCTTCCTCGGGCTGGACGTCGTAGACGATTTCCTCTTCCTCTTGTTCTTCCTCTTCCTGCTCGTCCATCACCATCTCCAGGGCTTCGGTTCCTTCATTACGCTCTTCGCTGGCAGCGATGGCGTTGGCGATACCGCCCCATGCAAAGAAGATGCCCACGATGGCGGCTATTCCCAGGAGAAGGAACAGCATGGCCAAGTTGTTGCGCTTGGTGGTGTCCTGACGAATCTTATAAGCACCGTATGCCTCGTTCTTGCCTTCGAAGACAAGATCAATCCATTTCTGGTCTAATAGATCTATTTTTGCCATAGTTCTTTCGGTATTACGTTAGACATTAGTACTTACTCTGCGTTCTTAGGATAGTCCTTCAGCTCTTCTGCCATCTGCAGTCCGGGGAACTTGGTCTTGGCGGTTCCCAGCAGCTGGTAGTCCTGTGGAGTCATCTCGGCAATCACATACTTACCGATACAGCAGATCTGCATCTCGTCGAGAATCTTCACCAGGTCGTCGTAGGTGGCGGCATCAAGCGGCTTGATGTTCACCGAGAGCGTGGGAGCCAGTTCCTCGGCCTTCTCTGTTCCGGCAGCCATCTCCTTGAAGATGGTGGGGAAGCGAGCCATGTCGAGGTCCTTCTGTCCGTTCTTCACCACATCGATATGACCTTTCTTGATCATGATGAGGGCCTTGTCGTAGGTCTCATTGATCGAGAGGATGGTGTCGGCACCAGTGCTGGCGCCACCACTAATCTTAATCGTTGGGTCATCTTTTCCGCTGGGCTGCTTGGAATACCATCCGTCGAGGTCGGCTTTGGCATTGATGACGGCCTGCACGGGAGCGACGGCGGTCTTGTAGGGGTTGTAGCCGGAGAGCACCTTGCGAATGCCTTCCTTGCCGTAGGTCACCTCTTCGAGATAGTCGATTTCGCCGAACTTCTCCTTCTTGTCGATGATGTAGCTATAGAGCTTTCCCTCGGGAGCGAGGTAGAGCGTCACGGTGAGCTCGGTCTTCGACTTATCCTTGTCTTGCTCCTGCAGGTTTTGGTCCTTTGCCGGCATCGTCAGGTGCATAGCCTGAGGCTTAGCCAGTGATGTACACAGCATGAAGAACGTAATCAGAAGCATCATCATGTCCACCATCGGCGTGAAGTCGACTCGGACATTCATCTTTTTCTGTTTGCTTTCCTTTTTCTTAGCCATAGTTATTCTTCCTTTTTATACTGTGTAAGCAATTTGTAGCGGCTCTCGTTGATGTCCTGCAGCTCGTTGATGACTTTCTTGAACGTGCCATAAGGAGTGTCCTTGTCGGCCTTGATGCAAATCTCGAGCTTGCTGGGCGTGGTGTTGAGGTCAACGTCGATCGACTCACCCTTGTCCTTTTTGCGCTCCAAGTCTTTGTACCATTTCCTGTAGCCGTTCTTCATAGCCTTCACCCAGAGTTGGAACTCGCTGTAGACATCCTTACCCGACTGCACGTTGGGGTTGGGGATTTCGATCACCGAGTCGAGGGGCAGTCCATTTTCCTTCAGCAGTTTGGATTTTGCCTCATGGTTGGTCATAGCCAAATATTCAGCCATGCGCTCCATGGGCACGCCAAGCTGTGTCTCGGCTTTGAACGTGGCGCGAAGCTCCTTGTTCTGTGCCCCCAGCTTGTCCTTGTACTTGCTAAACTCCTTGGACAGCAGTGTGTCCAATGCGTATTCCATCGTGACCACCTTGTCGGTGCCTATATAGACACGTCCAAGCGAGTCGATGGTAATGTCGAGCGTCGCGGTTGACGGCACTTTCACCTCCGTACGCGATTGCGGCGTGACCACCTTCACCACTTCGTTCTTCACGAAGTTGGCGCTCAGCATGAAGAAGGTGAGCAGCAGCACCATCACGTCGGACATGGGTGTCATGTCAATCCAGACGTCGTTTTTCTTAATCTTCATTTTAGCCATAGTCGTAATGGTTTTAAGAGTGGGCTAATGTGAAAATTAAGCTTCGTCGGTGTGAGTAGCAGCGTAGGTCTGTGCAATTGAATAACCAATCTCGTCCAGTGCAAACGCAATCTTATCGATGCGGTTGGTGAAGAAGTTGTAGCCTACAACGGCGAGCCAAGAAGTACCGATACCGAAGGCCGTGTTAATCAGAGCCTCAGAGATACCAGCCGACAACTCGACGGAGTCACCGCCACCGCCCTGTGCCAGAGCCTGGAACGACTTGATCATACCTACCACAGTACCGAGCAGACCGGTAAGAGTACCCAGCGTAACGATTGTAGCGATGATGGGGAGGTTCATGGTGAGCGTAGGCATCTCCACGGCGATAGCCTCCTCGTGAGCCTGCTGGATGCGGGCCATCTTCACTTCCTTCTTGATGCCAGAGGTAGCGTCGGCCTCTTTGTAAGCCATGACGGCTGCGCGAACCACGTTAGCCACGCTTCCACCCTGCTTGTCGCAGTCCTTCAGAGCGGCGTCGAAGTCCTTAGCCTTGATGTCCTTCTTAATCTTGCCCACGAATGTGGCGAGCTTCTCCTTACCGATGCACTTGCTCAGAGCGATGACGCGCTCGATACACATGCAGAGCACGGTGAGCAACAGAGTGTGGATCACAGGCACGATAACACCGCCCTTGAAGATGGTACCCCAGATGTTCAGTGGGCTGCCGCCTTCGGGATCGCCACCCTCGAAGTTCGAGGCCTGACCGAAGTTGAAGAAGAAGTTGCAGAATGCGATGATAGCGCAAACCACGATTACCCAAATAGCATCTTTAATACCGATGCTGCTTGTACTTTTAGCCTTGGGGGCATTCTTTGCTGCGGGAGCAGCTGCTTGCTGTGTTGCCATAAATTTTTTGTTTTTAAGTTATTAAATAAATTAAGTTATAAAATATCGAATTGTTGACAGTTACGCCAATTGAGATGTACTTTGTCAGGTATAGATAGCATATTTCGGCACAAAGATAACACAAAAATGTGGACTTCGGCAGGATTTAACAACGTTTAACTCTCATTTTTTTATTTCTCCAGCTTTGCCAAGGCTTCTTTAATGCGCCGCATAGCCTCGCGGATGTTGTCGTCGCTGGTTGCGTAGCTCATTCTGAAGCAGTCGGGATCGCCAAATGCATCGCCGCCCACAGTGGCCACATGGGCTTCTTCGAGCAGGTAGAGGGCCAGATCGGTGCTGTTGTTGATGGTCCTTTTTGTTGTGGCGGTGCCACAACACACCGAACCGCCATAGAAGCTGCTGCACTTGGGGAAGAGGTAGAAGGCGCCCTGTGGCACGTTCACCTCCAGTCCGGGGATGTCCTTGGCCAGCTCCACGATGAGGTCGCGCCGGCGCAGGAAGGCCAGGCGCATCTCTTCCACGCATTGCTGACTCTGCTCGTAGGCAGCCAGCGCCGCCTTTTGGCTCACGCTGCAAGGCCCGCTGGTGTACTGGCCCTGCAGCTTGTTGCAGCCTTTCACTATCCACTCGGGGGCGGCAATGTAGCCAATGCGCCAGCCCGTCATGGCATAAGCCTTGCTCACGCCGTTCACCACGATGGTGCGCTCTTTCATGCCGGGGAACTGCGCTATCGACTCATGGTGGCCCACATAGTTGATGTGCTCGTAGATTTCGTCGGCCAGCACATAAATATCGTCGTACTTTAATATAATGTTCGCGAGTGCGCGCAGTTCCTCTTTATTATAGACGGAGCCTGTGGGATTGCTGGGTGAGCAGAGGATGAGAAGCCGCGTCTTGGGGGTGATGGCGGCCTCAAGCTGCTGTGGGGTCATCTTGAAGTCCTGCTCGAAGGTGGCCTGCACAGTGACGGGAGTGGCACCGGCCAGCAATGCCATCTGCGGATAGCTCACCCAGTAGGGGGCGGGGATGATGACCTCGTCGCCGGGGTTCACCAGCGCCATCACCGTGTTGCAGACGCTCTGCTTGGCACCATTACTCACCAGTATCTCGCTAGGCGAGTAGTCGAGTCCGTTCTCCTGCTTCAGCTTGTGGCTGATGGCCTCGCGCAGGTCGGCATATCCAGGCACGGGGCTATAGCGCGAGTAGTTCTGGTCGATGGCCAACTTGGCGGCCTCCTTGATATGGTCGGGCGTGTTGAAATCGGGTTCGCCCACGCTCATGTTAATCACATCAATGCCCTGCGCCTTCATCTCGGCGCTTTTCTGCGACATGGCCAGCGTGGCTGATGGAGCCAGTCGCTGCAGACGATTGGATAGTTTTGCCATGGTGAATGTTTCGTTAAGTATCTTTTCAACGTGCAAAGGTAATCATTTATTTTGTGAAAGCAAAAGAAAAAAGCTTTTTTATTTTGTTTTTTCCCTCGCTTCTTCGTACCTTTGGCTATCGCCGAAGGTACTGTCGCTCGGAAGAATCAAAAGAAAAAATTTCCTTCTTCTTTTGCTTTTTCCCTCGCTTATTCGTACCTTTGCAGCCACTTTTCCAGCTATCAAGCCATGAACAACGAGAAGCCCAAGGGCGTGCTTCGCTCTATCGACTACCTGACGATTGTCTTCTACCTGGGTCTGCTGGCCTTCGGGTGGGTGAGCGTGTGTGGTGCGAGCTACGACTTCGGTGCCGACACCAACCTGCTATCACTCGACACGCGCAGTGGCATGCAGATAGTGTGGATAGGCACATCGCTGGTGCTGGCCCTGGTAATCATGCTGCTCGACGACCGCTACTACAGCACTTTCGCCTACGTGATCTACGGGCTGATGCTGTTGCTGCTGTTTGCCACCATCTTCAACCCCGTGACCATCAAGGGTTCACGCTCGTGGCTGGTGCTGGGGCCGCTACGCCTGCAGCCAGCCGAGTTTGCCAAGTTTGCCACCGCCCTGGCACTGGCCAAGTTCATGTCGGTGCGCGAATACGACATCCACCGATGGCGCGACTTCTTGAAGACGCTGGCCATCATCTTCGCCCCCATGCTGTTCATCGTGCTGCAACGCGAGACGGGTTCGGCACTGGTCTACCTGGCTTTCTTCCTGATGCTCTATCGCGAGGGCATGACGGGCAGCGTGCTCTTCACCGCCGTGGCCGCCGTGTTCTATTTCGTGGTGGGCATCCGCTTCAGCCAGCCCCTGCTCTTCGACACGCCCACCCACATCGGGCGCTTTGCCGTGCTGCTGGCCATACAAGTGTTCTCGTCGGTCATGATTGGGGTCTATCTGCGCAACTGGCATCAAGCACTTATCGCCGTGGCAGCCTGCTTGGGCGTCACGGCCGCCTGCCTGGCCTTCTCGGTGTATGTCATTCCTTTCGACATCTACTGGATACAGCTGATGGTGAGCGTGCTGCTTGTGGCCTGGCTGCTATGGGAGGCCTTCAACACGCAACTGCGCAACTATTTGTGGATAGCCATCTTCGCCGTGGGGTCGCTGGTGTTTTTCCACGGTGCCGACTATGCGCTCAACAACATGCTGCAAGAACACCAACGAACCCGCATCAACGTGCTGCTTGGACTGGAGGAGGACCTGCGCGGCGCTGGCTACAACGTTCACCAGAGCGAGATTGCCATCGGTTCGGGCGGACTGGAGGGCAAGGGATTCCTCAACGGCACGCAGACCAAGCTGAAATACGTGCCCGAACAAGACACCGACTTCATCTTCTGCACCGTGGGCGAGGAAGAGGGTTTCATCGGTGCGGCAAGCGTGCTGGTGCTGTTCCTGTTGCTCATCCTCAGGCTCATCCACCTGGCCGAGCGACAAACCACCACCTTTGCGCGTGTCTATGGCTATTGCGTACTATCGGTGTTTCTCTTCCATGTGTTCATCAACGTGGGGATGGTGCTGGGCCTCACGCCCGTCATCGGCATCCCGTTGCCTTTCTTCAGCTATGGAGGCTCCTCGCTGTGGGGCTTCACCTTCCTGCTGTTCATCTTCCTGGCGCTTGATGCCCGCCGCAACCTGGCCGAGCAGTAAGCGTGGTGCTCATTCCACCATCACCTTGATGGTTTTGCTGCCGACCCGGACGACATATACCTGTCCTGTGGGCAACGGAATCATGGTGCTGCGTCCATCGAGGAGTTGCTCGCACACCAGCTTGCCGTCGAGCTGATAAACCTGGCAAGGCGTGCTCGCTGCAGCCCCGTTCACCACCACGCCGCCACGAACACCATTCACCCTCAACGCATTGTCGGCATCCACGGGCGATATGGCGCTGGATTCCTGCTCATAGACTATCCTGATGGGGCGTTGCCCGCTATGACGGGCGTTGTGAATCGGAGGTCGTCAGACAGCCGACTGGTCATGTCCTCGCCGTCAAGCGTGATGCTGTGCAGCTGCCAGCCCTTTTCCAATTCTATCTGCAAATTGTACTGTTCACCCATCTTTACTACCAGCTTCACCTTTCCACCGCTGGCGTCCTGAATGGTAAGCAAGCACTTATCCGACGCTTCGCTCCGCTCCTGTATGTTCAGGAAATTGCGCCAGCCGTCGAAGCGGGCATATTGTTCTTTTGTACCTTCGGGCACATAGAGCGCGCCATTGCGATAGGTAATCTCACTGAACACATCGTTGGGGATGGCGTATGGTTCCTCTATCCTCGACATCACTGTCATGGGTTTGGGCGTTCCCTCTTCCCATGAATCAATCGAGAAAGCACCACTTCCGATGTCGATGACACTCCGCCCAAGAACTACCGTCGAAAGATTTAAACAGTTGCAGAAAGCACCTTGCTTTATCGACTTGGTAAGATCTGGGATGGTGACGCTGGTCAAATCACAGCGGTGGAAAGCATAAACTCCAATAGACTCCAACAAGCTTTTGGATGGAATAGCAATGTTCTGCAAGCTCAAGCAATTATAGAAAGCCCAGTCGCCAATAGACTTTACGCTGGCTGGCAAGGATACGGACTGGATGGAAGACTTGTAAAAACAATACTCTTCAATGGCCTCCACACCGTTTGGAACAGTCACGTTGAGGATTTCATTTCCATTACTGTCGAACAGACGATACGGAATATCATGACATGTCAAAGTGCCACATCCTTTCAAACCACACCACGTAGCCATGTCGCGAATGATGATGTTGCTGACGCACACTTCATTGTTCTTTTCTATAGATTTCAATCCTCGCCCCACAGTGATAGTTTTCAGATTTTGGCATCGGTAGAAAGAATGGTCGGAAATAGTCTCTATTCCATCGCCAATTACTACTTCCTCAAGCGATTTACAATATGAAAAAGCCAAGCCGCCCAAAAATGTAATATTGTCGGGGATGACGGCCGAAAGCAGGCTCACGCAATTATGGCAAAAGGCTTTTCCTATCGACGTCATGGTGCTGGGTATGGTGATGCTCTTCATTCTACTGCTTCCCATGACGGCGTAGTCGGGTATCGACGTCAGCCCTTCGGGCAAGACAAGATGCTCCGTGTCGTACTCCTGGCCTCCCACATGGATATAAACAGCACAGCATAGCAGACTGACAGGTAGTGGGTAATAGTTGGAGAAGTCTACCTTCCTGTCATTTTTCGTGTCTTGGAGCATACTCCACCAAAACCAGCTGTCGATGAAGAGATGGTCGACCGTTCCGCCCACAGGGCCAACTTTATTCACAGTCATCGGCACAATCAGCGTGTCGATAGAGCACCCAGAAAACGCTTCATCGTTGATAGCGGTCACTATATACGTCTTGCCGTCGTACTCTACTGTCGAGGGGATGACCACTTTCCCTGAATATTCTGCACTGATATAAAAATCACCATCAATGTGAAAACCCTGCCCCTTTGAGGCGACCCATGCTTCATTGTCGAAAAACTTATAATACAACCCGTCGATAAGGGTGTTGTAGCTTTCAGCTCCTATTGCATTTGACTCCATGGACACCAGAGTCAACAGAAACAATAACAATTCTTTTTTCATCATCTTATATCTTTTTAGTTGTTCTGTAATTTTGGTGCATGTCACACCCAGTTCGATTGTAAAGAAAGCCAGAGAATTATGTACCAATGCAGTTCATAATGCATTCACGCCGCAAATATAAACAAAATTTATACAACATCCAAAATATTTCATCGAAAAATTGCTTTCAAAATTACCGTTTGAGGCCTACGCAAAACTCCTTGCGGCAAAGGCAAAATGAAATACAAAATTTTGGTGTACGACTTTTTTTAAAATGGTAACGACTTTTTAAAAAATCTCGTACGAGTTTTTTTCCCATCCCGCTATCGTTCATTTGAAAGCATACAAAAGCCGGCTGACAATGCGCGATTGTCAGCCGGCTCTTGGTTGTCAAGCCCTGGTGGGGGCAATGATGTCTTACTTGGAGTAGAGGGCCACGATGGTCTCGTACTTCTCCTGCTTGCCGCTGGTCTGCTTGGGCTCGCCAATCTTCTTGCCATACTCGTAGACCTGCTCCAGCGAGAGCTTGCCATCCTCGAAGTCCTTGCCCAGGCCGGCGTCGAAGCTGGCGTAGCGCTCCTTCTTCATCTTGGGCAGCTCGCTGTTCTCCAGGATGTCGGCAGCGTTCATCAGAGCGCGGGCCATAGCATCCATACCGCTGATGTGAGCGATGAACAGATCCTCGAGGTCGGTAGAGTTACGACGGATCTTGGCGTCGAAGTTGGTACCACCGTTGCCGAGGCCACCATTGCGGATGATCTCGAGCATAGCCTGTGTGAGCTCGTAGTTGTCGATGGGGAACTGGTCGGTGTCCCAGCCGTTCTGAGCGTCGCCACGGTTGGCGTCGATGCTGCCCAGCATGCCGGCGTCAACGGCGCAAGCCAGCTCGTGCTCGAAGGTATGGCCAGCCAGGGTGGCGTGGTTCACCTCGATGTTCACCTTGAAGTCCTTGTCCAGGTTGTGGGCTTTCAGGAAGCCGATAACGGTCTCGGTGTCCACATCATACTGGTGCTTCGAAGGCTCCATGGGCTTCGGCTCGATGAGGAACGTGCCCTTGAATCCCTTTGCGCGGGCATAGTCGCGGGCCATGGTGAGCATGGTGGCCATGTGCTCCTTCTCGCGCTTCTGGTCGGTGTTGAGCAGGCTCATGTAGCCCTCGCGTCCGCCCCAGAACACATAGTTGGTGCCGCCCAGCTTGATGGTGGCATCGATGGCGTTCTTAATCTGAACGATGGCGCGAGCCACAACGTCGAAGTCGGGGTTGGTGCTGGCACCGTTGGCATAGCGCTTGTTGCCGAACACGTTGGCGGTGCCCCAGAGCAGCTTGATGTTGGGGAACTGCTGCATCTTCTCCTGAGCGTAGTCGGTAATGGCCTTCATGCGAGCCTCGTACTCCTCGACGGTAGCGCCCTCTTCAACGAGGTCAACATCGTGGAAGCAGAAGTACTCGATGCCCAGCTTGTCCATGATCTCGAAGCCGGCGTCCATCTTGTCCTTGGCGCGCTGCACGGGGTCGGCAGCCTTGTCCCACTCATAGCTGCGGGTCTGTCCACCAAACTGGTCGGCGCTGGCGCCACCCAGTGTGTGCCACCAAGCCATGGCGAACTTCAGCCAGTCCTTCATCTTCTTTCCCATCACCACCTTCTCGGGCTCGTAGTAGTGGAAAGCCATCACGTTCTTACTGTCTTTTCCCTCGAAAGGAATCTTGCCTGTAAAGGCGAAATACTCTTTTGCCATTTTTGTTGTTTGTTTGAAATAAATGAGGTTAATAAAAACTATTTTCTTATGAAATGATGTTCACTGGTTTCTTATATGTTTGCGTTCAGGATCTCTTTCCAGTGGGCGTAGGCGGCGCGGTAGGCCTCGCGGTCGTTCTCGCACGGCTCAATCACCTGCAGCTTCTCGAGCGTGGCGAAAGCCTCGTTGTGGTCGGCATAGATGCCGGCACCGATGCCAGCGCCCTTGGCAGCACCCACCGAGCCGTCGGTCTCGTAAAGCTCGATGGTGGCCCCGCTCACGCCAGCCAGCGTGTCGCGGAAGAGCGGCGAGAGGAACATGTTGGCACGGCCAGCGTGAATCTTGCGGATGTCCATGCCCATCTGCTGCATAATCTCCATGCCGTAGCAGAAGCTGAAGACGATGCCCTCCTGGGCGGCACGCACCAAGTTGGCACGGCTGTGCTTGTTGAAGTTCAGGCCATGGATGGAGCAGCCCAGCTCGCGGTTCTGCAGCACGCGCTCGGCACCATTGCCGAAGGGCATGATGGCGACGCCATCGCTGCCGATGGGAGCCTGGGCGGCAAGGTCGTTCATCTCGGCATAGCCCATGTCGAAGGTCACGTTGCGGTGCATCCAAGCGTTGAGGATGCCTGTGCCGTTGATGCAGAGGAGTACACCCAGACGGGTGTTGTCGGCGGCATGGTTCACATGGGCAAAGGTGTTGACGCGCGACTTCGGGTCGTAGTTCACCTCGCCCAGTACACCGTAGACCACGCCACTGGTGCCTGCCGTGGCTGCAATCTCGCCCGGCTCGAACACATTCAGCGAGAGGGCGTTGTTGGGCTGGTCGCCACCACGATAGGTGATGGGCGTGCCGGCCTTCAGGCCCAGCTCCTGTGCAGCAGCCTCGCAGACGACGCTCTGCTCGGAGAAGGTGGGAACAATGTCGGGGATGAACGAGGCGGGGATGCCATAGTAGTCGAGCAGGAACTGGGCCACGCTGTTCTGCTTGAAATCCCAGAACATGCCCTCGGAGAGTCCGCTCACCGTGGTGTTGGCCACGCCACTGAGGCGCATGGCAATGTAGTCGCCGGGTAGCATCACCTTATAAATCTTACTGTAGAGTTCGGGTTCGTTCTCCTTCACCCAGGCCAGCTTGGCGGCGGTGAAGTTGCCGGGCGAGTTGAGCAGATGGCTCAGGCACTGCTCGGCGCCCAGCTCGTTGAAAGCCTTATCGCCATAGGGCACTGCACGCGAGTCGCACCAGATGATAGCAGGGCGTAGGGGCTTCAAATCCTTATCCACGCACACCAGACCGTGCATCTGATAGGAGATGCCAATGGCCACGATGTCGTCGCCCTTCACAGCGGCTTCGGCCATGATTTTCTGCAGTGCTTGCTTGCCATACTGCCACCATGAGTCGGGTTCCTGTTCGGCCCATCCAGCCTTCACGGCCTTGATGGGAGCCTCCTTCTCGGGGAAGAAAGCAGATGCTACACACTTGCCACTGTCGGCATTCACTAACGAGGCCTTCACCGACGAGCTGCCTACGTCGAAGCCTAACAAATACCTTGCTGTCATAATTTGGTTGTTTTTTGTCGTTTTCATATAATATACGTTCAAAGCGCAAATTTCCCCAATTTTTTTCAATTACACAAGTAAATCGCGAAAAAAATCAAGTTTTTTTTATATATTTTTGCCATTTGAAATAATTTTTCTACCTTTGCACGCCCGAATCGATTCGTTTTGCGCGATTTATTACATCATGAAAAAGAAAATTCTAATTCTCGACGACAAGGAAACCATCGCAAAGGTGCTGTCTATCTACTTGATGAGCGACTACGAGGTGCAGTGGATGCCCGACGGACTTCAGGGTATGAAATGGCTGCAAGCCGGCAACACCCCCGACCTGATCATCTCTGACATTCGCATGCCTGGAATGCGCGGCGACGATTTCCTGGAATGGATTAAGCAGAATGAACTGTTTCGGCACATCCCCGTCATCATGCTTTCGAGCGAAGACTCCACCAGCGAGCGCATCCGTCTGCTCGAGATTGGGGCAGAAGACTATATTGTGAAGCCCTTCAACCCAATGGAATTGAAGATTAGAGTGAAGAAGATTCTGCCCATCGACTGAACAGAAGCCATCCGATAATAGCAAGAAAAGAATGATTGGTGTTGTTTATTTAGGAAACAATCCACAAACAGAGGAACGATTGAAATACCTTCCTGGGCGGCAGGTGAAGTTCACAAAGAACTATTTAGAGGCTGCCGAGGCGTGCAAGACGCACTCACAGGACGAGCATTTCATCGTTTTCTATGAAAGGGGAGTGCGAGCCGAAGACATCACCGCCATCACCTATCTGCGAAAGAACTGCGAGGGAATCTACCTCATCCTCATCACCGAAAAAATGTCGAACGACGACCGCAAGACCTACCTCCAGTGCGGCATCCACGATACGCTCGACCCCAATGCATCGGTGACGGAGCTGAACAAGAAGCTGCTCTTCATCAACGAAAGGGAAAGCATCCTCTTCGATACGCAAGTGACGAAAAAAAGAATCCTGCGCTTCCAGATTCCCCTCTGGAAACGCATCTTCGACATTGTATGCTCCATCCTGGCCATCATCCTGCTCTCACCCGTTTTCATCATCACTGCCATCGCCATTAAGCTGGAAAGCAAAGGTCCCGTAATTTTCAAATCGAAAAGAGTGGGAACCAACTACAAAATCTTTGATTTCCTGAAATTCCGCTCGATGTATGTCGACGCCGAACAGAAGCTGAAAGAACTCAGCAAAACGAGCAACCAATACAACGCCGAGTGCAAGGCAGCCCCTAAGATCTCAAAGAGCACCGTCACGACTCCACTGGGCGACGAGGCAGAGAAAATCATGAACGAGCTGGGCTTGGAGAGCGACATGCTCATCAGCGACGACGAGACCATGCTGGTGGGCGACGACTACGCCATTGCCGAGAGCGATTTCAACAAGCAGAAGGAAAAGGAAATCAACAACGCCTTCGTTAAAATAGAAAACGACCCCCGCATCACCAAGGTAGGGCGGTTCATTCGCAAATACAGCATCGACGAACTGCCACAATTATTCAATATCCTCAAAGGCGACATGTCGGTAGTGGGCAACAGGCCACTGCCACTCTACGAAGCCGAGAAACTGACCACCGACGACAGCATCGACCGCTTCATGGCACCTGCCGGACTCACGGGTCTCTGGCAAGTGGAAGAGCGCGGAAAGGGAGGAAACATGTCGGCAGAGGAGCGGAAGCAACTCGACATCATCTACGGGCAGACCTACAACTTCAAGCTCGACATGAAGATTATCTTCCGCACCCTCTTCGCCTTCGTACAAAAAGAAAATGTTTAGTCAAACAGCTGACAACATAAAATGAAACTCATCCTACAAAAAATTCTGCTCACAGGCATCTTCATTGCCGTGGCTGCAGGTACAAACGCACAGAAAACAGCCGACGATAGCGGCATTAGCGCAGGTTTTTTTGATTCCAGCGTAGAAAAAGACATCTACTTCTCCACATTCAAACTGCCCCCTCTGGGCGTATTGTTCGAGAATGCCAAGTCGAATCCCGAGATTTTGAGCTTGGCAAAAGCCCAGGAACTGGCAAAAGCCGAAGTAGCCAAACAAAAAAAGCACATCTTCTCATACGTCTATGGACATGCCAGCTACAGCTATGGCAAGACCGACTTGTGGAGCAATGGGTCGGACGTCTACACGCCCATTTTCCAGCAGTTCCAAGGCTCTGAGCAAAACTATTGGAATGTTGGCGTGAACGTGAACGTTCCCTTGGAAGATTTGCTCGACTTGGGGGCATCGGTAAAGCGCAAGCGCATTCAGATGGAACAGGCACAGATGCAAAAGGACATCGCCTACAACCAACTGAAACTGCAGATTGCCACGCTCTACGTGCAAATAACCAACGACCTCACCGCCCTGAAGACCGCCGGTGAGAACGCTGCCATCTATCAGGGTGCAACCGAGCTGAACGAGCGCCAGTTCCAACACGGCAACTTCACCATTGAAGAATATGCCTATACCGGACAGCACAGCCAGGGCGCCGTGTCGGCCTATCAATCCCTGCTCACCAGGATTACCACCAACATCATCACCCTCGAGATTCTCACCAACACACCCATCATCACCAACACCACCACAGAAATCACGCTCGATGAAGACGTGACCAAGACCGAGAAGCAGATTGCCAAAGAAAACAAAGAGGTGGAGAAGCGCATCAAGAAAGCCGTAGAGGAAGAGCAGAAACGCGAAAAGGAAGAAGAGAAACAAGCCGCTCTGCAGAAGAAAGAAGCAGAAAAAGAGGCAAAAAAGAACTCGGAAGGAAACAAATAACATCTATTCATCAGTAAATTCAACAAAAAAATGGACTTATTCAGATATATCGTCAGGTTTCTCTATAAAATTCGCTGGTATCTCATCATTCTTCCCATCATTGCGCTGGTGGTGGCTTGGTTCCTCACGCGCAACATGGAACGAATCTACAGTTCCAACACGACCATCTATACCGGCATGATAACGGGCTACAACATTGAAAACGGCAACAGCAATAACAATGCGCAGACCAACATCACCAACCTGATGATCATCATCCAAACCGACAACACCATCCACGAGGTGGCACTGCGACTGTTTGCAAGATGTATGCTCTATGGCAATCCCAACAAAGACAACAACTACATCTCGGCCGAACACTTCAGGTTGTTGTCGGCGGGTGTGCCTGCCGACGTGAAGGCGCTCATCCAACACGACGAAAACGAATCCTACGCCCGACTGAAGGCCTACGAAAAGCCTTCGCAAGGCAATTACCTCTATAATCTGCTGAATTCTCATCCTTACTTCAGCATCAAGGGAATCATCGGCCGCTTGAAGGTGATGCGCCTGAATAACAGCGACATCATCGACATCTCCTATTCGGCCAACGACCCTGGCATCTGCTACAACACGCTCGACATTCTGAACAACGTCTTTGCCCACCAGTATCAAAACCTGCGTTTTGGCGAGACGCTCAACGTCATCAAGTTCTTCGAGCGTGAAGTGGCCAAACTAAGCAAGGTGCTGAATCTGGCCGAGAACGACCTCATTCGTTACAACATCAAACACCGTATCATTAACTACGGAGAACAAACGAAGCAGTTGGCCGGCATGGATGCCAACCAGCAGATGGCAGAACACGACGTGCGCCGCACATTGGCGACCACCGAGGCGCTCATCAACTACCTGAAGCAACAGCTGGGCAATCGCCAAAAGCTGATTGAGTCGAACGAAAACTACACCCGACTGGTTCGCGACATCAGCCGTCTGCAGTCGCGCATCGCCAACCTGAAGCTGATGAGCAGCGAGAACGGAGGTGGACACAATGAAGCCCAGTTGGAATTGGCCAAGGCCGAGCGCGAACTGGCAACGGTCACCGATCAGGTGAAGCAGCTTACTGCCGAAATCGAAGCCGCCACCTACAACACCGACACCGGCATCAACGCCAAGGAACTCATCGGGCGCTGGCTCGACCAGGTCATCCTGCTCGAGAAGACCAGGGCTGAGCTGGGGGCATACGAAATCATGCGCGCCAAACTCGACGACCAGTACAGGTTCTACTCGCCTCTGGGAGCCACCATCGACCGCAAGGCTCGTCACATCGGCTTCATCGAGGGCAACTACATGGAAATGCTGCGTGCGCTCAATGCCGCTCGTCTGCGCCAGCGCAACCTGCAGATGACCACAGCAGCCCTGCAACAGCTGAACCCGCCCGTGTTCCCCTTAAACGCCCAGCCCACCAACCGAATGATGATTCTGTTGGGAGCGTTTATGCTGACGTTCCTCTTGACGGCCCTCTACTTCTTCATCATCGAACTGCTCGACCGCACCCTCCGCGACCGCATGCGCTCGGAGCGCATCACGCAGATTCCCGTCATGGGCTGCTATCCCAAGGAGAGCACCATGCGCTATCGCCGTTTCAACAAGACCATCAGCGACATGGCCCTGCGCCAGCTGAGCAAGGCGCTGCTGCCCAACTTTAAGCAGGGACAGCAGAACGTGCTGAACCTGCTCTCCACCGACGCCGGCAACGGCAAGAGCCATCTGGCCGAGGAACTGGAGAACTACTGGCTGAGTCTAGGACTGCAAGTGCGCCGCATGACCTACGACGAGGATTTCCTGGCCGACGACGCCCGCTACATCATGGCACAGGACATCAAGGACATCTGTCCCGACATCATGCCCGACGAGATTGCCATCATAGAATATCCCAACTTGGACGATTACTCCATCTCTTCGTCCTTGCTAAATATGGGTACTGTCAACCTGATGGTCACGCGCGCCAACCGCACTTGGAAGGACGTTGACCAGAAAGCGCTGAAGGAGTTGGAAAGCCGTCTCGATGAGGAGCATAAAAACTCACTCTTCATGTATCTCACAGAGGCCCAACGCTATGCCGTCGAGGAGTTCGTGGGACAACTGCCTCCCTACACCCGTTTCAACAACTTCGTCTACCGCATCTCGCAACTGGGTCTTACCGCCACTGAGAACAATCACGCAAAATAGCATCGTATGCTCAGCACCGGACTGACAGGACGCACCGACACCAACGGAGGAAGAGTCTTACTGCTCTTTCTCCTCTTTATTGTCGCCCTTTACCAGTTCTATTCGGGCGGTTTCAGCGCCTTTGCCACCGTCTGCCTGCTGCCCCTGCTCGTCGTCTGCCTGTACTTGGCCTTCAAGTTCCGCATGATGACGTTCTGGATACTGTTTGTCGTCAACTATTTCCTGCACTTTGCCTACCGCACATTCTCCATCCCCATCCCCATGTCGTTGCCCAACGAGCTGATGATGGTGCTATTACTGATGATTGCCATCATCGACACCAAGGACCTTCATGGAGAGAGATTTCTGAACGTGATGGGGCTGGCCATCGGCATCTGGTGTGCCTTCTGCACACTGGAATTGCTCAACGACACCTGCGAAATAGGCATCGACTTTGTGCGCTGGTTTTCGGCCGCCCGCCTGATGGCCTTCCAACTGATGTATATCTTCTTGGTGTTCAGCATCTACATCTCACGCCCCAAAATACTCCACCAATATCTGCGCGTGTGGGGAGCGCTCACCATTTTTGCAGCCTTCTGGGTGTGGAAGCAAAAGACGTTTGGCTTCACCGAGGGTGAGCGCATCTTCCTTGAGAGCGGTGCCATCAAAGCCCACCTCGTGGGAGGCATCATGCGCTACTTCTCCGTCTACAGCGATGCCGCCAACTATGGTTGCAGCATGGGTGCCACGTGCGTTGCCTTCTACATTTTTGGCCTTACCACCAAGGTTTGGCGCGACCGCCTGTTCTATATCGCAGTGGGCTTAGTCGCCACGTGGGGAATGTTCCAGTCGGGCACGCGTACTGCCATCTTCTGCATGATTGCGGGCTTCGTGGCATATGTCTTCCTGTCGAAATCGGTGAAGATTGCCGTTCCCGTCACCATTTTCTTCGCCCTCTTCGTGTGCATGCTGGCTTTTACCAAGATTGGCCACGGCAATGACCAAATACGCCGCATGCGCTCGGCCTTTGACCCCAACGATATGTCGAGAAACGTGCGCGACTCCAACAAAGAGGCCATCAGCAAATACATGAAGGAGGCGCCATGGGGCATCGGCATGGGCATTGGTGCCGATGACGTGCCGCCCAACAACAAATACTACGTCATGGCCAAGGTGCCGCCCGACTCGGAGTATGTGAACATCTGGATTCGCACGGGCAAGATTGGCCTTATCACCTTCCTCAGCTGCATCGGCCTCATTTTGGTGGGGGGATGTGTCATCGTGCTCTTCAAACTGAAAAACCCAGCCCTGCGAGGTATCGGAGCGGGCATGTGCTGTGCCTTTGCGGGCTTCCAGGTGGGAGCCTACGGCAACCAAGTGCTCATGCAATTCCCCAACGGCGTCATTTTCTTCGGCGGGATGGCCATTGTCTACATCCTGCCTTATCTGGAAGCTGAGTTCCAAGAACTGGAAGACAAAAAGCTGGCCTTGCAGGAAGAGCGGCGGCAGCAGCGCGAAGAAGAAAGAAAGAAATCGAGGGTGAAAAAATGGCTCTTGTGGAAATAAACTATTCCATCATCACCATCAACTACAATGGGCTATCAGATACTTGCGCCTTGATTGATAGCCTCCCTATGGGCGACGACATGGAAACCATTGTTGTCGACAATGCTTCACATGCAGACGAGGCCACGCTCATCGAGCAGCGCTATCCACATGTACAACTCGTTCGCAGCGACAAAAACCTGGGTTTCGCTGGTGGCAACAACCTTGGCATTCGCGCCGCACATGGCAAATATTTGTTCTTTCTGAACAACGACACCGTGATGGAAGGCACCGACGAGGAAAAGAGGCATGTCCTGCGCCAGCTGGCCGCTCGTTTGGAGTCGTCGGCGAGTATCGGCATGGTTTGCCCCAAGATTCGCTTCTTCCACGGCAACCGTCCTATCCAGTATGCCGGTTTCACCCCGCTCACCTCCATCACCCTGCGCAATCGTTCCATTGGTTATGGCGAAACCGACCACGGACAATACGACACTCCCCACCCCACCCCCTACGCCCATGGTGCGGCGATGATGGCAAAGCGCGAGGCTGTGGAGAAGGCAGGGCCGATGCCAGAATGCTATTTCCTTTACTACGAAGAAATCGACTGGTCGATGATGCTGCTACGTGCCGGCTACGAAATATGGTACGACCCCGCATGCACCATCTTCCACAAGGAGAGCCAGACCACAGGGCAAGCCAGCCCCCTGAAACAATACTACAACACTCGTAACCGCCTTTTGCTGGCTAAGAGAAACAAGCACTTCCCCACGAAACAACTTTCAGAGCTCTATCAGATAACTATTGTGGGCCTGCGCGACGTGCTGCGCCATCTGTTGCACCGCCAGCCCGCCATGGCAAAGGCTACCCTCAGCGGCATTGCCGATTTCTTGAAGGGCAAACAGAGGGAGCGACGCTTCAACTAAAGAAACGTCAGCCTATTGCCATTCTATCGTGTCGATACGGCGATAGACGTTTGTGGTGGGACGGGTGAAAACCAGATAATAGCGACCGAATGCTTTGACGACGCTATAGTGATGGTGGTCGTCCATTACGTATGTGTCGCCATGATAGGCCAGCAGCCGCTGATGAGGCCATAACGCCGATGTGTCTTCAGGCTTCAGGTTGAAGACGACGCTCTCCACCTGTCGCCCCTGGTCCATTCTCCACACATACAGTTCCTTGTTGGCATCCAGTTCATAATTAACATAGGCGGTGCTGTCGGTTGCCATCCTATTGACGACATCTGCTGGCAGGAACGTCAGTTGCCGCTTATTGTAGAGCTTGGCCGCCTCGCGAATATTGCTGTCGTCCGCATTAAACGCCATGTAACAGCAATAAAAGCCGAACTCCACCGAAGGGTAAACATATCGCTCGCGGAAAAAATCCATCACACAGGAAGCGCCTTTTTGGGGCTGCTCCACGGCTATCAGTTCTTTCCCCGGCTCCATCAGCTGCTGCCTAATCTTTTCACTGTAGCAATAGTTCTCGCTTCGCACCCAGATGGCAGGGACGAAGAGCAGAGCCATGATGACCGTACAGGCAGCAACGACATGGCGCTGCCACCGCTCTCCAACTACCGTGGACCATAACTCCACCAATAGCAGCAACGCGATGAAATCGGTGAAAAACGCCACGCGCTCGAGGTTGGTGCCACAGACGGCGATGATGCCCAGCGACATGACAAGGCACAGGTAGACATATCGGTATTCCCAACATTTCTGCCGGAGCAAAGCCCTGTTCTTTCGATATAAAAAGATGATGGTGAGCAAAAGGAGCCACGCTATCCTCATGTTGAAGAACAGGTTGATGCCACCGCTGATGAACCTTTGACCGATTGTCATCCCACTGTCGGCACGGACCCACAAGGCAGGCGAAAGCAGCAGGGTGGCCATGCCCACCATATACCAACACATATAGGGGAAAACGGCACGGCGGAACACCGTCTTCCTTTCGGCGAAGAAGTAAACAACGAAGGTGATGGCCACAGGCAGCGCCAGGGCTTCGTGACTGCAACCTACGAACAGCGACAACGGTGCCAGCAGCCAATGCTTCATCGTTGCCTTTTCAGGTCCTAAACGCTTCAAATAGAGTAGGAAGGCCAGTGTGAACGTGGTAGTCCACAGATAATTGAACGTGCCCATGCTCCACAGCATAGTGGTCCTGAACCCCGCAGAAACAACAAACAGGAAAAAGCAAATGAGCACGGATGCAAACAACCGCTGCTTGCTGCCTACCGTCAATCGGGCGCCCAAATACAACAGCCAAACAAACAGCAGCGCACTAATAATTTGATAGAGTTGTAGCGGTGCAAAACTCAGCAGGGCCTGGGCAACACTGTGCACCACCCAGCGCCCATTGACCGTATAGTAATGAACCCATTGCGAGCGAATGAGGTCGGAAAAGTTACCCACCACTTCCAGCGGTTCCCTTTCGTCCTCGTGCCACACAAACCGATAGGCCATATCATCGCTCAACGTGAAGGCATCGAGCAATTGCATCCACAACATGCAGACGCCCACCACCAACAGATAGATGATATACGCATTCCGGCTCTGTATTTTCATTTTGACGAAGAAGTTAAAACTCTATATTTGGTAATTTCATTAATCCATTTGATTGCGCAGCCCTTCCCCTCCCTTCCGCTCGGCCCCTTGGGGACGCTTGCTACCAGAGGGACGCAAGAAGGGGAGGGGTTAGGGGTGGGGTCTCTGTCAATTCTGCTAATGAAGATTATACAGACCCCACCCCTGCCCCTCCCCTTAAGGGAGGGGAAGGGCTGCGCACACTTATACTGGATAGTCGAAAACATCAACGGCAAAGGTAGACAAAAATAATGAGAAAACCACCATTTGCGCAGTTTTTTTTCATCTTGAAGATAAATGCCTCATGTTTTTTCAACCGTATGAATCATTTGTGGCCTATTTTGCGGTCAGTATGGAAACTTTTTAGTACCTTTGCACCGTAATTATTGTTTCTAAAGGACAGAAATGGCAAAAAGATTGTTGATGATTGGGACCCTGGCCATTGCCTTGCATGCCACTGACGCTTTAGGTCAGACTGCCGCTGGCAATGCCCGAAATTATTTCGTAACGACAAACAATGTGAAACCCAAGGCACAAAAGGCCCCGGCCGTCGATGAGGATGGCGAGGCTGCTGCCGAGGAAGAACAGAAGAAAGACTTTATCGGTCGCAACTTCCGCTATGTCAGCATGTGCGACTGGCAGCCAGGCACCCGATTCATGTGTCTGCCTACGCAGAAAGACATGGTCATCAAAACCTTCACCGAGGCCTCAACAGGCAATTTGGTGAGCAGCCGCAAGCTGGCTCGCAAGGTGATGATCTACGACGGGCACGCCAACACCACGGGCAGCCTGCACGAGCACGTGAACTTCCACTTGGAAGAGAATCCCAACGAGGCCTACTACTTCGAGGTTCCCACCGGCACTTTCGATGATTATTGCTTTAGCCAGACGGGCATGCCCACGCTGGCCTACTTAGGCGATGTGGATATGGCGCAGGACAGTTTAGTGGGCAAGAAAGTGCGCGTGCTGGTGCGCGAACTCTACCAAGACTCCGACAACGATGGCAGCGGCAGCAAGCCCGTCGACATTGGCGACGAGGGCCGTGGCTCTGTGATGACCATCACAAAGGTGGGTGTGGGCACGCGCGACTTCCCCGTGAAGATTGTGGTAAAAGCCCCTGGCCACAATGGACAGGAAGGGCAAGAGTATTTCCAGAATGTGGCCATCAGCCGCACCAACTGCAGCTATCGCAGCGACCAGTTGGAGGTGAGCGACCTGCTGCCCCACACTTTCGAGGGTTCCTTCCAACTGCTCGACGACCGCATGCCCGTAAGCAGCGAACTGCAAGCGTGGTTGGGCAAGAAGGTCTACACCTTCTTCGACACGAAGATGCGCAACTCGAAGGAGCAGACTGTGAAACTCACCCGCCTGTCGACCTTCGAGGTGACCGACATCTTCCGCATTGGCGATAGCAACCAGGTGACACTCACCCTGAAAGGACTGAAGACCGGCGAGAGCTACACGAAGGAGGTGGCCGTGGAGAACACAAAGGTGGTGGGCAGCGACGAAGTGCTCGACCGCTTGTTTGTGGAAGGCGACCCGGAAAAGATTGAGAATGTGCGCCAGCAGAACCTGCCCTTCATACAGAAACGGCAGGTGAAGAAAGGCTTCACCGAGGCCGAGGTGCGATTGGCACTGGGCGAGCCCACCGACATCAACCGCATCACCGCCGACACCTATCAGTGGACCTACCAGTTCAAGGAGGACAGCAGCCGTCCCTTCCGGGTGGTGAAATTCAGCTACCGCACCAAGCGCGTCACCCAGGATATGACACGCTGACGAGACAGGCTAACGCCCCTCAAAATTTTGGTAACGACTTTTTGAAAAAAGTTAACGACTTTTGAAAAAATCTCGTACGAGATTTTTTTGGCCCAAGCCTCGGGACTTTTTCCACGGGCTTCAAAAGACATTTTCCGACAGGGCAACGCGCTGATAATCAGCTTCACGCGAAAGCCATGCAAGACAAATGGAGATATAACTGCAACAAGAAGGGGGATGGACAACTGCCATCCCCCTCATTTATGCCATAATCATCATCAGGAAGGTCTATCCCATACGGTTATTAAGACCGATTTCCTCTATAAATAGTTATCGTTTTTATTCTACTGGTGTAAAAGAAATGCTTTATATGGGTTTGGGATAAACAAGGCGCAGCCACTCCCCTCCCTTCAAGGGGAGGGGGTTAGGGGTGGGGTCTCTAAATTCCTGCGAATGAAGAATATACAGACCCCACCCCTGCCCCTCCCCGTAAGGGCAGGGTTCAAGAGGGGAGTGGCTGCGCCTTGCTTTTTTTAAGACAAGTTAGACAACAAATAAACATCTGGCTTTCTTGCGTCCCTGCAGTGGCAAGAGCGACCAAGGTCGAGCGGCCGCTTTGCTTTTGCAAAGGACTTTTACCATTTTGGGGTTATTCATGGGCGCTGGTGATGGCCTCCATAATCTTGGCCTCCAGCTCTTCGCACAGTTCGGGGTTGTCCCTCAGCAGCTGCTTGGTGGCATCGCGCCCCTGTGCCAGCTTCGAGTCTTCGTAGCTGAACCACGAGCCGCTCTTCTTGATGATACCGTACTCCACGCCCAGGTCGACGATTTCGCCCACCTTTGAGATGCCCTCGCCGAAGTTGATTTCGAACTCTGCCTTGCGGAAGGGAGGCGCCACTTTGTTCTTCACCACCTTCACACGTACCTGGTTGCCGATGGCCTGGTCGCCATCCTTCAGCGTGGTTACCTTGCGGATGTCCATGCGCACCGAGGCATAGAACTTCAGGGCATTACCGCCCGTGGTGGTCTCGGGGTTGCCAAACATCACGCCAATCTTCTCGCGCAGCTGGTTGATGAAGATGCAGGTGGTGTTGGTCTTGGCGATGGTGGCGGTCACCTTGCGCAGTGCCTGGCTCATCAGTCGGGCATGCAGACCCACAGCGCTGTCGCCCATGTCGCCCTCGATTTCCTTCTTCGGCGTGAGCGCGGCCACCGAGTCGATGACGATGATGTCGATGGCACTGGAACGGATGAGCTGGTCGGCAATCTCCAGCGCTTGCTCACCATTGTCGGGCTGCGAGATGTAGAGGTTGTCTACGTCGACGCCCAATTTCTGGGCATAGAAGCGGTCGAAGGCATGCTCGGCGTCGATGAATGCGGCAATGCCGCCCTGCTTCTGCGCCTCGGCGATGGCGTGGATGGCCAGCGTGGTCTTACCGCTGCTCTCAGGACCATATATCTCGATGATGCGTCCGCGGGGGTAGCCTCCCACGCCCAATGCGGCGTTCAGGGCTATCGACCCGGTGGGAATCACATCAACCTTCTCTATCTGCTCGTCGCCCATGCGCATGATGCTACCCTTGCCGAAGTCTTTCTCAATCTTCTGCATTGCGGCCTGCAGGGCTTTCATCTTCTCTTGCTGGGGGGTAAGGGCATCGCCGCCCTCTAGTTCTTTCTTTGCCATGTTAGTGTTGTATTTAGGTTATTATGGGTGCAAAGTTACGAAAAGTTGAGTGCAAAACAAAGAAACTTGTTTCTTTTTTTTGCAGAGACGGAGTAAATTTGCGTCCATAGAGTGCAAAGTTACGAAAAAAAAATGTTACAACGAAGCGTTTTGGGATATTTCTTTACAAGCAAAGCGACTTTTTCGGCCGAGCGCACGCAATTCCACCCCCAAAAGCAAGGAGCAAGCTGTCATTACACGTTGTCTTTTGAGTCCTTTCGTAATTTATGATGCAAAAGTTTGGAGGGTTGGCGAAAAACTCGTAACTTTACAGCCAAAACAGAAAAGACATGATTTTGGAAGGCATAACAATAAAACAGAAACCGCAACGAAAACGTTATAACAAATATGAATAAGGATATTGAAAAGACATCAAGCGGCGAACTGGAACTGGTGCGGCAGTTTGAATATGTAAACTCTATCATTGAGAGACATCGCTTTACGGCCATCAGGCAAGTGAACAATGAGGCGTTGTTGACCAACTGGGAGGTGGGGCAGTATATTTCGAGACAGTTGAAGTCGGCAGCATGGGGCGACAAGGTGGTCAGCGAACTGGCTGTTTTTTTGAAACGTCAGAATCCAAAAAGGCGAGGGTTCGGAAAGCGTCATCTATATAATATGGTAAAGTTCTTTGAACTGTATTCGTCAGAGGAGTTTGCCGCTTTGACACATAGAATAAATCTACCCCAAATTGTGCAATCGGGAATTGCACAAATAGAAGCAGTTCCTCAAGGACTGGAAATTGTGCAATTGCCAATTGCACAATTTGAGAGTGAAGAAATGACGATGCCCGCTGTACGTGGGGCGATTACATTCGCCAGTCACTGACGTATGATCTACGAATCGCAGAACATAGAACACAAGGAGTCAAGGCATTAACAACGAAAAACAAAAACACATAATAAAGACAACAGACATGAAAAGAAATCGGAAAATACAGCTTGCACTGCGCTGCCTGCTGCCCTTGATGGCCCTGCTGCCCCTGCAGGGTAACGCACAGATAGACAACACGGACGAAACCACGATGGTGGGGCGGCAAACAGGGGCCGACAGCACGGTGCTGGTGGTGCCCTATGAGCAGCTGGCCTTGGAGCGGCTCGACGCACTGGTCGACGACTCACTGATGGAGACCACGCAGCTGGGCATGATGGTGTGGGACCTCACCACCGACTCGCTGCTCTATGCCCATCACCCGCGCCACCTGATGCGCACGGCTTCGACCATGAAGCTGCTCACCGCCATCACCGCCCTCGACGTACTCGGCTCCAATTATCAATACACCACCTCATTATATTATAAAGGAACGATAGAGCACGGCCAACTGCGTGGCGACCTGATTTGCCGCGGAGGCATGGACCCGATGTTCGGCCGTCGCGACATGCAGGCCTTTGTCCGTGCGCTGAAAGACAAAGGCGTGAAGAGCATTCGCGGCCGACTGGTGAGCGACTGCTCGATGAAGGATGCCGAGAAATGGGGCGAGGGCTGGTGCTGGGACGACGACAACCCCACGCTGTCGCCGCTGCTCTGCGAGGGCAAGGCCGACTTCGTCACCCAACTTCTGCGCGAGTTGCGCTCGGCAGGGATAGGCACTGGCAGCATGACCACCAGCAGCGGCTCGCTGCCCGCCGACGCCAAGCTGCTGTGCACCCGCAGCCACAGCATCGACGAGGTGCTGCAACAAATGATGAAGGAGAGCGACAACCTCTATGCCGAGTCCACCTACTACCAAGTGGCCGCCAGCACCGGCAGCCGACCCGCCTCGGCAAAGGATGCCCGCAAGGTGGAAGCGCAACTGCTGGAAAAGATTGGGTTGCAGAGTGAGAGCTACCGCCTGGCCGATGGCAGCGGACTGTCGCTCTACAACTACCTTTCGGCCGAGGCCCAAGTGACGCTGCTGCGCTATGTTTGGCAGCAGCCACAGCTATACAATCACCTGCTACCCTCGCTGCCTATCGCCGGCATCGACGGAACGCTGAAGAAACGCATGATTGAGACGGCTGCACAAGGCAACGTGCAGGCAAAGACGGGCACCGTGACGGGCGTGTCGGCACTGGCCGGCTACCTCACGGCTCCCAATGGCCACCGCCTCTGCTTCAGCATCATCAACCAAGGCATCAAGCGGGCTGCCGAGGGCCGCGACTTCCAAGACCGCGTGTGTCAGGCCCTGTGCATGCCCTGACATGCTGCTTTTAAAGACAGATTTCTGCCGAGCCATAGCACCGATGATGCTCGGCATCGTAGACCACGCAGAACTGGCCAGGTGCCACGCCATGGATGGGCTGGGAAGAGTGGACGATGAGGGGTGAGAAGTGAGATTCGTCGTTCAACGTTTCACGTTCAACGTTCAACGTCTCCAAGGTGGCGGCATGCCATTCGGGGGTGTGGCGAATCTTGATGGTGATGGGTTCGCCCACGGGGGGCATCACGCCGTTCAGGCTGTGGAAATCGCGGATGAGGAAGTGCTGGCTATAGGCCGTCGGCGGAGTGTAGCCGTGGCTGACGTAGAGGATGTTGGCTTCAATGTCTTTCTTCACCACAAACCAAGGGCCACCACCCAGTCCGAGTCCCTTGCGCTGGCCAATGGTGTGGAACCAGTGGCCCTGATGCGTGCCAATTTTCTTTCCTGTTTCCAGTTCTATCACGTCGCCCTGCTGCTCGCCCAGATAGCGGCGCAGGTAGTCGTTATAGTCAATCTTTCCCAAGAAACAAATGCCCTGCGAGTCGCGACGATGGGCACTCACCAAGTGCTCGCGCTCGGCAATGCGGCGCACCTCGTCTTTCACATAATGGCCAATGGGAAAGATGGCCTTCTCGAGCTGCCAGTTGTCAATCTGAGCCAGGAAGTCGGTCTGGTCTTTCACCGGGTCGGGGGCGGTGCATAGCCACTTGCGCCCCTCGCCGTCGCGCTCCGTCTGCGCATAGTGGCCGGTGGCAATGAGGTCGTAGTCCTTGCCGCGTTTCTCGTGGAAAGCGCCAAACTTGATGAGGCGATTGCACATCACGTCGGGATTGGGCGTAAGTCCGGCACGCACTTTCTCCATGGTATAGCGCGTCACCTGGTCCCAATACTCACGATGGCAGTCCACCACCTCCAAAGTGCAGCCATACTTTCGTGCCACGGCGTTGGCCATCTCCAGGTCTTCCTCGCTGGTGCAGTCCCACTCCTCCTGCTCCTCAGGGCCAATCTTGATGTAGAAACAGTTGGGGTGCAGTCCCAGCTGTGTCAGCTCGTAAACCACCACCGAGCTGTCGACACCGCCCGAGAGCAGTACCGCGATTCGCTTTGAGCGCAGTTCATCGGCATTCATCATTCTCTGTTTCTATATATTAATAATGTATGACTTTGCAAAGTTACTGCTTTTTTGCGAAACAATGTCTTAAATATGTTTAAAAAAATCGCAAAAACTTTGCGCGGAATCGAAAAAATACATATCTTTGCAATATCATTTTGATATCATATTGTTTCATACAAAAACTTCACTATCATGGAAACGAAAGAAAGAGAATTTGGTGGAACCGTGCTGAACGGATTCCTGTTTCTGTTCATCAACATCTTGCTTACGCTGATCAGCATTGGAAGCATTGCCTCTGGCATCTACTTACTGTCTAACGGCCACCCAGGCGGTTGGGCACTGGCATTCGGCATCGTGCTGCTCATCGTGACGATGTTCCTTTGGTCGGGCTTGATGATGCTCGAGCCCAACGAGGCCCGCGTCATCACTTGGTTCGGTAAATATAGTGGAACATTCGCCCAGACGGGATTCTACTGGATCAACCCCTTCTTCTCAACCAAAAAGGTGAGCCTGCGCGCTCGCAACCTGGATGCCGAACCCATCAAGGTGAACGACAAGACGGGCAACCCCGTGATGATTGGCCTGGTGCTGGTGTGGAAGCTGAAAGACACCTATAAGGCTCTGTTCGAGGTGGACACGCAAACAATGGCCAATATTGCCGCCGGACAGATGGGCGCCGATATGCGTTCAATCATGAATGCGCTGGAGCGCTTCGTAAGAGTTCAGAGCGATGCCGCCCTGCGCCAGGTAGCCGGGCAATATGCCTACGACGACGAGGACAACAAGCACAACGAGCTGACGCTGCGCGGCGGGGGCGACGAGATTAACGATCAGTTGGAGGAGAAGCTGAACGAGCGTCTGGCTCTGGCTGGCATCGAGGTAGTGGAAGCCCGCATCAACTACCTGGCCTACGCTCCCGAGATTGCTGCCGTGATGCTGCGCCGCCAGCAGGCCAGCGCCATCATCACTGCCCGCGAGAAGATTGTGGAGGGTGCCGTCAGCATGGTGAAGATGGCGCTCGACAAGCTATCGTCGGAGGAAATCGTGGAGCTGGACGACGACAAGAAGGCCGCCATGGTGAGCAACCTGCTCGTGGTGCTCTGCGGCGACGACTCCGCCCAGCCCGTGGTGAACACCGGCACGCTGAATCATTAATTTAGAATAGGCAATGGAAGAGATCTGGGTCTACCGTTCGCCGTGGAAGATGGTACTGACCATACTGTGTTCTGCCCTGTTTGTGGTCGGTGCCATCTTCATGCTGTGCAAAGGGAAAAGCGTTGTCATTGCATGGATTAGCATTGCGGGCTTCGGAGGCAGTGCGCTCTCCATGCTGTATCTTTTGCTCAAGCAGCTGATAACGCATAGACCCTACTTGATTATCGGCGACAAATCCCTCATCGTGCTCGAAGGCAAAGGACAAGAAGTGAAGTTTGCCGACGTGGAAGACTTCCACTTGGTCAACGACGACCTCATTGGCATCCGCTACGTGAGCAAACTGGAAGACAGCAAGTGGGAAGAAGCTGGCACCTTTGGCCGCCTCCTTCGCAAGTTCAACAAGAAGATGATGGGAAGCCAAGAAAGCGTGGCGGCCAGTGGACTCACCATCAAGCCCAAGGTGCTCTGCGAAATATTGAAGGACAGGCTTCAACAGATTGAGAGAACATGACCGAAAAGAAGACGAAGAGCTTTGTGCTTCGTGTCGACAGCGACACGATGGATGCCATAGAGGCCTGGGCGGCCGATGAGTTCCGCTCGACCAACGGCCAGCTGCAGTGGATTATCACCGAGGCACTGCGGAAGGCTCACCGTCTGCCCAAAAACAAGAAATCATCGTCATCAACTTGATTAACGGGTGAGCGAGAATTTCACGCTGACGCCGAAGTCCTGGGTAGTGGTGGGATAGCTGCTGCTGCTGAGCAAGGGTGTATTGGTCTGGCGGTCGTAGTAGGCAGTGAGCGTGAGATAGCGCGACAAGGTATAGTCGGCTGCGAACTTAATCTGCAGAGCCGAGTTACCGCTGCTGGCCGATGACACGCCGGTGGCAATGTCGCGCGTGATGGCAGCCTGCTTGCGGAAGCTGATGTCGAGGCGCGTGTTCAAGTCGTGGTTGACGCCGCCACGGCGATTGTTTGTCTGAGACCGACTGTTGTTCTCATCGTCGGCGTTGCTGCCCTTCTTGCCGCCCTTCACTTTGCGATGGCCGGTGCCGGCACCAAAGAGATTAAAGTTGGTAATCTTATAACCAAATCCCACTACCCAATCTTTCGAACGCTGCTCGTTGAGCTGAACACTGGTCATTGAAAGGTTGAGCACACGGGTGGACTTGTACTCCACCTTCACCGTCATATTGTTTTGCAGCGTGACGTCGACGCCCAGCAGGGGCGCAAACTGCTCGTTGATGCTGACGGTGGAGATGTTGTAGGGCGACGACGGAGTGTAGGAGCCATCGGCGGCCTGCACATAACCCAAATCGCCCATAAACTCCATCCACGAACTGAAGCTGGCATAGGAGCCCACGCTGTAGACGCTCTTGTAGCTATGGTTGACATTCACGCTCTTGAAGTGGTCGGCAAAGAACGGAATCTTTTGCAGACCAGTGTAGCGCACGGACCAGTTGGGCAACAGCCGCGAGAGAGCGGGGAAGATGCTGAGCGACTTGCCGGCTCCCACGGTATAGGTGCTGAGGAAGGCGGGGATGAGTACGTCGGAGCTATAGGGGTCGACGGGGTTAGCAGCCCCTCCCAACCTCCCCGAGGGGGAGGGGTTCTCTCCCTCTCGGGGGGAGCTGGATGAGGCCGGATACTGTGCCTGCACTCGATCGCGAAATTCAGGGATGGCCGCCAGGAAACGGTCGAAGGTCTTTGAGCGATAACCGCTATTGGCATCGCCCATGCCCTCCAGCGCCGATCCGATGGAGAGCGTGGTCATGGTGAAGGTTCCGCTATAAGTGGTAGGCATGCCAGCATACATGAACTGCACGCTACGTGCCTTACTCTCAGTGCGGGAAGCATTGAGGTCGATTTTCAGATCGCGCAGGGGTTCCAAGGTTGCACGCACCTGCAGGTCCTCGGTTGTCTGACTGCTGCTGGGCGTTGCCACGCTGTCGTTGCAGAGTAGCCAGCCACGGTCGAGGGCCTTGTCGACATAGTTGTCGCCAGTGAGACCAAAGGCGAAGTCGAGACCTGGCGAGAGGATGTCGCCCGAGCGCTGACCAAACATATCGCCCACACGAGGCATGAACCCCGGCAAGGCCATGGAACGCTGGTTACGATAACTGAAGTTCATCGAGCGCACCATCATCAGGAAGCGGGCAGCCTGTTGGGCAGGGTTGTACCACCACTGGTTGTCGATAGGTTCCTTGGGCGTGACGCTGAGCTTAATGCTGACAGGCGAGACATCGGCGACGAGTGGTTTATCGCCCTTTCCTTTTGAAATCGAATCAGTGGGATTGTTCTTCCCCAAAGCCAAGGAATCGGCGGGATTACCTTTCTTGGGGGGTATGGAGTCGGCGCTTGCCACCAAGGAGTCGGGAACCTCGGCCACCTTTTTCTTCTTCTTTTCTTTCTCTTCGGTTTTCTTTTGCTTGGGCAGCCAAACCTTAATCTTGTTCTCGTCGACCACCTTCCACTTCACTTCCACAATCTTTCCGTCCTTACCACGGGCACTGACAAGCAGTCGCTTCGACTTCTTGCCATGTTGCACCTCGAAGGTAGAGTCGGGCAGCAGGGTAATTTCCTTCTGGAAGGTATTTTTGTTCTTGGGCAATTCTTTGTCTTCCTTCGTATCCTTGGCGTTCTTGTTGCCCTGTTGTGCGGCGTCCTTGGGGTCTTTCGGATCCTTGGGGTCCTTATTGTCCTTCGTGTTCTGCTGGGCCGACTTCTTGGTGTCCTTCTTGTCGTTCTTCTTCTGCGGCTGCTTTTTGAATCGCTCGTTGGTCGTCTTCAGGAATGGGATGTGGTTATAGAGCGTCTCCAAATTGAAGTTTCCATTGAGCGTCATGTTGCGGTTGTTCTGTATGGTGTTGCCCAGGCTGGTGCCGTCGTCGAGTTCTGTGCCGCGCAGCCAAGAGTAAGTGGCGTCGTACTTGGCGTCCAGCTTGGCCCAATCGAAGATGGGCAGCTTGTCCAACGGCAGCTGGTAGCTGGCGTTGAACGACTGCTGATAGTCGAGCGGCGTGCCCCAATGACCTACGCTCTGCCAAACGGAGTCTTTCCAAGCCTGGTAGCGGTCGGCATAGAGGTCTTTGTTGATGGGCGTATAGGGCTCTTCAATCTCGGCGTGGGTGGCGCTCTGGAAATTCATGTGCAGGTTCTTCGTCAAGTCCCAACGGATGGAGAAGTCGCGATTCCACAGGAACTGTTCACTGAACGTGAGCGGCAGGTTGGGGTCTTCGGTGTTCTCCATGTCGCGCTCCTGCAGCTCGTAGTAGTTACGGGTGAGCTCCGAGTTGAAGCTGATGTTCTGCGGCAGATAGTTCAGTCCGAGCGCCTTGGGGAACTGCATCCACTTTGACTTGCTCTTCGATTTCTTGAAGGGTTCCCACGTCTTATACACAGGCGTGTAGTTATAGCTGAGCGAGCCTCGCCACTGGTCTTCGTTCTCGAAGACAGTGGTCTCGCCCGTGGTGTTGCGATGCGAATGGCTGTAGGAGAACGCGAAGTTGGCGGGGTCGATAGGCAGCGGATGACGCTTGTTCTTGATGTTTACGCGAGCATTCGACAGCGAGAAGTTACGCGTGATGTGCTTGGTGACGGCAATCGATTCGATGCTGTCGCGCTCATGGCGGTCGAGGGCCGACTCCAAAGCGTCGTCGAGGTCCATATCGGTGTCCAGCGGATTATACTTCGGGCTGATGCTCTCTTTGGTATAAGAATAGTAGAGCGGTGCCGACACCTGGGCCTTGTCGGGGAAAAGCTTGCCCAGTTCGACATTGGCGGTGACGCTGTAGGACTTCTCCGTCTCGGTGCTGCGCTGCATCACGGTCTGCTCCAGTCCGCCGAAGCCATCGGTGATGTAACGGCCGGTCATGTTCACGCTGCCCAGGTCGCTCAGCTGCACGTTCATGGCTCCGCTGGCCGCCCAACCGCCCTCGTTGTTGGCCTCGCGCAGACGCAGCTCGTTGATCCACACCTCGCCGCTCTTCAAGGCCGGACTCAGGTTGCGCACGCCCACCACCATCGTCTTCACCTCGCCCAGCGAGGGGTTACCGATGATACTGATGCGGTTGTTGGGCTTGTCGGGGTCGTAGTCGCTGAAGAGCTGCGTGTAGCTGGCAGTGCCCTCGGCACGTGCCTTGTTGCGGGCTTTCTTCAGGGCGGTGAACACGGCGAGGTTCACGTCGAGCATATTTTCCTCGGGCCATACGATGGGTCGGTCGCTGGCCACATTCCAGTGATAATGCCCTTCGGGGGTAATCTTCAGGGGGATGAGGTATTCGTAGTAGTTGCTCTTGTAGTCGCTACCCAGACGGATGAACACGGCCAACTGGTTGTCTTCCAACTGAGTGGAGTTTGGAACCAGATAGTTGGCATGGACAAACATCTGCAGGCGCTTGTACTGGCGCAGGTCGAGGTGCGTGTTGCGGTAGACGGCCTTCGACTCGTTCTGCGAGAGATTCTTCACCGTGAGGCAGAGCGCCTGCTCGTTGTCCTCGGTGAGCTGCTGCTGGTTGGGGTCGGTCACTCGCGAGATACCCGGCGGCAACACGTATGCCACGGGCTGGCGTTCGGTGTTCTCCTCCACGTTCACGGCACTCATCTCCAGCGTTCCCGTCTCGGTGCCGGCACTGGTTTGCAGGTTCTGTTTGTACTGACGCCACTCGCCGCGCACCAAGTCGAGGCTGCCGAATCGCAAGGTGATGGGCTGCTCGAAGCCGGTGAGGAACATACGCATGAAGCGGATGCTGGTGAAATCGTTGATGGCGCCCACCTTGCTCTCCCACTCTTGGAGCGGCACACGATACTGGTACCAGCGCACGGTGAGCGTGTCGCCATTGCGCAGTTTGGCGTTGTAGTCGCGGTGGTCCACGATGTAGGAGTCGTCGCTCTTCATCCCGCGGTTATAGGCCTGCAGCTCGTCGTCGCTGATGGGAATGCGATACTGGAAGTAGCGCTCATATTCGTTGAGCGTGTAGTCCTGGTTGATGTCCTCCACGTCGGGGCCGCTCTTGTAGCTGGTGTCGTAGCTCTCGGTCTGGTTGTCGCTGCTGGGCGAGTTGCCCTGCGGATTGTTGATGAGGCGATAGCGGTCGATGATGCTGCGCCTTTCGTCGTCGTAGTCGCTGCCACGGAAGTAGTGGTAGTCGTCGCCAGCGGGGTCCTGCTGCCAAGCAGCCAGCAGCGAGTCGTTCTGCACCACGCCACCAATCTTCTGCAGCCAGTCGGAGTAGGCTCCAAACAAGCGCTCCTCGTCGTTGGTAAGTCCGTTCAGACCCACGTCCTGTCGCTCACGGCTACCGCTGGTAGTGGCAAAAGCGTAGGTCTGTGTGGCCTGCTTCGGAATCCTTCCCCACTGGGTGGTTTCAAAGGCCGACGTGCCATCGACAGGCATGCCGCTCTCGTAGAATTTCTTGCCATCGCGCAGCACATCCTCGCTCACTTCGCCCAGGTTGATGTAGAGTTCGCCCGTGTGTTGCGCAGCGGTACCTTCGGCGCGGGTATAGATATACGGGTCGAGCAGCCAGAACTCGATATACTCGATGTTGGCCTCTTCAAAGTCGGTGGTGATGTCCATGCGGCGCATCATGCCACCCCATCGCTGTGCGGGGTTGCGAAGGGTGCCGTCGGTGTTGTAGTCGAGCGTCAGGTTATAGGGACCGCGCTCCTGTGGGTAGTAGCTCAGATTGAGCACGGGCAGCGTGCTGGTGGCGCCATTGTAGGTACTCTGGTCGCGGTTGGGATAGAGTTCGCGCACATACACCTCGCGCACATAATGGTTGGAAAGCTGTTCCAAGTCGCTCTTGATATGCGCTGGCGTGAGGCTGCTGCTGCGGCGGGTGAAGATGGGGTCGACGTTATACCACGACAGCAGTGCGCGGTTATAGCCCGAGGTGACGCCATCCTTGTCGGCCGACTCGGGAAACATCGAGGGCACCGAGCTGAGCACCCACGCCTTGGGGTCGCTCACGTCGAGCAGGTTCTTCGTGTTCTCGAAATCGTCGATATAGCTGGCATTGTCTTGCGTGCCATGGGCTTTTCCTGCGATGAGTTGGGCAAACTCGCCCGTGAGGGTGATTTGCGATGGCTGCGTCAGGTGCAGCAGCGGCAGCTTGTCGAGGGCATTCGTCAGCCACTGGCTCTCCTGCTTCCAGTTCAAGTTCAATCCCCACAGCGTGTTGTTCAGCGGCTCTTCGCCCATGCCCACCTTGGTGGTGAGCGCCTGCTCTGTCAGATGCATCAGCGTACCGCCCAGCGAGAAGTTCTTGTTGAAGTCGTATTCCCAATTCACGCCGAACATCGTCTTTCGGTGCATGCCATAGTCGGTGTTCGACTCGCACGACACGTTCACATTCGTACCGGCGTCGATGATGCTCTGGTTGAGGATGGTCACCTCGCCGGCCGAGTAGTTCACGGTGTAGTCGCTGCCCTCGTTCAGGGTGACGCCGCCAGCAGTCACTACCACCGAGCCCTGCGGCACATTGGTGGCGTTGAGCGAGATGACGTTGGCCGAGGTGCCCTTATACTGTCCCGTCAGAATATACTTGTCTTTCTCGGCGTTCTGCTTTGCCACGGTCTTGGTGGAGTCGTAGAGCTGGTCGAAGCAATACTTGTCGGCCAGTTCACCCATGCCTTGCTGTTTCAGATAGTTGCGCAGATAGTCGCCGAAAGGCTCGGCCGAGGGCAGGAAGATGCGTCCGTCGCTGATGGTGTAGCCCTGCACATAGTCGAACTGTCCGTTGGCGTGGGGCTTCATGTTGGCATCCAAGCGGTCCAGGCCCATCACCTTCAGCAGCGTAGTGCCCTTCAGCGCCTCTTCGGGCAGATAGGTGAGGTAGGTGCCCGTGGTGTCGCTCTGGTACTTGATGTCGAGCCTGAACTTCTCCTTCTCCACGCGGTAGGCCAGGTAGTAGACGTTCTTCATCATCAGGTCCCAGTTGCCCTGCGAGGGACTGCTGCTGGTGTTCTTCAGCGACTTCACGAACAGGCATTGGTTGGTCTGGGTCACATCGGTCGAGAACTCACCCACCTGGTAGGTCTGCCCGCCATAGGTGAACTCGTAGGCCACGGCCAGCACCTGGTCGGTCTGCAGTCCTTGCTTCAGCGTGATGTATCCCAGCGCCGTGTTCACGGTATATTCGGTGCTGGTGAGCAGTCGGGCGGCAGCCAGCTTCTCATAGTCCACACCGCCCACCAAGCCGTTGATAGCCTCGAGCTGGGTGGTGACGAGGTCGATGCTTCGGCCGGCCGTGTCGATGTTGGCCACGATGGTGCTATACTCGTCGTTGGCCAGGTTGCCGGGCACGGCCTGCCCCGTGGCACTCCACAACGGATTCTTAATGACCGAATTTTCGCCCAGGTCGGTGAAGGCCACGATGTTGCGCGAGTTCGACGTGGTACCCGACTTGTTGGTCACCCACACCTCCACGCGGTTAATCTTGATGCCCGTGGTCAGGTTGGGCAGCGTCTTCATGGCCCGGTCGTATTGCTGGCGGAAGAAATGGCTCAGGAAGAAGTGGCGGTTCTCCTCGTAGTCGGCCACATCGATTTCGAAGGGAGTGGTGGATACGCCGCCCTTCGAGCTCACGCTGCTCGACGTGCTCTTCTTTTGCGACACCACGGTCTGCAACTTCAGCTTACCGAACTGGAAGTCGGTGGCGATACCAAACAGGCTGGCGGCACCATGCACCAGCGAGTTGTTCGAGGGGAAGGTGACGTTGCCCGCCTCCACCTTCTTGATGATTTCATCCTCCTTGCCGTCGTACTTCAGCTTCAGGTTCTTCGTATCGAAGTCCATGGTGGCCTCGGTGTTGTAGTTGAAGTTGAAGTTCACCTTGTCGCCCACCTTCGCGTTGGCCGAGAGGTTGATTTTCTCGTCGAAGTCGAAGCTGGTGGTCTTTCGGTTGCGGATGGGCAGCGAGGGGTTGTCGATGTCCTTCTTCGTGAGGCCCATCTTTATTTCGGCCGTTCCTTGCGTCTTCACGCGCACGCCGCCGGGACCGAAAATCTTCTCGGCCGGGCCCAGGTCGAAGTGCATGTCGCTGAACGAGAACTTGTCCTCGCCCTTCTGCTTCACGTTCTCGGCATCCTTCACGCGGAAGAACTGCTGGCGGGCGCGCCGCTCGCTCCACTTCAGATACTCCTCGGGCGTCATCATGATGGGCGCATTCAAGTAGCCGCCGCCCACCTTCGAACCAATATAATAAATGTTCAGTGAGTCGTTATACTCCACCTGCTGCTTCACGTTCTCGGGCATGCGCAGGTCGAGTGCGCTGCTGTCCAGGTCGGCCACCTCCACAGGAGCCGTGGGCTGCACGCGCCAGCGCGTGATGCGGATGGTGTCCTTGGGCGGCTCATCGCCCCGCGGGGCAGACAGCCGTGGGCTGGGCGTCACGGCAAGCGCAGTGATGCTCAGCAGCAACAAGAATATGTATGCAAACCGTTTCAAGGTGCCTTTTGTCTTCTAAACGCCATGCCCACGGGGGCATAGCACGTCTTAATTATAACGCCCCACCCCCGCAATTATTGTGTGGCGCCCGAAAATATGTCTTTGCCGCCTAAGTGAGAAGGAGGGGGCTGCGCCTTCCAAAATTTTGGTAAAGACTTTGAAGGAGGGGCAGCCCCGCAGGGGCAAAAGAATGACATACCCCAAATGTCGTAATGTCGCTTTGTCGCTTTTTCTAATTCCGTAAAAAATCGTCTATGTTGCTTCCCAAATATCATATTAAGGACATGATTCCTCATGTTTTTGCCAAAATTTATATTATATAATAAGTTATATGAGAAAAAAACGGAATATCTATGTTATAATTCGGGAAAACTTCGTATCTTTGTGGCGTGTTAATTAGATGACGTTATGACGGAAATTACAATCAACATCCCCAATCATGAGGTCAGCTTCTTCAAGAAAATGATTGCGAAGATGGGCTGGACGTACAGCGAGGCCGACGTGGTGCGCTCGGCTGCCACGCCCAAGGAACAGGCACTCGCCAAGGTTGACCATGCCTTTGGGCAGTTGCGCCAGATGAAGGACGGCCAACTCCAAGGTGTCGATGCGGAGGATTTGCTCAATGAACTGTAAGATTGACACCACGCCCGACTTCGCCCGCGACCTGAAGCAGTTGGCGAAACGCTATCCCTCGATGAAGGACGACTACCGTGACTTCCTCGATGCCTTACGCAAGTCACCGCTCATGGGCGAACCATTGGGTAAGCATCTTCGCAAGGTGCGCTTTCCCATCGCCTCGAAAGCCAAGGGCAAGAGCGGTGGCGCGAGGGTCATCACCCATACCGTGCTTGTCGAGAGCGATGGTGCCGACATTACACTCGTCACCATCTACGATAAGTCCGACCAAGCCGGCATCTCCAACCGCGAGTTGCGTAAACTGATGAAGAAGAACGGACTCGAATAACCAAGGGGGGAGGAATGAAAATAGGATAGATTTTTCTGGAAACGATTTTTGCTAATTGACCACAATTTTGATCACGAATTTTATTAATCGTTTATAAGGGTTTGAGTAAACGACGCGCAGCCACTCCCCTCCCTTTCAAGGGGAGGGGCAGGGGTGGGGTCTCTAAATTCCTGCGAATGAAGATTATACAGACCCCACCCCTGCCCCACCCTTCAACTACTCTTTATACACATCTCTGATGGGTAACCCCGAAGGGGTTTTAAGACCACAGGCAGGGGTGAAACCCCTGTAAACAGGTGGGATGTAGCCAAACCCCGAAGGGGTGGCAGAACATTCTGTCGCCCCGTCGGGG
>JAFZSR010000092.1 GCA_017619275.1 Prevotella sp. | reverse complement strand
TCATAATTTTTTAAGAAAAACTTGCGTATTCCAAAAGATTTGCGTAATTTTGCAGCCCAAATCGAAAGATTAGTACTAATAAATAAAGAATCATTGCAATGAAAAGAACATTTCAACCGCACAATCGCCGCCGCGTGAACAAGCATGGTTTCCGCGAGCGCATGGCCACCAAGAACGGCCGTCGCGTCCTGGCTTCACGCCGCGCAAAGGGTCGCAAGAAGTTGACTGTTTCTGACGAGCGCCACGGTAAGTAAGCTTCGTCCGACACAGACAAAAACGGGATGTAGCTGAGAGGCTGCAGCCCGTTTTGCTTTTCTACACATCTGTTGTGGCAACAAGTTTATACTAATGAATAACTACTAACTACAAAAAAATGACAAATAACAGACTTCTCTCCATCTGCATTGCATGGATGCTGCAGACGCTTGTGGCAATGGCTTCGAATGTTGTGGCCAACGAAGGTGCATGGTGCTGGTTTGCCGACCCGCGCGCCCTGCACTACGAGAACACCGCCGGAACTATCAACGCCACATACTTAGGCTATATCGACGTGCACGGCAACGTCATGGCCACGCAGTACGACTGGGTGAAAAGCCGTAAGACCGACGTGCTCATACGCAGCTATTTCCAACCCGACGACCACAACAACCCAACGTTCGTGGTGCTGCCCGACGAGCGTGTGATGATCTTCTACACCCGTCACACCGACGAGGCGAAGATATGGTACCGCATATCCCGGAAACCCGGTGACATCACCGCCCTTGGCGACGAGAAGTATCTGACCACGGCCAACAACACCACCTATCCCTCGCCTTTCATCATGAGCGACGACCCGCAGCACGTCTACCTCTGCTGGCGCGGCATCAACTGGCACCCCACCCTCGCCCGCATCACCATGCCCGATGCCGACGACAACTGCCAGTTCGACTTCGGTCCGAAGCAGATTGTGCAATCCACCGGTGCCCGTCCCTACGCCAAATATGCGAGCAACGGCAAGGACAAGATCTACGTGAGCTACACCACCGGCCATCCAGACAACGAGATGCCCAACTGGCTCTACTTCAACGTCATTGACATCAACGAGGGCAACGGCCCCATCCTGCGCGACCTCAACGGCAAGCAGCTCAAGGTCATCAGCGACGGACCGTTCAACGTCTCGAAGACCGACTCCTATGCTAACCAGTATCCCGCTACCATCGTCGACAAGACGGCAGGCATCCGCAACTGGGTATGGCAGATCGTACTCGACCAGGACGAGCATCCCGTCATTGCCTATCCCCATATCGACGACGCGAAAACCTCGCACACCTACTGGTATGCCCGCTGGAACGGCTCGGCGTGGAAGAACACCTGGGTACAGTATGCCGGCCACGCCTTCCACCAGAACTGGAACCAGACCGAGCGCTGCTATTCAGGCGGCATGACCCTCGACCCTGATCATATTAATGATATGTACGTGAGCATCCCCACGAAGGACGGACAGTACAACAAGGACGGCGTCTACGAGATCTGGCGCTACACCATCGATGACGACGGCACGGTGGCCTCGTCGGAACAGATCACCCATGACTCGCCGAAGAACAACGCGCGCCCCTTCGTCATCCCCGGCTCGAAAAACTCACCCCTGCGCATAGGATGGATTCAGGGCGACTATTACTATTGGATGGTGAACAAGAACTATCCGAAGGGCTACCCCACCGCCCTGCACTGCGACTACGACTGGCAGGAGGAGCTGACCAAGGAGAGCAGCGAAGACGAGGACCCGCGCGTGGACTGCATCTGCCTGTCGCCGAACAGGACGGTCACGATGGCCTTCGAGCTGAACGCAGCAAAATACGAGGGTACGCTGTTCACCATCAACCACTATCAGGAGGGCGACGGTGGTATCGTCTACAGCATCAATGCCACCGACCAGTATCCAGAGATCAGCATCAACGGCAAGGTCTACCGTAGCCAAAACCGACTGCTCACCAGCGACAACTGGGCCTACAACAGCACCGGCACCAGTGGTGACAACCACCCCACGAAGCTCTCGACAGTCATCATTACCCTGACCTACGACGGCGAGGTGCTCACCATCTACCGCAACGGACTCGTTGACCAGGTCATCGAGGACAAGAACCTGCCAGGTGGTACCGTCGATACTTATGGCGAAGCCAATAACCACAGCTGTCTCGTGCTGACCGACTACTACGCCTGCTGCTCACCATTGACCGTACAGGCACTGGTGGAACAGGCCAAGGCAGCTATCAGGGCTCAGCACAACCAGAACCTGCCGCGCGAGCTGCAGAACGGCGGCTTCGAGGGTAGCTACGCCCCGATGGAGGGCAGCGGCGTCACAAGCGACCGCGCCATCTACGTGCCCGAAGGCTGGACTGTCGACTACACCTCGCGCAACGAGAACGACCTCACCGCCCTGAAGACGGGCGACCTCTACTTCGACCGCTTCTTCGGCTCAAAGCCCGCTCCCTCAACGGGTAGCCAGCAAACCTACTGGGTGCGCCAGAACTGGGGCACCTCCACCATCAAGCTCTGTCAGGAACTGCTCTTACCCGAGGGCGAGTACACGCTCACTGCCGACGTATGGAAGAGCGGACTGGGCGGCGATGTCTATGTCAACGTGGTGACGCAGGACGGACCCTCGCTCCAGGCACCTTCACTCGACAACAAGGAAGAGTGGCAGCAGGTGACCCTCGACTTCACCAGTGACGGTATAGCCTCAACCACCATCCAGCTCTCGGCCATGCACAACTACAACGGCTCGGAGAAGATCATCGGCTTCGACAATGTCGTGCTCACCTCCAAAGGGGTCGACGCCATTGGCGATGCCACCCTCCCCACGACGAGACGCAGCGTGACCACCGATCTGTTGGGTCGCTACGTGACGGGCAGCCCACACAAGGGTGTCTACCTGCGAGGCAACAAGAAATATGTCGTCAAGTAAAAGCAACATGAACACTCTTTAGGGAACACAGGACATTTTCGGCTTCATGCTTGCTGGTTTGGTCGTCCAGGATGCCATTGGGTAGTACTGTCCCCAGCCTCGTACACAAATAACATTATCAAATATCCGCTTATCCTACACCAAATACTGATTTCCAGTTAGTTACATACAAATTATCTGCATTTTATCCGCAATTATCCTACACCAATATCTTTCCTCATTTCTCATTTGGTTATGCGTACCATCCTCGCTCCTGCACAGGGGCTGTTTGATGTCTTAACAGGGGCTGTTTGCCTTCGTCCGAACTGTCCGGACTTTTGTCCGAAGCGTTCGGATTTTTGTCCGAACCGTTCGGACGGCATGTTTTCAGCATAAATGGACACGGTTATAGAATATTGAGCAACTCACCGAAGCGCTCAATATGAAAGAGGCGGTCGTGGTCGAAGGCATCGGTATGCTCCAGTTCCCACGTGACGTGGAAGGGGATGTGGACGGCCCAACAACCGATGGCGAGGGCTGGGGCCACGTCGCTCTTCAGTGAGTTGCCTACCATCATCATTTCGTGGGGCTTGACCTGCAGGTGTCGACAAAGGTCCATGAACTCCTTCTCGCCCTTGTCGCTGGTAATCTCCACATGTTCGAAGAAGCCTGCAAGCCCCGACCGCTCGAGTTTGCTCTGCTGGTCGAGCAGCTCACCTTTGGTGAAGAGCACCATACGACGGCCCTGACGCTGCAGGGTGATGAGCGTCTCAAGCACCTCGGGGAGCGGCGTAGTGGGAAACTCAAGGAGCGAATAGCCCAACCTGAGGAGGTGGTCGATACGCTCGGCCGTTATCTCATAATTGGACACACGCATGGCGGTCTCGATGAGCGAGAGGGTGAACGCCTTCGTGCCGAAGCCTAACAACGGCATGTTCTTGCGCTCAGTGGCAAAGAGCTCGGTGGCAGCCTGCTCACGGTCGGTCCACGGCTGCAGCTCGTCGTAGAGTTGCTGCATGACGCGTTCGAAGTGACCTTGGCAATCCCATAGCGTGTCGTCTGCATCGAAAGCGATGACTTTTATGGTGGAGGGTGTCATATTATATCTTGTTTGAAAGTGCAAAGTTACTAAAAAACGAGGGGAATGCAAAAGAAATGCTTGCTTTTCTTTTCATTTCCGAGTGCTGGTAACTTCGCCCACTTGTTGGCAAAGTTACGAAAAATATCCGAAAAGACGGGAATTGCTTTGTTTTTTTGAAAAAAATGCGCTTTCTTGTTAAATTTCCATGAGGTTCTTCGTTATATAAGTGTAATGACACAACAAGAGTTCACATACAAAGCCACCGAGACGCGGGCAAAGGCCGTGTCGATAGCCGAGCAGTTCGGGTATTCCCAGGACGATGCGGAGGACATTGCGCAAGACGTGATGCTGAAGCTGTGGAACCTGCACGAACGGCTCAACGACGCGGCTCACCTGAAGGCTTCGGCTGTCATCACCACGAAACGGGTGTGCATCGACCGGTGGCGCACGGCACACCAGTATGCTGAGATTGCCGTCACAATGCCGCTGATAGATGAAGACTCGCTGCACGACCGTTTGGAATACACGGAGCTGGAACATTGGATAGCCGAACAGATAGACCGTCTGCCTTCTACAGCGGGAATGGTGCTGAGGATGCGCCAGCTGGAACACCGCGAGTTAGGCGAGATTGCCGACATCTTAGGCATACAGCAGGCATCAGTATCCACCCTGCTCTCACGAGCCCGCAACGAATTACTTAACAAGCTAAAGAAGAGGAACCAACAATGAAACAACAGTACGACAAACAGGAAATAGCCCACTTGCTCAGCAAGTTCATGGCTGGCGAGACCAGCGTTGCTGAGGAAGAGGTGCTAGCACAGTACTTCCGCACCCATGAGGTCGACGAAGATTGGGCAGAATATAAAGAGATGTTCGCGATGTTCGACAACGGACAAGTGGACATTGAGCCGGAAGCCGACACGAACAGCCAAAGGCCGATAGCCAATAGCCAAAAGCCTGAATCGGTTCCACTGGCTGTCAAGGAGAAGCCAAAGATAGTCACACTTAGATGGCTGATGGCTGGTATCGCTGCAAGCATCGCCCTGTTGTTGGTGTTCTATCTCGGAAGAAGCACCGCTGAGCAGCCTACATGGGTGGCAGAGAAAACCGTAGAGGCCTCCCCCCACCTGCACCCTGCCCTCACAGGAGGGGAGTCACAGCCCGAGCACGAAGCCATCATCCCCACGGAGAGTACAGAGCAAGCTGTCGTGGCTCAAACGACATCAACTAAACCTCAGATTACTAATACGAAGGTTGCTCCAACAGTGGTTCCCAAGGCAAACTCTGTTTCATCAGCCGAGGACCTTGCCAACTGTATTGCACGTCTCGAAGCAGAAATGGAAAAGCTTGACGACAGCGTCAGTTCGGCACAGGTGGAAAGACTCATCGCCGCCGATGCACGGCTGCAACAGATGGTCAACCGCATCGTAGGCAAACAGGTCGAACAGGCCTTAAACAAGATTCAGAACGACAGTACCACAAATTATGTTAGCTTTTAAAAATTAAGAATTAAGAATTAAGAATATGAAACCGATTATTATTATCATAGCAATCATGCTGATGCCCATCAGCACAACCAGTCTCCATGCTCAGGAGAACAAACACGCACAGGCCCTGCATACGGCCTTCAGAGAGACACTCGACAAGAGGTTTCCAAAGAATATCTCGTCCCGATGGATACCAGGCAGCAAGGACAGCCTCAGCATCATCTATACAGCCCTTGACGGTGGCGGTCTCGTACCCAAGAACAAGATTCATGTGGTGCCGCTGGGAAAGGGCAGAGCACACATAGGACCTAACTACCTCGACGGTTGGAGCTTCGAGTTCCGCAACGTGCCCGACGACCCCAACCTGCCCTTGCGACAGATTCTCGACGCCTACGACAAGCAGTCGCCTTTTGCCGCCAGCTACTACAGCTATGTGGCAGGCGACGAGCAGGCCGTCTTCCCAGGTGTCAGCATCGCATACGGTGAAGGTGGTGAGACCTTCCCGCTACAGCTTCACCCGACCATGAATGTTCGCATCATCGGTTTCAAGGACGATGACGGCTTCCGTTCCACCTATCTGCTCATGTGGAAGAGTGAAGAGGAGGAGAATGCCGACACCAAGCACAAGTACTATGCCACGGGCGGTATCATGTACGAGTTCCACTGTCCGAAGCTCAAGGCTACGCCACAGATCAAGTCCTACGATGACGAGGAATACCTCGACCGTAGCAACACAGCCCTAAGCGTGGCGCAGAACATGCTGTTTGACATCCGTAAAAAGGAACCCGAACGTGCCAAGGCCCTCGACACCGACACGCTGGCCGAAGTCTTCCAGTACAATTTCATCAAGATGGCACAGCAGCTTTACGACGAGCCCAGGACGTTCAACCTCAAGACCAGCTACGAGGCACTGAAGGCGAAGGTGTGGCTCATGACGGGTATCGGCAACACCGCCACCCTCACCGAGCAGAAAGCCATCTGCTATACGCTCAACAAAGAAGTGGAGAGCTACCCCTACATGCTCTCTTGGCGTCAAGCTGAAGAACTGATGAACATGACCAACGGTATCGCCAACGACATGCCCGACGACCTGAAGCAACAGGTCAATATCGCCCAGATGACCATCAACGCGCAGCGCAACCTTACTGCCGACATCGACAGTCTGAGCGACAACGACCAGGACTACCTGAACCGTAACCACTGGACCGTCATTCACCAGCCCATGGATTATCATCGCGAGGACATGTTTACCGCTCGTGGCGAACACTATACCGCCGACCAACAGACGGGCTATCTCCATGTGAAGCGCGAGAACTATGGCAGCGGTCTCCGCATTGAGAACACCCTCAAGAACCTGTGTCCTGGGCGCTATCGTGTATCGGCTGTGGTACGTGCCAAGAATACCGACAGCGGTCACTCTGGACTGCTCGTCTTTGCACAGGTAGGCGACCAGACCGTACGAAAGGAGATTCCTGCCGATGGCGATGCGGGTGGCAACGTGTGGTTCTCCGCCCTCAACCGCTTCTCTAATCGTGCCAACGCCCACGAAGGTGTCCTGGCCCTCGACCTCAACAAGGCCTCGGCTCACGGCGGACAGGGCTACGGTTGGAACCGCATCTACCTCGACGACATCACCATTACCAATGAGTCTGGCAACAGCAACCTCACCTATGGCGTTACCTTAGCTCCCGATGTTGCCCTGAACTCTGCTGAATGTAGCAATTGGTTCTCCGCCTGCGACTTCATCGTAGAAAGGGTCGGCGACTAAGAGAGAACAAGTTTGTGCTCCAAAGAAATCTGCGCTTTTTTTCCGGAATTCAAATATTTTGTTTATATTTGCACACAAATTGCGACGAAATGATGAATACACGGAACAAAAGAATGCGACTCTTTTTCGCGGCAGCGATGTGTCTGCTGCATAGTACGCTTTGGGCACAGACCAGCTTCAGCGAGGCCACTACCCTATATCTGCTGCACAGCAGTGGCAACCATTTGGAGATGGGCAGTGACGGCGGAGGATGGATCGAGTCATCGACGAAGTCCAGTCCGCAGCAGATGGTAGTAACCCCCGTAGGGCAAGGCTACTACACCATTCAGGTGGCTGGGCAGCAGAAATACCTGACGAAAACGGGCGATTGGAACTCGACGTTCGGCACTGACCCTTCGGCTGACGAGGCCCTATGGGCCATTGAGCAGACCATGAGCCAGTATGTGAAGCTTCGCTGCAAGGCCAACAACAAGTATCTGGGCACCGACAGCAACGACGGTCATCAGAAGGTCTATACCAACAAGGACGGTGCCGACATGAAGCACCAGTGGTATTTTGGCGAGAAGGTGAATGCCGCACCACCCACAGACACCCTCAGCTATATGGTCCATCCACAACTGGTGCGCCAGCATGTCGACGGCTGGGGCGTGTCGCTCTGCTGGTGGGCTGGACAATGCGGCAAGTGGCCGGACAACAAGATTGACGAGATTGTGGATTGGCTGGTCAGTCCCACTGGGCTGAATTATAGTCATTTCCGCTATAATATCGGTGGTGGCGACGATCCTGAAAACAGAAATTGCGAGCCTCATCACATGGGAAAGGGCAAGGGGCTGCGTGCCGAGATGGAGGGCTTCAAGGACTTCAGTGGCGACGAATACCATTGGGACCGCGATGCCGCCCAGCGCAAGATCATGCTGAAGATACGCGAGAAGCGGCCTGACGCCGTGTTCGAAGCCTTCAGCAACTCCTGTCCTTACTATATGACCTACAGCGGCTGCGTCAGCGGCAACACCGACGGCGGCAAGGACAACCTGAAGCCTGAATACTATGAGGAGTTTGCCCATTATCTCGTAGATGTCTGCAAGCACTATAAGGACGAGTATGGCATCGAGTTCAAGACGCTTGAGCCGTTCAACGAGTCGGTGACGGGTTTCTGGTATGCCAACGGCCCGCAGGAGGGCTGCCACTTCGACTACCAGTCGCAGATTAACTTCATCCGCGTGCTCGAACCCATCCTGCGCGAGTCGGGGCTCAACACCGTTATCTCGGCTTCCGACGAGACCAACGTTGGTCTGTCTGTACAGGGTTTCACAGAGTACATGAATGCCGGTGTGATGCCTTTGGTGGGTCAGTGGAACACCCACACCTATTCGGGCAGCAATCACGACCGCGCCCGTCTGGCCTCGCTGGCACGTCAGAACGACGTGCCGCTTTGGATGAGCGAGACGGGTTCCGGTGGCAATGGCATCGGCGGCAACCTCAGTCTAGCTCAGCGCCTCATTGATGACATGCGCTACATACAGCCCGAGGCATGGATTGACTGGCAGTATATGGAGGAGGCCAACGACCAGTGGTGTACCATTCGCGGCAGCTTCGCCAACCAGACCTACTCGAAGGTGAAGAACTACTACGTGCGGCAGCAGTGCACCCGTTTCATCCGTCGGGGCTACGACATCGTGACCTCGCTCTGTCCGCAGTCATTGGCTGCCGTCAATGCCAGTCGCGACACGCTGGTGCTCGTGGCACTCAACGAGGGAGCGAAGACCGTTCACGACATCGACCTGTCACTCCTTGGCGAACTACCCGCGCTCAGTGCTATCAAGGCCTACCGCACATCGGCCAACGAGAACCTGATCAGCACGAAGAGCGGCATCAGCATCAATGGCAACAGCCTCAGACTCGTCATGCCTGTACAGTCCATCGTCACGCTCGTCATCCCCATTCACAGTACAGCCGTCGAACCGCAGGAGCTGCTGCGCGACAACTGGGAGTATCTGATCATTCCCCGAAATGAGAACAACCGCGCAGTAACGGCAACTGCAAGCAAAGTGACCATTCAGGACATTGACTATGGTGACGCACAACGCTGGACGCTGACCAATCAGGGCGACGGCACCTACGGCCTGCAAAATGCTCTCGGCCTGCGTCTTACGGCCCATCGCAACAACAACAGTTCATCGCTCACTGCACAAAAGAGTAAGGCCAGCGAGCAAGGCTTCTATATTGACCCCGTTGACCAGCCCTATTACAAGATCCTGGCCAGCAAAGGGCGCAGCCACGGTTTCGACCTGAGCAACGAGTCGACAGCTGCCGGCACAGAGGTCACCATCTGGCAATATCAGGGCACCAACCCTGCACCTGTCCATCGCCAGTGGATGCTCTTCCCACTATCAGCTCTACAGCAAACCGATGCCATCGCCGAGCTGACGACCCATCCTGCTCCAGCCTTCTCGCCATCTTCTGCCTTCATCTACGACCTCTCTGGCCGCCGCTATGCCACCGGATGCAAACTGCCTAAGGGCATCTACATTGTCCAAGGACGGAAAGTGGTGGTGCGCTAACGTAGGAATATGGAAAAAGAAAGAACAAGCGTAGCATGCGGCATTGCCTTGTCAATGCGAATGATAGTGGATAGTGGATGGTGGATGGTTGTCCTCCTACTGATATCACCGACGATGAAGGCACAAACGATGACGACAGGGGAATGGCGGCTCGTCTGGAGCGACGAGTTCGACTACAACGGCAGACCCGACCCTGCCACATGGAACTACGAAGAAGGCTTTGTACGTAACCATGAGGACCAGTGGTACCAGGCCGACAATGCGTTCGTCGAGGACGGGTTGCTCGTGATTGAGGCACGGCGCGAACAGCGACCCAACCCCACCTACAACCCCGATGCGCACCACTGGGGTGCACAGCGACCCACCATCGACTATACCTCGGCCTGCATCACGACGCAGGGCAAGCGCTATTTCCGCTACGGACGCCTTGAGGTGAGCGCCCGCATACCCACAGCGGGCGGTGCCTGGCCTGCCATTTGGACGCTGGGCGAGGGAATGCCATGGCCATCGTGCGGCGAGGTGGACCTGATGGAGTACTACCGCATCAAGGGCGTTCCGCACATCCTTGCCAACGCGGCGTGGGGCAGTGACAGGCGCTTCGAGGCGGTATGGAACTCGCGGCGCGTGCCCTTCACCCACTTCACCAAACGCGACCCAGACTGGGCACAGCGTTTCCACCTCTGGCACATGGACTGGGACGAACAGCGCATAAGTCTCTATCTCGACGACGAACTGCTCAACGAGATTCCGCTCAGCCAGACCGTCAACGGCAGGATAGGACGACACACCAATCCTTTCGAAGGACAACAGTACGTGCTGCTCAACCTCGCCTTGGGCGGGGACAACGGTGGAGAGATCGACGACACAGCCTTCCCCATGCGCTACGAGATAGACTACGTGCGCATCTACGATTATGAGAACAGCTCCTGGAGCACGTCGACCGAGCGCAGTTCGGGGAAGTCGGGCAGGTGAAGCCGATAGTACGTGAGTAAGAGTTGGAGGATGCGCTGACGTTCGCTGCGGCTCAGACGGAAGAGATGCATCGACACATAATCCATGCGCATCAGACGTTTTATGTGGCGAGCCTCCTCAGGCATGAGGAAGTCGGCATGCACAGGCGGGTGCTCCGTGAAGGTCGCGGCACGCAGGTCGAAACAACAATTGTCATCGTCGTGGTCGAGGTTCGGATAGAAACCCAGGAAACGCGAAAGGCGCATGAGGAACACCAGGTGGAAGTTGGCAAAACGGTCGCGGCAGCTGTCGAGCCATTCGATGCCCGACACCACATAGTCGAACAGCGGCTCGTTCTGCTGCTCACCACGCAGGGCGTGATAGAGGAAGTCGGAGAGAAACAGGGCAATGGCGAGCTTCGAAGGGTCGGTGTGCAGCGATGCCAACGGCTGTAGCAACGAAACCTCGCGCAACTTCTGCAACTGTGACTGCGGGCGAAAGTCATACTCGATGCTGAGCAGTGTCAGCGGTTGGAAGTACTGCTTCTTCATCCGTCCCTTCGCCGAGCGCGGCAACGACACGATGAACGACACCCGACCATGGTCGCGAGTGAACAAATCGACGATGGCACGCTGGTCGCCGTATTTCAGGGAATGGAGCACAATAGCCTCTGTTTTCGTCAGCATAGAGGGGCAAAATTACGAAGAAAAATGAAAAATGAAGAATGAAGAACAAAGAATATGTGGACGATATAGCAAAAAAAAGTTAAATAAACATTACCAAACTGGAAAATCTTCATTCTTCATTCTTTATTCTTCATTAAAAGTTGTAATTTTGCACCCGCATTTGAAAATGCTGGTCCCTTCGTCTATCGGTTAGGACGAGAGATTTTCATTCTCTAAAGAGGAGTTCGACTCTCCTAGGGACTACAAAAACTTAAATCCGCCATCTGCGCAGCGATGCGCTACCAGCACGGAGCTGGGAAAGGGTGACGGAGGATTTTTTTGATAAGCGGCTTCGGTTGCCGGTCAGGAAATCCGCCCAAGGCAATCCTTAGAGATGTAAGACCTATAAGCTTTAATTATTAACTCTTTTCAAACATTTCAAAAAAATGGCAAACCACAAATCATCGGTGAAGAGAATTCGCCAGACAAAGACAAGAACACTGCACAACCGCTACTATGCAAAGACCATGCGCAACGCTGTTCGCAAGCTGCGTGCCATGACCAACAAGGAAGAGGCAGTGGCTCTCTATCCCAAAATTCAGAAGATGCTGGACAAGCTGGCTAAGACCAACATTATCCACAAGAACAAGGCAGCTAACCTGAAGTCGAGCCTCGCTCTGCACATCAACAAGCTGGGATAAGCATTGTCTACCAGATACTACAGGCCGTTCATTGCATTGCGCAATGAGCGGCCTGTTGCTTTTTATGGGCTAATGAGGCCTATGGGGCGAATGGGACTAATTGGACGAATGGGGCTAATTGGTCCCGTGAGCCCGATAGAGTACCAGCTTCACCTCTTTGCTTAGCATCGAGGAGAAGAGCATGGCGCCCTGACGATTCAGGTGTCCACGGTCGTAGAACAGTTCCTGATGACCAATGAAGTGGGGGTCACGGAAATGGTCGAAGAGCGGCAGCTCGTGTTTCTGGGCAAAGTCATGGAGGAAGCCAAACACATCGTCGTCGGTGCAGACATACATAGGCGAGACGGCGAGCATCAGCCGGATATGGTGCTCACGGCAAGTGTCGACGAAGCGCGTCAACAGCTCGATACGCTCGGCATCGGGCTCGAAAGGAAACTGTTCGGCCTCGACGCCAGCAATGTCGATGATACCATCCATCGGTCGCCAGCCTTTCAGCTGTCTGTCCATAGGTCCCCAAGGACCAGCCAGCAGGTTGGGCAAGGAGCCCGCATATCGGTAGACATGCGACAGACGGTAGGGCCAGTAGCTGCCAGCACGTCGCAGCATCTCGTCGCAACCCTCGCTCATGCCACAATAGGGAGCCAGCGACCCCGCCCGCTCAGGACCGGAGAACGGCAATGCGAGCCACTCGCTGGGGTGCACCTCGAGCACGATGACCGAGGGGGTATAGCGGCTGAGGATATTGCTCAGCAGTCCGTAGTGGTAGTAGATGTTCTTGATGCCCCAGTCACCAGCGTTGAAGCACGACACGCCTAACTCCTGTTCGAAGATCGCAGGCACATAATGGTGCAGACAACGCGAGCTTCCCATGAACAGCACTGAGTCGCGCGTCTGGCTGCACGAGGCACTGACCTTGTATTCATCGGTGGCGTTAGAGTGCTCGTAGAGCGCACTGAGAACAAGGCCCAGCGTACGATCGGCCACGAAGAACAGCAATGCCGTCATCAGTATGGTTGTCAGTAGCTTTTTCATCTTGATCAGAGGTCAGAACTGGAAATAGATGAACTGGTTGTTATCGAAGATGCCGAAGAGCAGGATGACGATGAGCTCAGATGCCACAGCCAGCTCCCAGCGCCATCGCTCGGCCCATGAGGGCAGCCACCATCGTTTCTTCGGCAGCCATTCATCTTTCACGTCGGCACAGACAAGGATAAGAAGGCATATCAACGCGTTGACCATCGTGCTCATGTCGATGAACAGTCCTCCGTGCCAGCCTGTGAACACACGCTGCACGATGTGGCAGACCTCGCCCATTGACGGTGAACGGAATACCAACTGGCCCACCGTCACCAGCAGGTAGGTGCCTGTCATGCGCAGGACGAACGGCCACGTGGGCAGTCCGTGCTGCCCCACCTGCACCTTCTGCTTGCGGAAGAACTGTCCGCTGAGCATCAGCGGTACGAACAGCAGTCCGTGGTAGAGTCCGAAGAAGAAGAACGTCCAGTTGGCTCCGTGCCACAGTCCTACGAAGAGCATGTTGAGGATGATGGCGGCGCAGGTACCCCACAGTCCCCAATCGCGCAACTTGATGTTGCAGGGCATGAAGACATAGTCGGTGAGCCACGACGTGAGCGACATGTGCCAACGACGCCAGTATTCGGCCACGTTCGTAGCGAAGAACGGACGACGGAAGTTCTCGGCCACCTTCAGTCCCATCATCTGCGCCACACCGATGGCCATCTCGCTATAGCCACCGAAGTCGGCATACATCTGCAACGGATAGAGCAGACTGGCCAAGAGAATGGACACGGTGGAGTGATGGGGATAGTTGTCGAGCACCGCACTGATATAGAGATCGAGGCGGTCGGCCACACACATCTTCATGAACATACCCCATAGCACTCGCCGGAAGCCCGCCATCAGCGCATCAGACTGGAACAGACGTGCCTCGCGCAACTGCTTGAGGAAGGGTTTCGGACGGTCGATAGGACCGGAGAGGATGGTGGGGAAGAAGGCGATATAGTTGGCAAAGTCGAGGATGCCACGCTCGGGCGGCATCTTCCCGTGGTAGATATCGAGCACATAGCTCATCAGCTTAAACGAGAAGAAGCTCAGGCCCACGGGCACCAGAATCTCGATAGTAGTCCAGGAGAGGTGCATGCCCACAGCGTTGGCAGCCGCCACAAACGAGGAGGCGAAGAAGTTCAGGTACTTGAAATAGAACAATGCTCCCACGCCCGCGACGACTCCTATGTTCGTCAGCCACGCGGCAAGGCGCATTCGTTCGCGGTCGAGGGCACGCCCGATGCCTGCTCCCAAGAGCCAGAAGGCTACGGTCATCAGTGCCAGCAGCCCCGTCATCCACAGGTCTATCTGGGCATAGAACCAGTAGGAGCACACCAACAGGAACAGGTTCTGCCACCAGCGGCGCTGCTGCAACAGGTAGTAGAACACCAGCACCACCAAGAAGAACCACAGGAAAGCCAGCGAGTTGACAACCATCGCGCCCTACCCTATTTTCTTTTCGATGCAGTCAACAAGGTCGCCCACGTTGTCCCATGACAGGATCTCACGCGAGGTGAACTTCAGGGCGAACGCCTTTTCCAGTGCCACCACAATCTGCACGTGGGTCAGCGAGTCCCATTCCTCCACATCGTCGGCCGTGGTCTCATCGGTAAGCACAAGGTCGTCCAGTTCCAGTTCGTCGCGGAACACATCCTGTACGCGTTCCAGAATCTCATTTCTTTCCATGATATATGAGTTATTTGAGTTTAGATTCTATAAGTTTAGGTGTTTACCACTCGTAGCCGAGCTGCCGGGTCATCCGGATGACGGCACGCATCTTCTCTTTGGAAAACTCGCCAGTGACCGACGAGTGGGTGCCGATGACGACGAAGCCCCGTTGCCGATAGGCCCTTTCGAGCAAGCTACGCATCCCTTCCATGTCGGTGTCGCTCGTCACCCAGAGCCGTCCCCACTGCTTCATGCTGCTGTCGGGATTCACCACATGGGCGCCCGTCACCATCTTGCAGCCCACCTCCTTCACCACGCGCCTGACAGCACTCGTATTCGAGGCATGTGGCGGTACGATGACCATACTGAGCCTTAGGGTGTCAACACCGCGCTGAGCCAACACGCGACGGCACTTCTGCAGGTCGTTCCTAATCATCGTCTCGCTCCAGTCACGCCACGACTCATGGTTCAGTCCGTGCAGAGCGATACCGAAACCTTCCTGCTGCCAGACGAACAACGAGTCGGCTACGCGGTCAGAGAGCTTTGCCGGACAGACGGCAAACGTCGCCTTCACATGCAGCTCGTCGCACAGACGTTTCACCGCAAACACGCCCTCGCCGCCGTCATCGTCAATCCACAAGCACCGCGCCACGTCGGCATCGTGCTTGCTCAGCGCATCGATGAGTGCCACGTAGAGCGTCTGCTTGGTAAGCGGTCCCGTCAGGACAGGCGCCCGCCACCACAGCACTGCCGCTGCAAGGAGAAGGCCGACAGCTGCCCAGACGATGTATTTCATGTTGCAAAGATAGCCATTTTTTTCGTTCCCACGGCATTTTTGAACAGAAAATTAGCTCCTGCCCTTCATAATGACATAGATGATGACGGGTGCTCCCATGAGCGGCGTGACGGCTCCAAGAGGTATGACGCCGTTCTCGCCGGGCAGGAAACATACGATGTTACACAGCAGGGCCACAGCCGAGCCGCAGAGGATGGTGGCAGGCAGCAGCACACGGTGGTTATCGGTCTGGAAGAGCAAACGTGCTATGTGAGGAACGGCCAGTCCGATAAAGCTCACCGGTCCGCAGAACGCGGTGGTAATAGCCGTGAGCAAGCCCGTAGCCACGAGCAGCAGGTTACGTGTACGACGTACGGAGATGCCCAGGTTCTCGGCATAACGGTCGCCAAGCATCAGGGCATTGAGGGGTTTGATCAGCAGCAGCGACACCGCGATGCCAGTCAGGGTAACGCCAGCAAATACCGGCATGTGACTGGTGGTCACACCACCAAACGAGCCCATGCCCCAGACCATATACGACTTCACGCCCTCGTCGGTGGCAAAGAAATTCAGCAACGAGATGGCACTCGACGACAGGTAGCCTATCATGATGCCGATGATGAGGAGCATCACGTGGCTGCGCACCATCGTCGAGAACACAAAGATGATGGCCATCACTGCCATCGCTCCCACAAAGGCTGCCATGATGACAGCCACGAAACCGCTCACGCTCACCGTTCCTACCGACATGCTGCCGCCAAGCAATAGCATGACGAGCGCCACACCCAGACCAGCTCCGCTCGAGATACCGAAGATCGAGGGGTCGGCCAGAGGATTACGGAAGGCGGTCTGCAACATCAGTCCACTCACAGCAAGGGCACCTCCACACAAGGTGGCAGTGACGGCTTGCGGCAGTCGCGACTCCATGATGATATAACGCCATGAGGGTTTGATGCCGTCGGCATCGCCGAAGAGTATCTGCAGCACGTCGGCCACAGGTATCCTGATGGCACCGACGAGCAGCGAGAGAGCGAAGAGCACGGCGATGAGCAGTGCCAACAGCGTGAGCGAGAGTCCTTGGTGGGGTTTCATGATAGGCCTTAAAGTTTTTTGTAGTAACGCAGGGGCGACAGTCCCTGCAGGTCGGGATGAAGAATCTGGATGAAGTCTTGCAGGAGCAGGTCGGGACGGAAGGGCGACTCCTCATAAAACATCGAGGTGGCGACGTTGCAACCATATAGTTCACCCTCACGGACAGGGCGCAACTGGCTGTAGCCCGGCTGCTCGGCGAGCAGCTGCTGACGCGTGATAGGCTGCTGACTGTCGTAGCGGAACAGCCACACGTCGGCATCGCCCGAGCGTTCGAGTACAGTTTCGAAAGGCAGGGGCAGGCTACCGCTGTGCTCGTCTTGCGCAAAAGGATAACTGCCACGGGCATCGCTCAGCATCCGTCCGATGGTCGACCGTCCGCCAGGGACATACCATACGCTGCCCGTCTGCTTGTCCATGAGCACCGTGCGCGTTACGTGCGACGTGGCGGCAAGGGTCTTCAAGGCGTGATAGCTGCTGTCAACGAGGGCAAAGAGGGAGTCGGCCTCGCGCTCCTTGCCGTAGAGCATACCATAGAAGCGCATCCACTCGGCACGTGCCAAGGGCGACTGCTCCATATACTCGGCACACTCTATGAGCGGTATGCCCACGTCCTCCAAGCGCCCGTAGCCACCTGAGTTCTCGAAGGGTGACAGCAGGATGGCATCGGCTCCGGCATCGATGATCTTCTCGACCAAAGGGTTCATGCCGTCGCCACAGTCTACGAGCGTGCCGTCAGCACAGCCCTCGACCACGAAGGGTACCTTGATATATTTGCTGTCAGCCACACCAGCCACCTGCCTCTGGGCAGCAAACTGGTCAGCAAGGGCAGCATGAACGCTGGTGAAGATGATGCTCCGACGCAGCGGTGTGCGTACGACCGTGCCCTGGGGCAGCTGTGGTGACAGTGGCTTATCATAGGGAACGAGCACATACGTATGTAGCGTCTTGCCCGTCTTCCAAGGGTTGTCCACTCGGGCAAGGGTATAGCCATCGTGGCGCTCGACATGGATAAGACGGGCGTACTTGAATGCTATCGAGTCGGTAGCTTCGGCATTGCCTGTCGCATGCCTGTTTCCGCAGGCACAAAGCGACAACAGGAGGAGGAGGTTCAGCAGGTGTTTCATGCTTAAAAGGTGATGTCGAGGCCGATGGCCGCATTGCGGCCCGGCATCGGGTAGTTCAGGATAACGTCGTATTGCTGGTCGAAGAGGTTGTTCACCTCGGCAGTGATGCGGAGGGTCATGGGACTTTTAGGGCCAACAGGGCTAATGTGGCTAATAAGGCCAATGGGCTGGAAGCTCACCGAGAGGTCGCTGGTGTACCAGGGTTGCATGTGGTTGTAGGCCGTGTTCTCCTGTTCGTTCCAGCGTTCGCCAGTATAGAGGAAGCTGTAGTTCAGCGTCCATCTCCGCCAGTCCATGCCCATGATCACGCTCCCGCTATGGCGGGGGATATAGGGTATCTGGTGCCGGTAGTAGGGTGTCTCGGGGTCGGTCACGTCGCGAGCGTCCTGGTAAGTGTACTGGCCACGGAGCGTCGCGACCAAGTCGCGACCTACGGCAAACGAGACGCTGGAGGTGAGGTCAAAGCCCTTGATGTTCACCTCGCCCAGGTTGAGCATCGTCCAACGGAACTGCTGGCCCTTGGGATAGGCGATGATCTTGTCTCTCACCTTGTTATAATAAAGGTCGGCGTGGAGGTCGAAATGGGTGATGGTGAAGGGTTCTTGCCTTGCAAGCGACCAGAGGTCGAGCGGAAGGTGGAGGGTGGAGGGTGAAGGGAAGTGGCGGTCGATGACAAGGCCAACATCGTACTGCGTAGCTTTCTCAGGCAGTAGTGAGGCGTTGCCGATGTCGGTATAGTACAGGTCGTTGAAGGTGGGCATGCGGAAGCTCTGCTTCACATAGGCCCTCAGCGACAGCCACTTACCCCGCAGGGGATAGAGGTTGGCAAAGAGGGCGGGG
>JAFZSR010000091.1 GCA_017619275.1 Prevotella sp. | reverse complement strand
GCTACGTCATCGATGTCTATCGTGGCGACCTGAAGCCGCTGCCCTCGTTGCTCGACTACGCCTTCTACGTCTCGTTCTTCCCGCAATTGGTAGCTGGCCCCATCGTCAGGGCCCGCGACTTTGCCCCGCAGATACGCAAGCCGCTGGAGGTGACGCAAGAAATGTTTGCGCGTGGCGTGTTCTTCATCATGATTGGTCTGTTCAAGAAGGCGGTCATCAGCGACTATATCTCGCTCAACTTCGTCGACCGCATCTTCGACAACCCCTCGCTCTACAGCGGCGTGGAGAACCTGCTGGGAGCCTATGGCTACGCCATGCAAATCTATTGCGACTTCTCGGGCTACAGCGATATGGCCATCGGCATCGCATTGCTGCTGGGCTTCCGTTTCCCCATCAACTTCAACGCCCCCTACACCTCGCAGAGCATCACCGATTTCTGGCGGCGCTGGCACATCTCGCTCTCGTCGTGGATTCGCGACTACATCTATATCTCGCTGGGCGGCAACCGCAAGGGCAAGGTGCGGCAATACGTCAACCTCATCATCACCATGCTGCTGGGCGGCTTGTGGCACGGGGCCAGCCTGAACTTCGTGGCGTGGGGCGGCATGCACGGCGTGGCGCTCGCCATCCATAAATGGATGCGCGAGAACATCTTCCACCACGACAAGCACTACGTGAGCCACGGGCTACGCCGACTGGGAGCCGTGGTGCTGACATTCCACTTCGTGGTGTTCTGCTGGATCTTCTTCCGCAACCGCACCTTTGAGGCCTCGTGGACGATGATCAGTAAGATTTTTACCGATTTCCATCCCGAACTGTTCCTGCAGGTGGTGGAAGGCTACTGGGTGGTGTTCGCCATGATCTTCTTCGGTTACGTCACACATTTCATCCCCGACCGATGGACCGAGGGCTGTGTCTCCGTCATCAAGCGGGGTGGGGTGGTGCTGGGGGCCTTACTCATCGCAGCCGTCATCTACATTGTCATTCAGGTGAAGAGCAGCGAGATTCAGCCTTTTATCTATTTCCAATTCTGATTTGCTTGAAAGATGCCAAAGACCATCTATAACAAATATGATAAATCGCTCATCGCATCGCTGCCAGTGGCTGAGTTTGGCGGGCGCATCATCGTGGTGCTGACCGCCGGCGAGGCTCGTCGTGCCGTCGACTTCCTGCTGTCGCGCCCCGTGCTGGGCCTTGACACCGAGACGCGCCCCAGCTTCAGCCGTGGTCACCAGCATCTCGTGTCGCTGCTGCAGGTGGCTACCGACGACATCTGCTTCCTGTTCCGTCTGAACTACATGGGACTGACACCCGACTTGGTGCGTCTGCTGGAAGACACCACCGTGGACAAGGTGGGGCTGTCGTGGCACGATGACCTGAACTCGCTTCGCCATCTGGGCAGCTTCAAGCCCGGACGCTTCATTGAGATACAAGAACACGTGAGGCAACTGGGCATCGAGGACTTGAGCCTGCAGAAAATCTACGCCAATTTGTTCAGCCAGAAAATCAGCAAACGACAACAGCTGAGCAACTGGGAGGCCGACGTGCTCAGCGACCGGCAGAAGATGTATGCCGCCACCGACGCTTGGGCGTGTATCAAGATTTATCGGGAAATTATGCGCCTGAAAGCGCAAGGCGACTATGAACTAATTATAAAAAAGGAGGATAATGATGAAGCAAGTAACACTGAAGCGCGGTAAGGAAGAAAGCCTGTTGCGATTTCATCCCTGGGTGTTCTCGGGAGCCATTGCGCATATCGACCAGGGCATTGCCGAGGGCGACGTGGTGCGCGTGCTGACCGCCGGTGGCCAGTCCATCGCCGTGGGGCATTATCAGCAGGGCAGCATCGCCGTGCGCGTGTTGACCTTCGACGACGTGCAGATCGACGATGCTTTCTGGCACCATCGTCTGCAGCAAGCGTTGCAGGCGCGCCTTGCTATGGGGCTAGCACGTCCCTTGGGCGAAGCTCCCTTGGAGCGTCCCACCAATGCCTATCGCCTGGTGCATGGCGAAGGCGACCTGTTGCCAGGACTGATCATCGACATCTATGGCACCACAGCCGTGATGCAGGCCCACAGCGTGGGCATGCACTTGGCGCGCCACGCCATTGCCGAACAGCTGATGAAGGTGATGGAGGGGCGCATCGAGAGCGTGTACTACAAGAGCGAGTCAACACTCTCGTTTGTGGAACCGCAGAACGGCTTTATCATCGGCGGAACCGACGAGAATACGGCCATTGAGAACGGGCTGAAATTCTATGTTGACTGGCTGAAGGGGCAGAAGACGGGCTTCTTCGTCGACCAGCGCGACAATCGGCTGCTGCTGGAACACTATGCCCGTGGACGCCGCGTGCTCAACATGTTCTGCTACACAGGCGGTTTCTCTTTCTATGCCATGCGTGGCGGCGCACAGCTGGTGCACAGCGTCGACAGCTCTGCTCAAGCCATAGAGCTGACGCGCCGCAATGTGGAGCTGAATTTCCCTGGCGACCCTCGTCATCAGGCATTCTGCGAGGATGCGTTCAAATTCCTCGGCGACGGCGAGCAGAACGCCTACGACCTCATCGTGCTCGACCCGCCCGCCTTTGCAAAGCATCGCGCCGCACTGCACAATGCGCTGAAGGGCTACACCAGACTGAATGCAAAGGCGCTGCAGAAGATTGAGCCTGGAGGCATCCTGTTCACCTTCTCCTGTTCGCAAGTGGTGAGCAAGGACAATTTCCGCAATGCCGTGTTCACGGCTGCTGCTCAGGCTCGTCGCCAGGTGCGCATCCTGCATCAGCTGCACCAGCCCGCCGATCATCCTGTGAACATCTATCACCCCGAAGGCGAATACCTGAAGGGACTGGTGCTGTATGTGGAATAAACGATGATGACAGAGCGAATCAGACAGTTCATCGAGAGCCATCAGCTGCTTGACCCTGAAGGACTTTGTCTGGTGGCGTTGAGTGGTGGTGCCGACAGCGTGTGCCTCTTGTTGGTCCTGCGCCAGCTGGGCTATCGTGTAGAGGCGGTGCATTGCAACTTCAAGCTGCGAGGTGAGGAGAGCGACCGCGACGAGCAGTTCGTTGAAAACCTCTGCAACGAACTGAACGTCGCCCTGCATAAAGTTCATTTTGACACACAGGCTTATGCCGAGCTGCATCATCTGAGCATAGAGATGGCTGCGCGCCAGTTGCGCTATGCCTATTTTGAACAACTGTGCAACGACCTTGGGGCACAGGCTGTGTGCGTGGCCCATCATCAAGACGACTCGGTGGAGACCATCCTGATGAACCTGGTGCGTGGCACTGGCATACATGGACTCACTGGCATCAAACCGCGCCAAGGACATGTGGTGAGGCCATTGCTCTGCATAAGCCGACATGAAATCACTTGCTGGCTGGAAGAACGGGGGCAGACGTATGTCACCGATTCTTCGAACTTGGTGCCCAATGTGATTCGAAATAAGCTGCGCCTGCAGGTGATTCCACAGTTGCAGGACATTACTCCCAGCGCTCAGACCAATATTTTGGCTACGGCACGCCGACTGGCCGAGGCGGAGCGCGTGCTGGATGCGGCAGTGGGGCAGCAACTCTCTACCCTCGTTGAAGGCGATGGCATCGACATCGAACTTCTACTGCGCCAGCCGTCGGCCGAGATGCTGCTCTTCGAGTGGCTTACTCCTTGTGGCTTCAGTCCCGCCACCATCGAGGACATCGCCAGCCGTCTGTCGCAAGCCCAAGCAGGGCGACAGTGGCGCTCTGCCAGTCATTTGCTGGCTGTCCACCGTGGCCGATTGCTGCTCTCGCCTTTGCCCCAGCCTCTGCCTGTTCTGCGTATACCTGAGCCTGGCATCTATGTTAGTGGGACAATACGGCTGCACCTGCGGTTGCTGGAAGGACGCGTCATTGAGCGTCAGGCCAATGTAGCTAGCCTCGATGCCGACCGCGTGACGTTCCCAATCACGCTGCGCCCCGCCGAAGCTGGCGACCGCTTTCATCCCTACGGCATGAAGGGAACCAAGCTGGTGAGCGACTACCTGACCGACCACCATGTGCCTCCTGCCCAAAAGCTAACCCAGCAAGTGCTCGTCGATGCCAGCGGGCAAATCGTGTGGCTGGTGGGCCAGCGCCCCGATGCCCGTTTCTGCATCCATGATACTACGGTACGCACGCTGCAAGTGAGCTATGTCGGGAGATTGGGGGGGTAGTCGTTTAGTCGTTTAGGAAAGTAACAAACAACGGCGGCAATATCCCCAAACGACCAATCCCCTAAACGACCAATTCCCCAAACAACTAAAGATACATCCCCAAACGACTAAACGACTAATTCCCCAAACAACTAAAGATACATCCCCAAACGACTAAACGACTAATTCCCCAAACAACTATCCTATAGACCGATGAACGAAACAAAGATTATCAACGACCCCGTATTTGGCTTCATCCGCATCCCACGCGGACTGCTCTACGACGTGGTGCAGCACCCGCTGATGCAGCGCCTCAACCGCATCAACCAGTTGGGGCTGGCGTCGGTGGTCTATCCCGGTGCACGCCACACGCGGTTCCAGCATTCGCTGGGCGCTTTCCACCTGATGAGCGAAGCCCTTCTCTCCCTGCAACAGAAGGGGCACTTCATCTTCGACAGCGAGGCCGAGGCGGTAAGCGCCGCCATCTTGATGCACGACATTGGTCATGGTCCTTTCTCGCATGTGCTTGAAAATACGCTCATCAGTGGCATCTCGCACGAAGATCTCTCGTTGCTGATGATGGAACAAATCAACCACGACCTGCATGAGCAGCTGGGCATGGCCATCGCCATCTTCCGCGACGAGTATCCCAAGCGCTTTCTTCACCAGCTCATTTCCTCGCAGCTCGACATGGACCGTCTGGACTATCTGCGCCGCGACTCGTTCTTCACAGGCGTCACCGAGGGCAACATCGGCTCGGCCCGTATCATCAAGATGCTCAATGTGGTTGACGACCGCCTGGTGGTGGAGCACAAGGGCATCTACTCGCTGGAGAACTATCTCACCACCCGACGCCTGATGTACTGGCAGGTGTATCTGCACAAGACGGCCGTGGGCTACGAGAAAGTGCTTGTCAACATGCTGCGGCGTGCCAAGCTGCTGGCCCATCAGGGGCAGATGCCTTTCGCCTCGCCAGCGCTGGCCTATTTCTTGCACAACGACGTGGATGCACAGTGGTTCGGCGAGCACGAAGAGGCCCTGCAGATGTATGAGGAGTTGGACGACAGCGACATCTGGAGTGCCATGAAGGCTTGGCGGCACTCGCCCGACAAGATTCTGGCCACGCTGGCCACCGACATGCTCGACCGCCGCATCTTCCGTGTGGAGGTGAGCGAGACGCCCTTCAGCGAGGAGTATGTGCAAGAACTGCGCAGCCAGATAGCGCG
>JAFZSR010000090.1 GCA_017619275.1 Prevotella sp. | reverse complement strand
GCTCATGCTTTTCTTCTTGACAAGTCCTAATTCAAGCAAAAGGTCTTTGTCAAGCCCCTTTTCTTTCGCCCATTGAGTAAAGCTGTTCCAACTATTGCATGCATAACCAATACCAAATGTACGGACATATTCGATTGGCCAACGGCTAGTAGCATACTCTAAAGCCTTGTGCGATTCTTCTGTTTCTCTGAAAAGAGTCTCGGCAAAGAACTTGGTAGCATAGTCATTGATAATGAACATTGACTCACGTTTGCGCTGGTCTTCATCATCAACGGATGAATAGGTATCTTCAGGAATCTCTACTCCATACTTATTTGCCAACATCTTTACGGCTTCCACGAAGGAGATTTTCAGATGTTCCTGCAAGAACTTAATCACATCGCCAGAGGCATCACAAGCGAAACACTTGTAGATGCCCTTAGCGGGACTGACGGTTAATGACGGCGTGCTGTCACTATGAAATGGGCATAGTCCTGTATAATTCTGGCCCTTCTTGGTCAGGTGAACATATTCACCGATGACCTCAACGATGTCGGCTTTTGCCTTTATCGTATCAATGATGTTAGGATCGATTCTCATACCTTATCACAGTTCAGGTTGTTTTCTCCGATTGTTCACATATTCCTCAGCTTCTTTTCGCAAGTCCTCCTGTGACTTATGTTGCTCCTTAGAGAGCCAGGCATCAAGTTCTGACTTGACGAAATAAATGCGTTTTCCAACCTTATGATAGGGTATCATATTGTTGGAAGTCCAGCCATAGATGGTCTGAACTGCTGGATGACCAGGAATGTACTTTTGTGCTTCAGTTACATCCATGCGCTGGTCCTCGTCCTTACTATTACCTACAGATGCCGAGATCTTTCTGTTGAGGGCATCAATCTTTGCTGACAGAATCTTGTTGTCTTCGAGAAGATTCGCCATCAGCATGGGAATCATGTCAAAGGTGGGAACGCCACTCGACGTATGTTTTCTATCTTCCATATTAAATGAAATTTGATGTTAATACTTTGCGACTGCGCAGTCAGCATTTATTTGAATTCGGCTGCAAAGTTAGTGCGATAAAATGCCCTTCGCAAGGGCAGAAAAATGGGCAAAAGCTTTCCGTATGCTGTTCCGTATTAACAACAATCAACAAATAACCGAAAACGCTTGAAATCAAGCGGTTTCAGAAACATCATTTAACAATAGAAATCGAAAATAATTGAAATACGGATGGCTTACGGGAGCCTTCCGTAGGCTATTCCGTATGAATGAAAGTTAAAAGACTGGCCAAGCCACCTTTGCTATTGCATAGATGGCTTAACCTAAGTAGGGTATTTGATGGGGTTATATCACATCGCTTTGAAGATTGAGCTTGATGGCTTGTGCTGCCTCCTCTTTCTTGAAGTCAACGACCTTGGCGTATATCTGTGTGGTGCGCACGTTTGTATGTCCCAGCATCTTCGATACTGTATAGATGTCCGTCCCCTCGGTAAGCTGGTTTGTTGCGTAGGAATGACGAAAACAGTGGAACGTGATTTTCTTCTTGATACCAGCTGCAGCAATCCAAACCTTGACAGGACGATTGATGTAAGATGGGTCTTGAAGCCCTTCAAAAACGAGTCTGTCAGAGTCGCCTGGCTCACCACAGATAAGGTAGGCTTGCTCAGAGATAGGCATGTATTCTACTCCACCAGTTTTCCTTTGGGTGAAGTTGATGCGGTAGCGGTCACCTTCTTTTGACAACTCGCTCCATTTCATCTTCCGTATATCGCTATGACGGAGGCCAGTCAACGCACTAAAGAGTGCTGCTTTCTTCAGCATCGGGTATTCACAAGGAGTAGCTGCGAGTTTGTTCAGCTCCTCGATAGTCAGGTACTCGCGACGACTTTCTACTCCTGAAATGCCTTTTACCTTAGCGGCAATGTCTACATCGAAGTAATTGTCAATGAATGCCTGATGTAGAGCTGCCTTGAAGAGCGTGAAATAGGTGGATGCAGTATTTTGGGAAATGATACCTCTTTTTTTGCCACCTCGCGGAGCATTCAGCAAGAAGTCCCTGACACTTTCTATTAGGTGCATGTCGATTTTGGCAAACGGTAAAGGTTTATTCTTGTTGAACAGCTTCAGCAAGTCATTGGCTCTATCCCAATTGACACCGACGGATTTGGTATCATTCTTGTGGCGTTTAGCAGCCTGCTTCCCGAAATATTCAATGAAGTCTTCCTGTCCTCTAGCTTTCTTCTCCACCATAGCTTGTTCGGTGTCAGAATAAAGCTCAGCATTGTCGTATTCACGCTGACGGAGGATGCGCACATTGTCGGCGAAGACACATGTTTCACGGTCTTCCTTTGAACGACAAACAATGATGCCGTTCACATCACGTTTGGGCTTATAGGATTGGTTGCCGTATTCATCCAAACGAGCAGGACGTGTCTTGTCCCACAAAGGAGTTCTAATGATACGGTTCAGATACTCGCGTTCACGGCAAGGCTTGTCATGCCCAGGCTTGAACACAGGATAGGCTTCGAGGTAAAGATACCACTCGTCACGAAGCTCCGACTTTCGAAGCCTGACGGATACTTTGGTGTGGAGCATTGCTTTCTTCATAATATATCGGATTTATAGAGATTATCGATTTCGTCTTTGGGGATATAGACATAGTTGCCTATCTGTCGTGAGGGGATAGAGTACTTCCGTACATGCGCCCATACGGTGCTGTCGTTGATACGATACTTTTTGCATATCTCTCCAACGGTATAACAATTCTCTGGTTCTAGGTTGTAGAGTTTGGGGATAGGCTTCGCCTTCTCTTTTTTTATGGATTTGCGAGTGGGCAACAATAGTTCTAAATCCTCACGTTTGATTCTCGTAAGGCGGGTTCCAAGGTTAATAGCAGGGATTCGTCCTTTTCTTATTAGTCTGTAGATGGTGTCACGTTCTACACCAAAGATGGCTACAGCCTCCTTCACCGAGATGTAATCTCTGGCTTCAGGAATCTGAAGGATGATTTTCGACAACCGTACTTCTCTTTTCTCTGCATCGCGCTGACGTTTACGGAACACGTCACCACAGCGCTTGGAGCAAAATTGTGAGTCAAGTGTCTTGGCAAGGAAGACTTTCCCACATACCTTGCATTTCCGTCTGATTTCTAATGCAATACCTGGCATAATTCTGTTCTAATTTAACGTTTAATATTGTTTAGTATGTTTTAGTCGCTTGTTTACGACTTTTTTGTCGCGGTACAAATATGGAACACGTCTGAGATAGGAAATGATAGAAATCGATAACGAAATCCAAACCCCTTAAAACGGCAAATCCGTGTAACTCAGAGAGCTACACGGATTTGGTTTCCGATTGTTATTGTTTGTTATCTTTGGACTAATGGACCTCCTCGAAGTCGGCGTCCTGGACGTCGTCGTTGGGATTGGAGTGAGTTTGCTGTCCACCCTGGAAGCCTTGGCCGCCGGCTTGCTGGCCACCGAAACCGGCACCTCCGGGCTGGCCGGCGCCAGCCTGCTGGTACATCTTGGCAGATGCTGCCTGCATCACCTGGTTCAGGTTATTGATGGCCGTGTCGATGGCATTGACGTCGCCACTCTTGTGGGCGTCCTTCAGCTGCTGTACGGCGGCCTCGACGTTGGCCTTGTCGGCACCCAGCTTGTCGCCATTCTCCTGCAAGAAGGTCTCGGTCTGGAAGATCATCGAGTCGGCCTGGTTCATCTTGTCGATGCGCTCACGCTCCTTCTTATCGGCCTCGGCGAACTGCTCGGCCTCGGCCTTCATGCGGTTGATTTCGTCCTGCGAGAGACCCGAGGAAGCCTCGATGCGGATGGCCTGCTCCTTGCCGGTGGCCTTATCCTTGGCACTGACCTTCACGATACCGTTGGCGTCGATGTCGAAGGTGACCTCAATCTGAGGAATACCACGACGAGCGGGAGCGATGCCGGTGAGGTTGAACTGTCCGAGGCTCTTGTTCTGGCTGGCCATGGGGCGCTCGCCCTGCAGCACGTGGATGGTCACCTCCGTCTGGTTGTCGGCAGCAGTAGAAAAGACCTGGCTCTGTTTGCAGGGGATGGTGGTGTTGGCATCAATCAGCTTCGTCATCACGCCGCCGAGGGTCTCGATACCGAGGGTCAACGGGGTCACGTCGAGCAGTACGATGTCCTGTCCCGTCTCCTGGTTGAGGATGGCGCCCTGGATGGCTGCGCCCACTGCGACGACCTCGTCGGGATTCACGCCCTTCGAAGGCTCCTTGCCGAAGTAGTTCTTCACCAGAGTCTGCACAGCGGGAATACGGCTCGAACCGCCCACGAGGATGACCTCGTTGATGTCGTTGACCGAGATGCCAGCGTCACGAACAGCATTCTGGCAGGGAACCAGACAAGCCTGGATGAGGTTGTGGGCCAACTGCTCGAACTTAGCGCGGGTGAGGGTCTTCACCAGGTGCTTGGGCACGCCGCCCACGGGCATGATGTAGGGCAGATTGATCTCTGTCGAAGTGGTCGACGACAGCTCAATCTTAGCCTTCTCGGCAGCTTCCTTCAGTCGCTGCATGGCCATGGGGTCGCTCTTCAGGTCTGCACCCTCGTCGTTGCGGAACTCCTGCACCAACCAGTCGATGATGACCTGGTCGAAGTCGTCGCCGCCCAGATGGGTGTCGCCATTGGTGCTGAGCACCTCGAACACGCCACCGCCGAAGTCAAGGATGGAGATATCGAAGGTACCGCCGCCAAGGTCGAAGACGGCAATCTTCATGTCCTTGTTGGTCTTGTCGATACCGTATGCCAGAGCGGCAGCGGTAGGCTCGTTGACAATACGACGGACGTTCAGTCCGGCAATCTGTCCGGCCTCCTTCGTGGCCTGACGCTGACTGTCACTGAAGTATGCGGGCACGGTGATGACGGCATCGGTCACCTCCTGGCCCAGATAGTCCTCGGCGGTCTTCTTCATCTTCTGCAGCACCATGGCCGAGATTTCCTGCGGCGTATAGAAACGTCCGTCGATATCGACACGAGGATAGCCACCCTGGTTCACCACCGAGAAGGGCACGCGCGAGATTTCTTTCTCCGTCTGCTGCCAAGTCTCACCCATGAAGCGCTTGATGCTGTAGACGGTCTTCTTCGGGTTGGTAATGGCCTGACGCTTGGCGGGATCGCCAATCTTGCGCTCGCCATTATCCATGAATCCCACTACCGAAGGCGTGGTACGCTTGCCTTCGCTGTTTGCAATCACAACAGGTTCGTTGCCTTCAAAGACAGCCACGCACGAGTTGGTTGTACCTAAATCAATTCCAATAATCTTTCCCATAATACTTATTATTTTAATTTGTTAATGTTCGGGTTATGATTTTAGCCGTTAAGCCACTAACATGACAACAAAACGTGTGCCAATTGAAAAACCACAGTCGCAGATATGACAACTTGTCAGTGTTCTGCCAAAAATCGGCCGCAGCAAATGCTTCGTTGACGCTTTTTTTCCTTATTTATTTGGTGGAACCAAAGAAAATGAATACATTTGCACTATGAAACAAGATGAATGTGAACACCTCCTGACTTCGCATGGCGTGAAACCGACGTCGAACCGCATTGTGGTACTGCGAGCGCTGGCCACCTCGGCTCGTCCGCTGACATTGCTGGAACTTGAAAACCGCATACTCACCATCGACAAGTCGGGTGTCTTCCGTGCGCTGACTCTTTTTCGCGACCATCATCTCGTTCACACCATCGACGATGGCTCGGGTGCCATGCGCTATGAACTGTGCCACAGCCATAGTCAACAGGAAGACGACGACCTGCACGTGCATTTCTTCTGCGAGCGTTGCCAGCGCACGTTCTGCCTCGATGGCGTTGCCGTGCCGCAGGTGACAGTTCCGCCGGGCTTCACCGTGCGCTCGGCTAACTACATTGTGAAAGGTTTTTGCCCCGATTGCGATTAGATTTCCCTTTTCTTTCGTCTTTTCCCTCGCTTATTTGTAACTTTGGCTGTCGCCGAAGGTACTTTCGCTCGGAAAAGAAAAGAAAAACGCGTTTTTCTTTTGCTTTTCGCTCGCTTATTCTTAACTTTGGCTGTCGCCGAAGGTACTTTCGCTCGGAAAAGCAAAGAAAAACGCGTTTTTCTTTTGCTTTTCGCTCGCTTATTCGTACCTTTGCACCCGCTTAACAATATTATATATAAACAAAGGACAAATGAAAGCATTTGTATTCCCCGGACAGGGGGCACAGTTCGTAGGCATGGGCAAGGACCTCTACGACAATTATCCCGTAGCACACGAACTCTTCGAGAAAGCTAATGACATTTTGGGATACCGCATCACCGACATCATGTTCAACGGCACCGACGATGACCTGAAGCAGACGAAGGTCACTCAGCCCGCCGTTTTCCTCCACTCGGTCATCAAGGCCATCTGCATGGGCGATGCCTTTGCTCCGCAGATGACCGCCGGCCACTCTTTGGGCGAGTTCTCGGCCTTGGTGGCAGCTGGTGCTTTGACGTTTGAGGATGGTCTGCGCCTGGTCTACGCCCGTGCGATGGCCATGCAGAAGGCTTGCGAGGCCCAACCCTCCACGATGGCCGCCATCATCGGTCTAGCCGACGAGAAGGTGGAAGAGATTTGCGCTGGCATCAACCACGACGGACATGTGGTGGTCTGCGCCAACTACAACAACCCCGGCCAGCTGGTCATCAGTGGCAACGTAGAAGCCATCGGCGAAGCCTGCGAGCAGTTGAAGGCCGCAGGTGCCAAGCGCGCCCTGCCGCTGAAGGTGGGTGGCGCCTTCCACTCGCCCCTGATGCAGCCCGCCAAGGACGAACTGCAGCAGGCCATCGAGGGCACCGAGTTCACCACGCCCCGCTGCCCTATCTATCAGAATGTTGACGGCAAGCCCCACACCGACCCCGCTGAAATCAAGCAGAACCTGATTGCCCAGCTCACCAGCCCCGTGCGCTGGACACAGTGCGTGCAGCAGATGATTGCCGACGGTGCCACCGACTTCACCGAGTGCGGACCCGGCAAGGCCCTGCAGGGCATGATTGCCAAAATCAACAAGGAGGTATCGGCTCATGGCGTCGAATAAACTCATCATCTATCAAGTGTTTACGCGTCTGTACGGCAATCGCTGTCAGACGCGTAAGCCTTTTGGCACCTTGGAAGAGAACGGCTGCGGCAAGATGAACGATTTCACGCCGACCGTGCTGAAGCAGTTCCGCGAGATGGGCATCACCCACGTGTGGTACACGGGCATCCTACGCCATGCCACCATGACCGACTACTCCCGCTATGGCATCCCCCGCCAGCACCCCGCCGTGGTGAAAGGCCAGGCAGGTTCGCCCTACGCCGTCTGCGACTATTACGACGTTGACCCCGACTTGGCCGTAGATGTCGAGAAGCGCATACAGGAGTTCGACCGCCTGGTGAACCGCACCCATCGCGCCGGCCTGAAGATGATCATCGACTTCGTGCCCAACCATGTGGCCCGCCAGTACCAAAGCATCGCCAAGCCACAGGGCGTGCAAGACCTTGGCGAAGGCGACGACACCAACAAGGGCTTCGACGCTCAAAACAATTTCTACTACTGCCCAGGCCAAAGCTTCACTCCATACTTCGACCTTTATCATGGTGAGAAAGAACCATATACCGAGTTTCCCGCACGCGCCACTGGCAACGATTGCTTCCACAACGCGCCCAGCATGAACGACTGGTACGAGACGGTGAAACTCAACTATGGCGTCGACTACTATGCCGGCGTAACGCCCTCCTCCTTCCATCTTCCTGCCGATGCCCCCGTGCCCAGCACGTGGACGAAGATGCTCCACATCCTGCTCTACTGGGCAGCGAAAGGCGTCGATGGTTTCCGCTGCGACATGGCCGAGATGGTGCCCGCCGCGTTCTGGGCATGGGCTACGCAGCAGGTCAAGGAGCAGCACCCCGGCATCCTTTTCATCGGCGAGGTGTACAACCCTGCGGAGTACCGGCATTATCTGGCATCGGGCTTCGACTATCTCTACGACAAGGTGGGCATGTACGACACGCTGTGCGACGTGCTGCGCCACCGCCGTCCGGTGCAAGCCATCACCCAGGCTTGGCAACAATGCGACGACATCCGCCAGCACATGCTCTACTTCCTTGAGAACCACGACGAGCAGCGCCTGGCCAGCGACTTCCTTCTTGGCGATGCCCAAAAGGCCCTACCCGCACTGGTGGTGGCCGCCCTGCTGCAGCAGAACCCCTTCATGCTCTATGCTGGGCAGGAGTGGGGCGAGCGTGGCATGGACACCGAGGGATTCAGCGGATGCGACGGACGCACCACCATCTTCGACTACTGGGCGCTGCAGCCAGAGCGCGAGAACGTCCTCTCCGACTACTACCGTCGCGTGTTGCTTATCGCCCGCCACGAGCCCGCCGTGGCCAACGGCACCAACTTCGACCTGATGTATGCGAACACCCACCTCACCCGCCAATATGCTTTCATGCGTAAGGCCAAAGGACAACTGTTGCTGGTGGTGGCCAACTTCGACGACGTGCCCGCCCATGTTGGAATCAACATTCCCGGCCATGCTTTCGACCATCTGTCGATACCCGAGGGCGACTATCAGGCCCACGACCTCCTCAACGGTGCCGACAGCCTCATGTCTTTTCATCGCGACGCTGCCGTCAGCATCAGCCTGGAGCCCCGCCAGTCGGTGGTGCTCTCGCTGCATCCATAAAAAAGGAAACACAGAAATCAAGGTCGTTCTCTGGAGTTCAATTGCCCCCGCCAAGATTGCATGTATATGCGGTTTTCAGGCGGTGGCGCTTTTTGAAAATTTGGTAACGCTTTTTTGAAATTTGGTAACGCTTTTTTGAAAAATCTCGTACGAGAAATTTTCGTGGGTGTTTCCATCCCTACGGGAGTCCGCATGGACAATTCATTTTTTCATTATTTTTAAATCGGAAAAAATGGTGCACTACTTGCACTGCTTGCACTGCTTGCACCTGGACACACACGCCTTTTTTCAGAAAGTGAACGACTTTTTGAAAAAAGGCGTTGACTTTTTCAGCTGAGGAGCCACCCTTCTGAAAATGCATATATTGGTGCAAGCAGTGCAAGTAGTGCAACATATTTTGTCTTTTCCTCCAAGGGAGGTGTCATTCCTATATACATCTTTATTCTATTGTGAAAAAATAATCCCCGAATCGCTTGGCGGTTCGGTTTGTTTTTTGTAATTTTGCACCATCGCTTGTTGGCCCCCTGTGGGTGAGCGGGCGGTCTTATATATGAGAAAGACGTTTTCGAACGTCTGTCGTTGTGGGTCGTGAATCTCGCAAGTTCCAATCTCTACAACAGGCAGATGACAACCGAAACGTCTACGTAGTGCGTTTCTATATACCTTATTATATAGTTCGTGCTGGCGTGGGCTGATGAGCGTTGTCTATCCTGTGTAGAGAGGGCAATGCGAGAGCCTACGACCCCAGGATGGGCAGAGAAACAGACACCTACGCCTTTTTTGTATCATAAGCTTACCTGTAAACAAACTGTTAACTGCCAACTCTGGGGTGTATAGGAGGCTGTAGATAATTAAATAATGGTTCCTACTAGTATACTAACCTTATTAAAGGCACTCTGTTTGGTACCTCCAAATCTTATATCAAATTGCAAATATGCTTTGGATAGGGGTGACGATTTAAGATACGGCAATGAAAGAAATTTTGCCTATGAATTATATCGTCAATGGGAGAATCTTATAGAATACAACAATGAAGATATGGTAATTAATGCAGAAGTTCCCAAAAAGTATAGCGAGGAAAAATATTTAGAGTATTTATGCAAAATCTTTGGCTATTCAAAAAAGGGGAAAATAAGAAGTTGCTTTTATCCCGATCTCGTTTATCATCATTCACAATATGATAGTCACATACAAGAATTAATCTGTGAAATAAAAACACTTAATGGACTAAAAGATAAAAGTAGTCCCAAATTAATAACAGATCTTAAGAAGTTATCTGCCTATATGAGAAAAGAGACATTGTTAACTCATCCATTCAATAAAGGAGCGTTTATTCTTTTGGGAGGAACAATGAAAGATATAAAAAAACGATATCGAGGTGAACCTTTAGTTGAGGAAAAAGCAAAAGATATTTATTGTATAACATATAATTTACGCAGACTAGATAACAAATGTTACATACCTTGCATCAGTATTGAATTGTTGAGTTCGTTATTATCTCTTTAGCAAAAAAAATTTAAGATGAATATAAACTATAAATTTTATGAAACGACTATTAACTTCTGGAGCTTTGTTCCTATGCTCGCTACTAGCATTTGCACAGGGTAGCCTATCAGGTACAGGATCAGGAACTGAGAACGACCCGTACAGAATCTACAATGTGGACCAGTTATCGCAATTAGCGAATTTCCTCAATCAAGAGGGAGTGGTGTTTCACTTGATGAAGGACTTGGACCTCACCAACTGGATTGCCGAGAACAATCCTACTCAGGGATGGCTTCCCATTGGTGTTGAGTCATCTCCTTTTAAAGGAAAGTTCTATGGAAATAACCACAAAATCACAGGACTAAGAATCAACCGAACTTCTACCAACAACGTGGGATTCTTTGGCTATGTGGCTAATGCTACAATTACAGACCTGACGATTGAGGGAACAACTGTTACGGGTGCAGACAATGTAGGAGCTATGTTTGGATACATCAGTGAATCTGGTGTGTCCAATTGTCATGTAATTATGAATGGGGAAACTGGTGTGTTGGGAAAAACCTTTGTGGGTGGTTTCACTGGTTATTCCAATAATACAAACTATTCCGCATTTAGCGTAAATGCTTCTGCCACAGCGACAGCTGGGCTTGTCGGAGGATTTATAGGTAAAGTGGAAGGAGGCGAGTTTTCCAATGGTAGTGCTACAGGTACAGTTTCTAATTCTAATACAGGCGGTTATACGGGTGGCTTGTTTGGTAAAGCTACTAACTATACACTGAACACCATCAATGTAAAAAGCGATGTCATAGGACGTAAATATACTGGTGGCATTACAGGTTTCAGTTCCTCGGGAAGCTTAACAAATTGCGTCTACGAAGGTTCTCTTTCTGGTTCAGATTATGTCGGTGGCATTGTTGGCTCACTCGAAACAACCTCAAGTAGTTTTGAATCTTGTTTCTCCGTGGGAAAGATAACAGCTAACGGTGATTATGTAGGTGGTATTGTTGGGGGTAGCAAAGGAGCATTAGTCGATAACATGGAAAATTGTTTCCATTTTGGAAATATTGAAGGATTTTATTATATTGGAGGATTAATTGGTAGTATAACAGACGAGTCTGATTCTGCTCCAAGCTTAAACACATATCACATATATTCAACATATGGGGGGCCAAATGACAAAAAATGGCATAATTGTTCAATAGATTACAAAGACGAAATCATTTCTGGGAATAATTCTCCCATTCATATTTCTAATTGTTCTTCTATCGGTACTATTGTGGGGGCAGATTATTTAGGAGGATTGGTAGGCTCAGCTTCTCCAAACATTGCTTATTCTTCTACACCTCATGTATTTACAAACAATGGATACGGCTATATGTATACTATTAATGGAGAAGGATCGTATTGGAGTGGAAATGGTCATATTACATATTACACTTATTCTAAAAACATTAAAAGTATATTGATAGAAAACAGTTATTTTAACGGCATAATCACTGGCAATTGTTATTTAGGAGGATTAGTTGGTTCGCAAAAAGCGGGTATCATTAGATATTGTTATTCTAATGCTTTAGTATATGGAGAAAAATCTGTCGGAGGAATTGTTGGAAGTATTCAAGGAATTGAGAAGGAGTCATCTGCTTCCTCACAAAAAATAGAGATAAAATCTTGTATTGCTAATAATAAAATAATAAGTGCGACATTATCTAGTATTGGACGTGTATATGGTAGAAAAGAGAACAATTATATTGAAATCGGTAATCTTGGCTCATCCGAAGGCAACCGCGCCTTAGCACAAACGAAGGTGATTCTGCAAGGTGTGGTGCAGGAAGTGGAGGATGACTTGCAGAACGGCACCAGCATCGGCCCGTCGCTGCTTCGCTTGAAAGCCACCTACGTGTCGATGGGCTGGGATTTCGACAACAACTGGAACAACCTGGAAACGGAGTGCTACCCCTACAAGAAGTATCAGGCCGCACCGCCCGTGATAGAGAGCGACCTTGTGTCGCAGGCCACGAGCATCAACGGCAAGAGTCTCGATGGCGGAACAGTGTATCTGTTCTATAAAGACCGCGAAGTCGTGTCGACCACCTGCAACGGTAACAACTGGACATTTTCCACAGAACCTTTGCAGAGCGGTGCCTTGGTGCAGATATACGCCGACGTGGAGGGTATGACTCCTTCCTATTATACCACCACCACCGTGGGTTATCCTGGCAGTGGAACAGAGGACGACCCCTACCGCATCTACACGGCAGAAGACCTGCGGGGAGCCTCGAACCGAGGCTACTACAAGCTGATGAACGACATCGACCTGACGGCGTGGATCAACGAGAACAGCCCCACGGAGGGTTGGCCCGCCATTGGCCGCAATAGCGGCGAGGCCACCTACATCGACGGCGACGGCCACAAGGTGACAGGACTCTGGATGAATACCACACAGAACTACAACGGTCTGTTCTCGAACTTCTCCGCAGGACAAATAAAGAACCTCACCGTTGAGGTGGCTACCGGCAAGAAGGTGAAAGGCGGCGACTATACGGGCATCCTGATTGGTCGCAACGCCAATGGTCGACTTGTGAACTGCACGGTGAAGGGTGAAGTGGAAGGCACTGGCCATGTGGGCGGTTTGGCTGGCTATGTGGAGAACACCACCATCAGCGCCATCACTGACGATGCCACTATCACAGGTACAACCTTTGTTGGCGGTGTGGCCGGCCAGGCCATGAACTGCACCATAACCTCCTGCAACGCCGTCACCACAATCACTAGCAGCGGTGAGGGCAGCAAGGTGGGTGGCCTCGTCGGCTATGCCAAGGACGGCTCAATCAGCAAATGCACGGCACAGAACAGTCTCACGGCATCCGGTGCTTCCAACTATGTGGGTGGTCTCATCGGCTACACTGAGACGCCTGTCACCCTCTCGTTTTCTACAGGCAATGTTGCAGCCACCGGCAACGACTCCTATTCGGGCGGCTTGGTGGGCTATGCTTTGTCGCCTATCGAAAACAGCTATAGCACGGCCAATACCACTGGAACACTGTTTACTGCAGCCTTGGTAGGCTATACCTTTAGCAGCATTGACAAATGCTATGCCAAAGGTGATGTAAATGGCGTGATGTATGGTGGCGGCGTGGTTGGCGAACTGGACGGCTCCAACGCTTCGCTCAGCAACAGCGTTGCCTGTTGCAACACGCTCTCGCTGACGGCACAAACTTCGTGGGGCAGTCGTGTAATAGGCGGCTTCAAGAACGGTGCCGCAGAGCCAGGCAACACCAATTATGCCTTGAGCACCATGCAGGTGTCGCTCAACAATGTTCCCCAGACGAAAACCGACGACCCTGTGGAAGGAATAGCCAAGAGTGCCGCCAACCTGATGAAGGCCGAAACCTATAAGGGTATAGGCTGGGACTTCTCGTCTGTCTGGGCCATCGACGAAGGCGAGTCATATCCCTATCTGGTGTGGGAAACGATTGCCAATCCTGTAACCAGCATCACCCTCGACAAGACCACGATGATTATCGCCGTTGGCAAGAGCGAGACCATCAATGCCAGCATCCAGCCTATGGGAGCTTCAAACAAGCGTCTGACCTGGACGAGCAGCAATACTGCCGTGGCTACTGTTGAGGATGGCGTGGTAACAGCCGTTGCTGTTGGCACCGCAACGATTACTGCCACCTCTACCGACGGCAGCGACATCAGTGCAATCTGCGCCGTGACGGTGGTGGCCAACAAGGATGCTGCTATTGCTGAGTTGCAAGCTATTGTCGATTACGCTCAAGACCTGTACGACAACAGCACAGAGGGTGAAGACATCGGGCAGTATGCCGCTGGCTCGCGTGCCCAGCTGCTGGCCGTCATCAACAGCGTGAAGGCTCGTATATCCAGCACCATGAGCGATGAGGCCATCGTAGAATGCACCAACGAAATCAACGCGGCCATTGAACTGTTCCAAAGCCGGCAGGTGACCGCTGGCGAGGACACCGACATCAGCCAGCTTGACAATACTATCTATATAGAACGCATTGAAGCTTCTGCTGGACAACAGATCCAGCTTTCGCTGAAGATGAAGAACTCGGCACCGATCCGTGGCTTCCAGTTCGACCTATACCTGCCCGCTGGCGTGACGGTGGCGAAAACATCAAAGGGGAAGATTATGGGACAGCTCAGCCCCAGCCGTCTGCCCGACGAGGATGAGCACACGTTGACCTTCAGCGAGCAGCCCGACGGTGCCATCCGCTTCCTCTGCGGCTCGCAATACGATGAGGTCTTCACTGGCAACGACGGAGAGATAGCCACCCTAACGGTCAACATATCGGAGACGATGGAAGAAGGCGACTATCCCCTCCTGCTAAAGGGCATCGTGCTGAGCGAGACGGACATCACAAGATACTATGAGACCGCCCTCGTAAAGTCAACTTTAGCCATCATATCCTACATCCTGGGCGACATCAACAGTGACGGAACGGTGAACGTGCTCGACTACACCGGCGTGGCCAACCACATCCATGGTTCAACGCCTACAGGATTCGTATTGAAGGCCGCCGACGTGGACGTGAACGGGGTAATAGACGTGCGTGACTACACGGGCGTGGCCAACATCATCCACACGGGCAGCATCACAGGAAACACCAACGCCACGGCAAGGAGAAAGACGGACATGAGGGAACCACAATAGGAAAACAAGAAAAAGATTGCGCATGAAGCAACTACGCATAACATTCCTGCTCACCCTGCTCTTGAGCATGGTTGGAGTCAAAGCTTTCGCTTATGACATCGAGGCGGCCAATGAAGATGGCGTAACCATCTATTATAACTGGACAAATGACCACACGGAGTTGTCTGTTACAAATGGATCGTATTCTGGCGATGTGATGATTCCAGAGAGTGTCACCTACGATGGAAACAGTTATTCCGTGACGAGCATCGGTGACCTTGCTTTTTGGGGCTGCAGTGGCCTGACCTCGTTGGACATCCCTTCGAGCGTGACGAGCATCGGTTCATCCGCTTTCTATGGCTGTAGCGGCTTGACCTCGGTGACTATTCCTTCAAGCGTGACGAGCATCGGTAAAAGTGCTTTCGGAGGCTGTAGCGGCTTGACCTCGGTGACCATCCCTTCCAGCGTAACTAACATCGGTGACAATCCTTTCTCTCAATGCAGCGGCCTGACCTCCATAGCCGTAAATTCAGGCAACAACTATGACTCACGCAACAATTGCAATGCTATCATTGAAACGGCAACCAACACATTGATTGCCGGTTGCAAGAACACTGCCATCCCCAACACGGTGACAAGCATCGGTTCCTCTGCTTTCAATGGCTGCAACGGCCTGGCCTCGATAACCATCCCATCGAGCGTAACGAGCATCGGTTATGGTGCTTTTTGGGAATGCAGCGGCCTCACCTCGGTGACCATCCCTTCGAGCGTGACCTATATCGGTCCCAAAGCTTTCGGAGGCTGCAGCGGCTTGACCTCCATCACCGTCAATGGGGGCAACAGCAATTATGACTCACGAAACAATTGCAATGCCATCATTAGTACTGCATACAACACACTGATTGTCGGCTGCATGAATACCATCATCCCCAACACCGTAACCAGCATCGGTCTCTATGCTTTCGAAGGCTGCAGCGGCCTGACTTCAGTAACCATCCCTGCGAGTGTGACGAGCATCGGTTTGAGCGCTTTCGAAAACTGTAGCGGCCTGACCTCGGTGACCATCCCTTCGAGCGTGACGAGCATCGGTAAGAGGGCTTTCTTTGGGTGCAGCGGCCTGTCCTCAGTGACCATCCCATCGAGCGTGACGAGCATCAGTGACAATACTTTCTGGCGTTGCAGCGGCCTGACCTCGGTGACCATCCCTTCCAGCGTGACGAGCATCGGTAAAAGTGCTTTCTATGGCTGCAGCAGCCTGACCTCGGTAACCATTCCCCCAGGCGTGACGAGTATCGGTTCGAGCGCTTTCGAAAATTGTAGCGGTCTGACCTCGGTGAACATCCCTTCGAGCGTGACGAGCATCGGTGACGATGCTTTTTGGGGGTGCGGCAGCCTGACCTCGGTGACCATTCCTGAGGGTGTGACGAGCATCGGTGCCAAAGCTTTCTATCGCTGCAGCAGCCTGACCTCGGTAACGGTCCAAATGGAAACACCTGTGAACATAGAATCTAACACATTTACTAACAGACAGAATGCGACGTTGTATGTCCCCTTCGGCTGTAAGGCGTCTTACGAGGCTGCAGACTACTGGAAGGAGTTCAAGGAGATTTTAGAGTTCGTGGAGCCTACAGACATCTCGCAGTTGGATAACCTTATCTATATAGAGAACATGGAGGCATGGTGTGGCACACAAGCCATCTTTTCGCTGAAGATGAAGAACTCGGCCCCAATTCGCGGCTTCCAGTTCGACCTGTACCTGCCTGAGGGCGTGACGGTGGCGAAGTCGGCGAAGGGGAAGATACTGGGGCTGCTCAGTTCTGGCCGTCTGCCCGACGAGGACGAGCACACGCTGACGTTCAGCGAGCAGCCCGACGGCGCCATCCGCTTCCTCTGCGGCTCGCAATACGACGAGGTGTTCACAGGAAACGACGGCGAGGTGGCCACCCTGACCGTCAACATAGCGGAGACGATGGCAGAGGGCGACTATCCCATTCAGTTGAAGAATATGGTGCTGAACGAGACGGACATCTCGAAGTTCTATGAGACTGACCTCGTGCGGTCGACACTGACCATCGTGGACTACGAGCCGGGCGACATTAACAACGACTGCATCGTGAACGTGCTCGACTATATCGGCGTGGCCAACCACATCCACGGGATGACGCCCACAGGATTCAACGTGAAGGCCGCCGACGTGGACGAGAACAACGTCATTGACGTACGTGACTATACTGGCGTAGCCAACATCATCCACACGGGCAGCATCACTGGGAACAACAACGCCACGGCAAGGAGAAAGACGGACATGAGGGAACCACAATAGGAAAACAATAAAAAGATTGCGCATGAAGCAACTACGCATAACATTCCTGCTCAGCCTGCTCTTGAGCATGGTCGGAGTCAAGGCTTTAGCCTATGACGTCGAGGTGGCCAATGAAGATGGCGTAACCATCTATTACAATTGGACAAATGACCACACGGAGTTGTCTGTTACCCACAAAGGCTATTATTCTGGTGATGTGATGATTCCAGAGAGTGTCACCTACGATGGAAACAGTTATCCCGTGACGAGCATCGGTGGCTATGCTTTCTATAACTGCGGCAGCCTGACCTCGGTGGCCATTCCGTCCAGTGTGACGAGTATCAGCCAGAATGCTTTCTCTGGCTGCAGTGGCCTGACCTCGGTGACCATTCCTTCAAGCGTGACGACCATCGGCACCTCTGCTTTCTCTGGCTGCAGTGGCCTGAACTCTGTAGCCATCCCTTCGAGCGTGACGGCCATTGGTGAAAGTGCTTTCGGAGGCTGCAGCGGCCTGACCTCCATCACCGTTAATGAAGGTAACAGCAATTATGATTCACGCAACAATTGTAAAGCCATCATTGAAACGGCGACCAATAAAATGATTGCCGGTTGCAAGAACACTGCCATCTCCAACACGGTGACAAGCATCGGTTCCTCTGCTTTCTCTGGCTGTAGCGGCCTGACCTCGGTGACCATCCCTTCAAGCGTGACGAGCATCGGTAACTACGCTTTCTCTAATTGTAGCGGCCTGACCTCGGTGAACATCCCTTCAAGCGTGACGAACATCGGTTGGTCCGCTTTCGCTGGCTGCTGCGGTCTGACTTCTATCACCGTTGATGGAGGTAACAGCAACTATGACTCACGAAACAATTGCAAAGCCATCATTGAAACGGCAACCAACAAATTGATTGCTGGTTGCAAGAATACCATCATCCCTAACACGGTGACGAGCATCGGTAACTCTGCTTTCTCTGGCTGCAGCGACCTGACCTCGGTGACCATTCCCTCAAGTGTGACGAGCATCGGTCAGTTTGCTCTCTCTGGCTGTAGCGGCCTGACCTCGGTGACCGTCCCATCGAGTGTGACAAGCATCGGTGGCGGGGCTTTCCAAGGCTGCGGCTGCCTGACCTCAGTAACCATCCCTTCGAGCGTGACGAGCATCGGTTTCAGTGCTTTCCAAGGCTGCAGCGGCCTGACCTCGGTGGCCATCCCCTCAAGTGTGACGAGCATCGATATCTCTACTTTCTCTGGCTGCAGCGGCCTGACCTCGGTGACCATCCCTTCGAGTGTAACGAACATCGGTTCATACGCTTTCGGTGGCTGTCGCGGTCTGACCTCGGTGACCATCCCTTCGAGCGTGACGAGCATCAATGACTTTGCTTTCGATGGCTGCAGCGGCCTGACTTCGGTGACCATATCTGAGGGCGTGACGAGCATCGGTTTCGGGGCTTTCCAAGGCTGCAGTGGGCTGACCTCGGTGACCATCCCTTCAAGCGTGACGAGCATCGGTAACTATGCTTTCTGTGGCTGTAGCGGCCTGACCTCGGTGATGACCTTGATGGAAACGCCTGTGAGCATAGCCAATTATTCATTCTGGAATAGGGAAAATGTAACACTCTATGTCCCTGTCGGCTGTAGGGCTGCATACGAGGCGGCTAACTATTGGAAGGAGTTCAAGGAGATTTTAGAGTTCGTGGAGCCTTCAAACATCTCGCAGTTTGACAACCTTATCTACATCGAGAACATGGAGGCACGGTGCGGTACACAAGCCACCATTTCGTTGAAGATGAAGAACTCGGCTCCGATACGCGGCTTCCAGTTTGACCTCTACCTGCCTGAGGGCGTAACGGTGGCGAAGTCGGCGAAGGGTAAGATACTGGGGCAGCTTAGTCCTGGCCGTCTGCCCGATGAGGACGAGCACACGCTGACCTTCAGCGAGCAGCCTGACGGTGCCATCCGCTTCCTCTGCGGCTCGCAATACGACGAGGTGTTCACAGGAAACAACGGCGAGGTGGCCACCCTGACCGTCAACATAGCGGAGACGATGGCAGAGGGCGACTATCCCATCGAGTTGAAGAATATGGTACTGAACGAGACTGACATCTCGAAGTTCTATGAGACTGACCTCGTGCGGTCGACACTGACCATCGTGGACTATGAGCCGGGCGACATCAACAACGACTGCATCGTGAACGTGCTCGACTATATCGGCGTGGCCAACCACATACACGGGATGACGCCAACGGGATTCAACCTGAAGGCCGCCGACGTGGACGAGAACAACGTCATCGACGTGCGTGACTATACGGGCGTGGCCAACATCATCCACACGGGCAGCATCACAGGAAACAACAACGCCACGGCAAGAAGAAAAACGGACATGAAGGAACCCCAGTAAACGACGAATAGGACGAGTAAATTAACTCGTTGTTGAAGAAAAAAACGTAACAAACAAAAAAATAATGAACATGAAAAAACTATTATTGACAATCGTCCTGCTGAGCGCAGGATTTTGGAACGGGGCATACGCCGACAACACCGACGTGAGCAACATTGAGAACGTGGTTTACATCACGCCGTTCTCGGCATCGCCCGGCACGGAGATTACCCTCTCCATCAAAATGAAGAACACGGCTGCAATTCGCGGTTTCCAGTTCAACCTATTCCTGCCGGAAGGCATGACGGCTGTGAAGAGCGACAAGGGCCGCATCCAAGGCGCATTGAACCCGAGCCGCCTCCCTGACGAGGACGAGCACGACCTGACGTTCAGCGAACAGCCCAATGGGTCCATCCTTTTCCTCTGCAGCTCACAGTACCCAGAAACCTTCACTGGTACGGACGGTGAGATAGCCACCCTGAGGGTGAACGTTGACGCCAACATGGAGGAAGGCGACTACTCCATCCGTTTGGAAGACATCACCTTGACGGAGTCGGACATCTCGAAGTTCTACCAGACAAACCTTGTGGAAACCACGGTGACCATCGTTGCCTCTGCCCAAACCCGCGTGGAATTGGACGAGAACGCCACCAGCGCACCCGATGATGCGGAGGGCGTGGACGTTTTGGTGAAACGTAGCATTGTGGCTGGCGTGTGGAACACACTGTGTCTACCTTTCAGCATGACGGAGGCCCAGGTGACGACAGCCTTCGGTACTGGTGTGCGGATTGCGGAGTTCACCGACTGGGAGGTGGACGGCGACAATGTGAAGCTGACCTTCACAGAGGGGGCTACGACCATCGAGAAAAACGTGCCATACCTCATCAGAGTGGCAGAGGGTCTGACGGATTTCACCGTTGACGGCGTGGACCTCGCGCCGGAGCGCAACAGCAAAGGAAAGCTCGTAGACCCATACGTGGAGGTGAAGGTGGGACGCAAGTACGGCTACTTCACCGGCACTTACACGGTGGCCGACCTGCCCGTGAACTCACTCTTCCTGAACAACGACCGACTGTGGTTCTGCACGGGTAGCAACACCACGAAGGCTTTCCGAGGATACTTTGAACTGGACGATGTGGCATATTCCGCCGAGGCACGACTCAGCATGACTGTGGACAGCAAGGCCACGGGTATTACGGAAACAAATAACCGTAATTATCAAGACAAAGGAACATACGACTTGCAAGGCCGGAAGGTGAACAGCAAGCAGAAGGGCGTGTACATTGAGAGCGGAAAGAAAATCGTTGTCAAGTGACGTAAGAAAACAGTGAAGAGAATAAAAACAACGGATTAAGACGGATTAAACGGATTGAACTTGAATGAGCTTTTATATGTCTGCGACGCTACGCGCGCTCGGCTTTGCCGCTTGCTACCGCAGGGACGCAAGAATGACCATAATTGATTCATAAAAATTTATGAGACATTCTTCGCCCGTTGCTTTCTTTTTATAGGAGCTCAGGCGAGCAAACTCGGAGCGCGGCCATTTGCGGGCATTTGTGTAGCGCCGCAGGCTAAAAAGGAAATGATTAAACGTTACATGTTCTCACGCGTATATCCGTAAAATCCGTTGTTGAAACAGAACAAATGACAAGTAAAAACGTATAGCTATGAAGAAAGCATATTTACGTCCGCAGACGGACATAGAGCGCATGGAGCCAGAGTCGCTGATGGACTTTGGCATGTCGGGCAATGGTGACGGCACTGGCTTGGAGCCGCAGAGTCGTGAAGGAAACGGCCAACTTTGGGACGACGAGGACTGAGAGCATTTACCCACGCAAACTCCGAGCAGGGATAAGCTCCAGCAAACACATATTTCGTTTTCGAACATCAATTCCCGTTAATTGCTCATAGATTTGTCATCTGCATAGCATTTATGAGGATTAATGGGAATTGTTTTACTGTATGAGAAAAAGACAAAAAAGACAATTGGTCTGAAAAAAAAGGCGGCAAAATTTGTTGATACGGAAAAAAATGTCTAACTTTGCACCCGCTAAACGAAAGAGCGTTCTGTTATGGACGCCTTGCGACGGTGCAAAGCGTTGCCGATATGGCTCAGTTGGTAGAGCAACGCATTCGTAATGCGTGGGTCCCCGGTTCGAGTCCGGGTATCGGCTCAACATTTTGAAGAGAAGGGATGATGCATCCCTTTTTCCGTTTTAAAAGCCAAAAAGGCGGAATTAGCTCAGTTGGTAGAGCATTGGCTTCCCAAGCCGAGGGTCGCGGGTTCGAGTCCCGTATTCCGCTCTTAGAAGAGAGTTAAGAGTTGAGCGTTATGCGACATTCGTTCTGCGAAGAAAGTAAAAGTCGTTAAACACTAAACTCTTAACTCTAACCATCTAAAACACCTCCATTATGCCTGACAACAACACAAACAACCGCAGAACCAGCCGCCAGCAACCCATCGACACCACCTACACCCACTTGCAGCCCCAAGCTCTGGATGTGGAGCGCGCCGTGCTGGGCGCCTTGCTCATCGACAAGGATGCCTACGCTGTGGTGTGCGAATTGCTCTATCCCGAAAGTTTCTACGAACCCCGTCACCAGCACATCTTTGCAGCCGTGCGCGACTTGGCGATGAACGAGAAGCCTATCGACGTGCTCACCGTGACCGACCAGCTGGCCCGCAATGGAAAACTGGAGGATGCCGGCGGCCCTGCCTACATTGCCGAAATCAGCAGTCGCGTGGCCAGCAGCGCACACATCGACTACCACGCACGTATCGTGGCGCAGAAGTTCCTGGCGCGTCAGCTCATACAATATACCAGCGACATTCAGACGAAGGCCTACGACGAAGGCATCGACGTTGACGAGCTGATGCAACAGGCCGAGGGCTCGCTCTTCGAGCTGTCGCAGAAGAACATGAAGAAGGACTACACGCAGATTGACCCCGTGATCAAGAATGCCCTTGAAGTGCTCAATAAAGCAGCAAGCAACACAAGCGGACTCACCGGCGTGCCAACAGGCTACCACAAGCTGGACGACATCACCAGCGGCTGGCAAGAAAGCGACCTCATCATCATCGCCGGCCGTCCGGCCATGGGTAAGACATCGTTTGCCCTGTCGCTGGCCAAGAACATTGCCGTGGGCTACCATGTGCCCATTGCCTTCTTCTCGCTCGAGATGTCGAACGTGCAGTTGGTGAATCGCCTGATATCAAATGTGTGCGAAATACAGGGCTCGAAAATCTTGAGCGGACAGATGCAGCCCGACGAGTGGGACCGCCTCGACAAGCGCATTAACAATCTCATCGGTGCTCCCATCTATGTTGACGACACGCCAGGCCTCTCGGTGTTCGAGCTTCGTACTAAGGCTCGCCGTCTGGTGCGCGAGAAAGATGTGAAGGTGATCATGATTGACTATCTGCAACTGATGAACGCCAACGGCATGCGCTTCTCGAGCCGACAGGAAGAGGTGAGCACCATCTCGCGCTCGCTGAAGAGCCTGGCCAAGGAGCTTAACATCCCCATCTTGGCACTGAGCCAGCTGAACCGTGGCGTGGAGTCGCGCGATGGTGTTGAGGGCAAGCGTCCACAGTTGAGCGACCTGCGCGAGTCGGGAGCCATTGAGCAAGATGCCGACATGGTGCTCTTCGTACACCGACCGGAGTACTACCACATCTATAACGATGACAAGGGAAACGATTATCGCGGCAAGGCTGAGATTGTGATTGCCAAGCACCGCAAGGGTGCTACGGGCATCATCCTGCTGAACTTCCGTGGTGAGTTCACCCGTTTTGAGAATCTGGAAGACAGCAACTTTGGTCATGCCGCCCCACCCACTGACGGCCCCATCATGTCGTCGAAAGCAAACAACGGCGACCAGCCGCCCGTATCCGATGGCGACTTCCGTGGTGACTCCTTCGGTTTTCCGTCATCCCCGCCACAATCATCCGACAATGACACAGACGTGCCTTTCTGAACAACGGATTAAACGGATTTCTATAACAACGGAATAAACGGATTTCTATAACAACGGAACAAACGGATTTCTATAACAACGGATTAAGACGGATTGAACGGATTACACGGATGAATAATAAATCCGTTTAATCCGTCTTAATCCGTTGTAAAACAAAAACCTAAAGTCCGTTGAATCCGTCTTAATACGTTGTTTAGAACAAAGAGTTAGCCTTAATCGACACCGAGGATTTCAAGTGCTTTCTTCACGATTTCGCTGTCGTCGTTCATGACGGCGTAGTACTCGCTCATATCCCACAGGTCGCGGGCAATGAGCGCTTTAAGCTGTAGTGAGAGCAGGGGTTTCGTCTTCTGCCATTCCTCGTCGTCGAGAGGCTTCACGTTCTGGCGTGCACCCTCGCTGAGCACGGAGTCGAGCAGTTCCTGGGGAGCTACAAACTCTTGCTTGAACTTGTCAAAGGCAGGATATTGTTTCTTCAACTGCTTGCGATGACTGTCGACGTAGTGCAGGTTCTGGTTGATGAGCACGCTCTTGGCTGCCAGTTCACGGTGCAAGCGGGTGTAGTGCATGGTGTCGAGGGGCACGAAATAGTCGGGCATGATGCCGCCGCCGCCATAGACGGCTCGGTGCTCGCGCAGCGTCTCAAAGCGCAGCGAGTCTACGAAGTGGATGCTGTCCTGACTGGTCAGCTCGCCATGCTTCAGCCTGTTCACCATGTCGAGGGCGTAGTTCTTCTTGTCGCCTTTCTCGTATGGTTTCTGTATGCAACGGCCCGAGGGCGTGTAGTAATGGGCGATGGTGAGACGGATCATCGAGCCATCGTCGAACTCGATGGGACGCTGCACCAGGCCTTTGCCAAAGGTACGCCTACCCACCACCATGCCGCGGTCTTGGTCCTGTATGGCTCCCGTGACAATCTCGGCGGCTGAAGCCGAGTATTCGTCGACGAGCACCACCAGCCTACCGTTGCGGAAGCTGCCATCGGCATTGGCCTTATAGTCGCGGCGGGGCACGCTACGCCCCTCGGTATATACAATGAGGTCGCCCTTCTGCAAGAACTCGCCGGCCAAGTCGGCAGCCGCCTGCAGATAGCCGCCGCCATTGCCTTGAAGGTCGAGCACCAAGTGCTGCATGCCCTGCTGGCGCAGCTTCTCCATGGCATCGAGGAACTCTTGATAGGTGGTGGCCGAGAAATTGCCTATGCGGATATAGCCTATTTGTGGGCGCAACATATAGGTGGCATCGATGGAGAACACAGGAATCTTGTCGCGCACAACGTCGAAGCGCAAGGTGTCGCGAATGCCACGACGCACCACCTTCAGCTTTGCTATCGTGCCCTTGGGACCGCGCAGACGGCGCATGATTTCCTCTTTCGACATCTTCACGCCAGCAATGGCCGTATCGGCCACGGCCACGATGCGGTCGCCAGCCAGGATGCCCACCCGCTCCGAGGGGCCTTTCGTCACGGGCTGAATCACCACCAGCGTGTCCTCGCTCATGTTGAACTGCACACCGATGCCCTCAAAGCTGCCGTTCAGCGGCTCGGTCATAGCCTTCGTCTCCTTCGGTGTAGAGTAGGAGCTGTGGGGGTCCAGCTTCTCCAGCATTCCCCTGATGGCATCTTCCACCACCTTGTCACCGTTCACGGTATCCACATAAAGCGTTTCGATGGCCGAGAGAGCCAGATGCAACTTGCGTAGCCTGTTCATTTCGCTCTCGCGCTGGGCGCCAACCTGTAGCGAAAGCAGCATCAAGGCGGCCGCCATTAATAAGAATCGTTTCATTCTGCTTGAAATTTTGTGCAAAGGTACGAATTTTTTTCATTCTTTTCCAAGGATATTCAGAAAAAATGCGTACATTTGCATTCGAATAGAAAAACAACAATTAGTTATGAAGCGAATTATCTTGGCTATGGCTGTGTTAGGAACTATTTGTGGCTGCAAGAGCAAAGAAGCTATCGCGCCTACAGGGAACAGTGGCGACCAACCCGTGGTCGAAGCTCCGAAAGAAAAGCCCACCATGCCCCAAGGACGACTGTTGCGCGTCACTTATCTCTATCAAGGCATGGCGATGGAGGAATTTGGCGAATTCGACCTTACGCGCTTCGCCGAGGAGGGTGGCAACAAGCTCAAATTCCGCTATCGTGGCGACAGAGTGACCTACGAAGTGAGCGACACGCTCTTCGACGCCGCCCGCCGCATCATCGAAGAACAAAAGATGTACGAGCTTGACAAATACTACACCTTGCAGTCAGAATTTCGCGTCCTCGACGGCTACCGCTGGGACTTTGCCTCGTATTATGAGGGCAAGCAAACCGTGTCGTCGGCAGGCCGCAATGCGGAACCCAACAACAAAGGACTGCGCATGATTAGGGATTTGCTTCTCAATGCCGCGCAACAATGCGTGAAAAACGACGAGCAGCAACAACAACAATGACCCTCCACATCTTCAACCCCGAACACGACCTGGTGCTGGCCAGTGCCAAGGCCAACTTCACGGCTCCTCATGCCGGCCGACAACTGCGGCACGACTTGGCGTGGCTGCCTTCGCTATGGGCACAAGAGGGCGACACCATTCTGGTCGACGATGTCGGGTTGTCGAAAAGTGCCCTCGCCAAGAGGCACTGGCTGAAGCAGAAGCAGGTAAATTTTGTTTGCTGGAAAGATTTGGCACAGGTCAGCCCCGACCATATCACCCCTTGGGGATGGGATGCAGCCCTGCGTCACCGATTGCTCCGAGGCGGCCTGGCCGAACACCTGTTGCCCAGCAGCAAGCAAATCGACGACATTCGACAGCTCTCGCACCGCCGAACCGCGATGGCCCTCTTGCAACGACTAAAAGCCGACTTGCCAGCCACCATGGGCGAGCAACACGAATGCAGCACGATGGAGGAAGTGATGGCCAAGGCCGAAGGCTACGAAAAGGTGGTGCTGAAAGCTCCATGGTCGTCGAGCGGAAGAGGGGTACGCTTTAGTACATTTGGTGACCTCACCGCCAACGCGGAAACGAACATCCTGGGGTGGTTGCGCAACACCCTCGACCGCCAAGGAAGCGTGATGGTGGAGCCATATTATCATAAGGTGAGAGACTTCGGCATGGAGTTCCAATGCGACGAGCAAGGTCAGGTGACCTTTCTCGGCCTCTCACTTTTCCACACCCAGAACGGGGCTTACACGGGCAATATCATCGCCACCGAAAACGCCAAGAGAAGAATGATGAGCCATTACCTACCGGATAGTTTGCTTGAAAAGGCAAAAGAAATGATTTGCCATCATTCCAGCATGTTGCTTGGCGGAAAATACCAAGGACCTTTTGGCATCGACATGATGGTTTGCGGCAACTCCTCAACGCTCGCCCTCCATCCATGCGTGGAGATTAACCTGCGCCGCACGATGGGTCACGCTGCACTGGCCCTTGCCGGCATGGTGAACCCACAGCACGACGATGACCTGCAACATGTGATGCGCATCGACTATGAGGGAAACAACTACAAGCTACGCCTGAGAAAGATATGAAAAGCCTCTGCGTCCTCTTGCTCTGCTTTTTGCCTTGGACAGCCACTACTGCCCAGCAATCCTATATATCTAAGGTGTGGTGTCCCGACAATGGCGATGGCACTTATACCAACCCCGTCATCAATGCCGACTATAGCGACCCCGACGTGTGCGCCTCGCCCAACGGCGAAGACTTCTATCTCACCGCCTCGTCGTTTCAGTGCGTCCCTGGCCTGCCCGTGCTCCATTCTCGCGACTTGGTGAACTGGCAGATAGTGGGTCATGCCCTTCGCTCGCTCTATGACGGCGACGCTCACCTGCAACAGCACTTCAGCACTCCCCAGCATGGTGCCGGCGTTTGGGCTCCCAGCATAAGGAATCACGATGGCGAATACTACATCTATTGGGGCGACCCCGACTTTGGCGTTTATATGGTGAAGACCTGCGGCGGCGATCCTGCCGGCGAGTGGGATAGTCCTGTATGCGTCATCAGTGGAAAAGGATATATCGACGCCACACCTCTTTGGGACGACGATGGCCGCTGCTATTTAGTGAATGCCTGGGCCAACTCCAGGGCACAGTTTGCCAGCGTGCTCACCGTGCGCGAGTTGAGAGCCGACGGCACGCGCGCCATCGGCCAGCCCGTCATCGTCTTCGACGGCAATGGCACCGAGAACCGCACCTGCGAGGGTCCCAAGTTCTACAAACGCGATGGATGGTATTGGATTCTGTGTCCGGCTGGAGGCGTGCCCACGGGTTTCCAACTGGCCATGAGGGCGAAGAATCCTTTTGGTCCCTACGAGCATAAAATTGTGCTGGCTCAGGGCAAAACGAATGTGAACGGTCCACACCAAGGAGGATGGGTGCACACGGCACAAGGCGAAGACTGGTTCCTGCATTTCCAAGATAAAGACGCATACGGTCGTGTGGTGCACCTGCAACCCGTTGACTGGAGTAGCGGATGGCCCATCATGGGCAATAAGGGCGAGCCGGTGACCACCTTCCGCAAGCCGAAGACTTCTGTTGCCACTACCATATTAAATCCCCAAGAGAGCGACGATTTCAACGCTCCCATGCTGGGCAAGCAATGGCAATGGCAAGCCAATTACGACGAGAAGTTTGGCATGCCCACAGCCTTCGGCACCATGCGCATCTACACTCACAAGCTGCCCTCCGACTGGAAGAGCCTGTGGCTGGTGCCCAATATGTTGCTACAGAAGACACCCGCCGACGCTTTCATGGCTACAGCCAAGCTACGCTTCACGTCGAAGGCCAACGGCCAGTTTGGCGGCCTCATCATGATGGGGCGCGACTACTCGGCACTGGTGGTGCGACGGCTTGACAGTGGCTTCCAGCTGGTGCAGATGACTTGCTTGGGAGCCGACAAGGGAAAAGCGCAGACCGAACAAGTGATAGCCACCCTGAAGCCCACCCACAAAGACGCCATCGACTATAAACCCGGAATACACGAAGACATCTTCCTGCGCCTTTCGGTCGACAACTCCAACGTAACCTTCTCATGGAGTCTCGACGGAAAGAAATTCACCTCCTGCGCCGACACCTTCAAGATGCGCGAAAGCGTGTGGATTGGTGCCAAGTTCGGCTTTGTGGCTGCCGAGACCGACCCCCAGGCCGATCGCGGATGGGTGGAAGCCGACTGGATAAGAATTGAAAAACTGAAACAACAATAAATAAACAAAGAATTAATGCGACATATTTGCCTCCTCCTTTTTACTATAGCTTCCGTCTTCGTTCACGCTCAAGACTGCCCCACCCTTCCCTGGACCACCACGCCGTCGCCCAAGCATGAGGTGCGCGCCGTGTGGCTCACTGTGGTGCAAGGCCTCGACTGGCCCCTGCCAGGGCGTAATCAGGAGCAGCAGAAACAAGACCTGATTCATACGCTCGACCAATTGCAACAAGCCGGCATCAACACAGTGCTTGTGCAAGCCCGCGTGCGTGCCACCACCATCTACCCCTCACAGTTGGAGCCTTGGGAGGGCGGCTTCAGCGGCAAGCCCGGCGTGGCCCCCAACTACGACCCACTCCAATTGTGCGTCGACGAGTGCCACCGCCGCGGCATGGAGTGCCACGCATGGGTGGTGACCATCCCCATTGGCAAGTGGAACAAGATTGGGGCTCAGCAGATGCGTAAGAAGCAACCCAAGCTGGTGAAGCGCATCGGCGACGACACTTTCATGGACCCCGAGAATCCGCTGACGGCCACTTATTTGGCCAACATCTGTCGTGAGATTGTGCACAACTACGATGTTGACGGAATACATCTGGACTATATACGCTATCCAGAGCAATGGAAGATAAAGGTGACGCGCGCAAAAGGGCGTGAAAACATCACCCGCATAGCCCGTGCCATCCACGATGCCGTGAAAGCGGAAAAGCCATGGGTGAAGATGTCGTGCTCGCCTATCGGTAAGCACGACGACCTGACGCGCTATCGCGCCGGAGGATGGAATGCCCGCACCGCCGTGTGCCAGGATGCCCAGGAGTGGTTGCGCACGGGGCTGATGGACCAACTCTATCCGATGATGTATTTCCAGGGCGACAATTTCTACCCCTTCGCCATCGATTGGCAAGAGCGCAGTTATGGGCGCACCGTGGTTTCGGGCTTGGGCATCTATTTCCTCGACCCCCACGAGGGGCGGAACTGGATGCTCGGCCAGGTGGAGCGCCAACTGAACGTAGTGCGCCAGATTGGACTGGGACATTGCTATTTCCGCTCGAAGTTTTTCACCGACGACGTGAAAGGCATCTACCAACTGGGATGTCGCTTCGACGCCACGCCCGCCTTGGTGCCGCCGATGACGTGGGAAGGTCGCCCTGCCCCCACCGCCCCCAAGGAGCTGTTGCTCAAGGGCAACATGCTGAGCTGGAGCGGAGCCGAAGACCGCAGCGGAGCGCCCTATCTGCTTTACAACGTCTATGCCTCGCGCGACTATCCCGTTGACATCAACCGTGCCGAGAACCTGATGGCCACCCGCATCAGGGCTACGCAGATAGCCGTGGAAACTGAGGGCGTGAACTACGCCGTCACCGCCATGGACCGCTATGGCCAGGAGAGTCCTTCCGTCCAGCTGCTGCTCAACGCTGGCCCCGAGTATCATGCCCCTGTCATCGCCCGCACCGACGGCCGCTCCATCGCCTTGCCCAACGACAACTCGGTGCTCGATGCCGAATTCGTCATCGTGGAGACAGTGCTGGGTCAGCCCGTGGCCATCCTGCCCTACGCCCCCACCATCAACGTGGCGTCCTTGCCCGACGGCGTCTATCAGCTGCGCTCACTCGGCCGCAAAGGCCGCAACCATCGCATAGGATTCTTCACGAAGAAATCGGCACAGTAATCACCTGCGGGTTGGGCTTTCATTGGCATAAAAGCAGATGACCTATCACATAAGAAAAAAGCCGCTTTCCACAAACACAAGCCAGTCTTTCTTTGTGTAAATCGTGACGCAGTTTTTATAGATTACGACGCAGTTTATATAAATCATGACGCAGTTTATATAGATTACGACGTAATTTATAAAAATCACGACGTGGTCTGAAGAATGTTTGTGTGTCCGAAGCAAAAGTCCGGCGCAGGCAACATTTCCCGGGCACCATTAATATGTTAATAACTCAACAACCATATCATTGCTCTTTCTTTTTGGCGTCCAAATGGTATGTGAAGCTGATGTTGACGTAATGGTGGCGGAAGTCCTCCCATGAGGTGGAGTGCTGGTAGGCTGAGCGCTCGCTCCAGAAATTATCTTGCTTATTCAGGATATCCTCGACCTCCAGTTTCAGACGAGCCTTGTTCTTCAGTATCTTCCAAGTGACGGCGGCATTCCAAAGGAGCATGTTGCGATTCATCGACTGGGCGGCATAGCCCCGGCGGGTGCTCTCGATTAAGTCGGTCTCGAAGACGAAGTTGCCCATTGTGGCCTCGGCTTCGAGACCGAAATCGTTATTCCAGAGAGTGGTGTTCTGCTCGGGCGAGGCAGAGAAGCGCAGTCGGTCGGCTTCAATCTTGGCAAACACCGAGGTTTTGAGCCAGTTCTTGTCAAGCGACAGGGTGAGGCGTTCCTTGGGATGAAAATTGGTCTGGCGGTTCAAAACCCCTCCCCCATCCCCTCCTGTGCTGGAGTGGAGTTGAGTCACCACATTGGTCAGATAGCCGTAGCGCTGCTCGGTATTAAGGCGGAAATCGTTCTCCAATCGGACCAAATCGCCGAGTGCCTGGTCGAAGTCGAGGCGGAACTCCCACTTGTGGCTGCCACGGACATTCTCGGGACGACTGACATAGACCGCAGTCGATGGATTGTAACTGAGCGCCGTCACTTGGTCGTGATCAATGGTCTGATAACCGATGCCAAGGCTGAATGAAGTCTGACTTTTGGCGAGCACCATGTTATAAGACAGTTTAAAATCTTGGATATGGGAGTCTTTCAGATCGGGATATCCCTCGGTGATGAAGAGCGGGTTGGTGAGGTCGCGATAGCCGATGGTCTGTAGGAGGGATGGTTGTGAGGTACGATAATTATAGGTCAGCTCGAAACCTACGCTCTTGCTCAGTTTCCAAGTGGCACGGACGTCGGGTTCGATGAGCACTCGACGGCGCACAGCGGTGGTGTCGAGCATTCCTCGCTGATAGTCCTGACTCTCGCGCTGCCATCTAGCCGTTACGTTAGGCATTATTTGGAAAGGCTCGAGGTTGATAGTTGAGCCAGTTCTTAGGCTGTGGCTAAGGTTTTTCGAGCGGTCACGATATGAGTTTGCGGCATCCCAAAGGCCGTCGGTCATAAAATCGCAATCGCTGCTGTTACGGCTGTATCCGAAGATATATTGGGCTTTCATCAGCCATTTCTTGGTAATCCAACGGGAAGAGAGAAATTGGGCCTCGGTAGCCAGCCGGGAATTGGGCGAGGTGGAGAACTGGCTCAACTGTGAAGAATTGAGCGAAGCGATGTGGGAGGTAACGGTGCGATTGGTCCAGCTGTCGGTTTTGCCGTCGGAATAATCCAATGAAACGTTTACGCTGAACGAGCCGTCCTTGACGTAGTGCTCCCAGTCGGCTGAAGTGTTAAGGCTGGTCGTATACCCCTCGTTGCGGGTGGCGTTTAGCTGCGATAATATCGCTGTATAGGGGACAGAGGGGCCTTGGGTTTCGCTCTGTTCCTCGGTCTGGCGGCTGTGGGAGCGCCTCATGGTGTGGTCTACGGAGGCACGAATCCAGAAGGTATTCATTGAGTCGGTGGCCCAGCGCAAGTCGGCATTCAGGTTGGGGTTCAATCTGTGACCACGACGGTACTGCTCACTCGTATTGCGTGTGGCGGCAGTATTGGGCAGGTAGTTCTCTGTCTCTTGGTGCGAAGTGCCCCAGTTGTCGTCGTGCACCAAACGGCCGGTGAAACTGTACTGGCTTTTCATCTCTTGCTTTCCCTCCTTCTTGTTCCACCTATGCTGATAGCCGCCTGCACCACCCTGCTCCTGTCCGTAACCATTTCCCCAGCTGCCACTCCATCCATTCATGCTTTTTCGGATACGCTTCTCAATATTGTTGGCATTGGCGAAAACCATCACAGGGTCGGTTTTTGACAGGCGGTTCATCGTCAGCTCGCCTTCGTAGTATTTGGGTGTCTGATAGCCCGCTTTTACATCGCCGTACCATCGGTCGAGGAAGCCCGGCTTGATGGTCAGGTCGAGCACCATGTCCTGGGTGCCGTCATCCTTGCCCGTGCGCTCCGAGAATTCTGAAGCCTTGTTGTACGCCTTGATGTCCTGCACGGCCTCGGCTGGCAGCTGCGACATCAGCTGTTCACCACCCAAAAGGCTCTCGCCGTCCATAGTCAGGCGGATGGGTTTGCCATTCCACGACATGCGCCCCTGACTGTCCACTTCCACTCCAGGCAACTGTCGGATAAGTTCGTCGAGCCGTGCCCCTTCTTGCAGATGGAACGCCTCGGGATGGAACACGATGGTGTCGCCCCTCACCGTGAAGCGTCGGGCACGGCCTGTCACCTCCACCATCTTCAGCATCTGCGGCGACATCTTCAACGCTATCGTGCCGATGTCGAGTGTATCCTTGCGGCTATCGCTGAATACCAGCACCGTCTTTGTCTTTGAATAGTATCCCAGCATCGATGCCTCGATGGTACATTTTCCGTCGGCATGCAGATGGAACACCCCCAGCGAATCGGCTTTGCCCAATATCGTCATATAGCCATTGTCGTCAAACTTCTGTGTCAGTTTCACCGATGCTTCCGGCAACGGTTCCTTTGTCTCCGCATCCACCACGCGCCCCTTTACAATGTCGGCGTGGGTTGACGACGCGAAGGCAAACACTGCGATGAGGGCGATGACGGGGATTGAAAATCCCCTCCAACACATCTTGTTCATGTTTCTTATCGATTTTTTTCTTTTAATACGCCATCATTGCGGAAATATTACATCATACGACGTTAAATGACTTTAAACAGGGCAAAGTCTTTACTTAGGTAAAGAACTGGAGGGAACTTCACAGCTGCCTCCAGCGTTCCCGGGCAGTATTTACTAACTTTACTGAATCTTTTCAAGCTCCCCTAGCGCCATTTGAAGATAGGTGCGGAGCGTCTGGTCGAAGGTTTGCACGTTCATCAAGGCAATGTCGTGTTTTAGCTGGCGGAGTTCCGCCTTTTGCACTTCGGCAAACGCGGGGTCGGGGTAGCTGAAGAAACCACACTCGCGAGCACGCTTGCAGAGAGTGTAGATAGAGATGGCGTTGAACTCGGTGTTCTGACCGGCGAGGAACTGCTTTTTGAGTTGCGAAAAGATGAGGAGGATGTTTTCGTTGCAGAGAAGGTCGGCTGCATCGACAGGTTTTCCATGATGCAGACGGGAAACAACATCTGTAACAGGGTCGGTGTCGAGCTTGACGGTATCAGCGACAATAGCACTGTAAGTATGGGAGTTCTTGATACTTGTGGTGGCCGATGGAATCTTGGCGTAGGTGACAGTATAGCGCACATCTGTCTTTCCCTTATTTGCTTCGCGCCATTCGATGGCGTAGGCATAACGATGCGACCTGGTGCTGTCGGCAGGGTCAAGGATATTGATATTGATGAAGTTCGAATAATCCTCGCCGATGGTGACATAGCGGTTAGGGTCGTCACCAATCATCAGACGCCGACTGTTGCCCACACGGTCGCCCTTCGACGACTCGCTCATGCTGTTGATGCCGTAGCAGTTGGAATCCTCATGACCATACTCCTCGAATGTATCAATCATTTCGTCAAGCCAGTTACGATATTTCTTGGGAAGCGTAAAGGAGTAGATGTCGCAGCGCCATTTCAGAGGTCTTCCCTCCTGTTGGATATCGCGTTCCTGTCCGAGACTCTTAGTGACCTCTACCCCGTGGTCGATGTGAACATTTATTTCACCCTTCATCCACTCCTCCAGCTTATTTATTTGCTGCGCGGAGGCCGACAAACTGACGAGTAGCAGGCTCGCCGTAATGATGCTCTTTCGTATTGCTTTCATACGTTTATTGGTTTTGTTATTAGAATGCGATAACAGGTTGCTCCTGTACGGTTTCTTCATCCACCAAACTGTTGGCGTATGCCCGCAGCGCCTCCACTTGCGCCTGCTGCTGGTATGCCACCTGCAGGGCCTCTTCGGCAAGGTAGATGTCGGCAAGAGCCTGACGTTCTGGCGGTATGACGATTATCTCTTCTTTGATTTGCGATTCCATAGTCAAATCTCCTTCGCATCGGACTGCAAGGGTGAGTTCCTGAGCAATTATTTCCTCTTTTAACTCGGAATCACTTTGAACCTTGCCCTTGTTGGGAGAGTGCCGCTTGGAAGGTAGGACTTTTGTAGGCGGAAGTTCCTGACGTTCGCTCTGTGGTTCGGAAATCACTGACTCCTCCTCTACATGGTAGGGCTGCCCGTAAGACTGCTTGGGTGCACACTGTGCTATCGCCTCTCCATTCTCCACATGATGCTGATTCAAATGAAGTGCCAGCAACAGCAGGAGGCTGGCGGCGATGGCACCGATGGCCGGATATAGCCACAAGCGTCGTTGCTTATGCGCTATTCGCTTCATCACCCGCTCGGTGAAGTCGGCTGGCATCTGGGGCTGCGTGGCCTCGAAGACGGTCTTGAGTTTGCTGTATTTCTTATCTTCCATGTTCTCTGGCTTTGATATAGTGATAAATCTTCTTTCGGATGCGATGCAGACGGGTGGCCAGTGTGCCTACATCGGTGTCGGTGACAACGGAGATGACGGTGAGTGGCTGCTGCTCGAAATAGTGCTGCTGCACAAGCAGGCGCTCCGTGGGTGGCAGGCGGTGGATGGTCTCTGAAAGCAGACGGATGCGCTGATCGTCGTCGGTGTTCATCACGTCGTCGGCCTCATCATCGGGTATGGCCTGCAGCGTTTGTTCGTCGGTTTCAAACCACACGCCTGGATTGCGGCGCACGTGGTCGAGACATAGTCGATAGGCGATGCAGCGAAGCCATGTGTAGAACGAGCTGCGCTGTGCATCGTACTGCGCCAGCTGGGTGTAGGCCTTGACGAAGCAGTCCTGTGCCAGCTCCTCGGCATCCTCGCGGCAGGTCACCATCGTGGCAACAAAGGCGAAAAGACGCGTCCCATAACGGTTGACCAGCAAGGCGTAGTCGGCTCGCCGACCGTTGTTTAGCACTCGGTCAATGATTTGCTGGTCTGTCTCGTTCTGTTGTCTCATGCACTTACATATACGACAAATTCCGCCAAAGATTACATGGTTTAACGTTTTTTACGGTATTTCTCATTGTGACGCACTTACAGCCAACAACGACAGCAGCGACAGTAGTTGGTGCTACTGTCGCTGCCGTCGTTGTTTTTTTGTACTCTTGCGGAGAGATTAAGTTTTGCTTAGGCCAGAGAAGTCTGCGGCAACTCAATCCAACGCACGTAGCAGAAGTCCTGGCGATGAGGCAGGGCGCTGTTCTTGGGATACATGCGCACGGCGCAACGGTATTCGCCAGCCTGCTTGGGTGCAAGCTGAGCCTCGAAGAAGTAGTTGTTGCCTTCGTGGCCCACCATCTTCAGCGGTTCGATGCTGTAGATGCGCTCCTGTCCGTTCTTGTCGGTGAAGACGTTTACCTTCTCCAGGGCAACGGCATCGTCGAGTCCCTGCTCGTCGATGACATAGCGCAGGGTGTACTTCGTGCCAGTCTCAAGACCCGAAGCGGGGATGTCCCATTCGGAAGACACGACGCGGATGCCATCCCAACGCTCGGCCACGGTCTCCTTCCACAGGGCAATCTCCTTGGCCTTGCTGTAGTTGTCTTTGCTGATCTCCTTGAAACGCTTGGCTTCCTTCTCGTAGAACTTCGAATAGTAGTCGTCCAACTGGCGCTTCATGGTGTAATGGGGAGCAATCTGTGCGATGCTGTTCTTGATAACCTTGACCCATCCTTCGCTCAGGCCCTTCTTGTTCTTCTTATAGTAGAGGGGCACGATCTCATTCTCCAGGAGTCCGTAGATAGTGGCTGCATCGAGCTGGTCCTGATAGCCCTGGTTGTCGTAGGTGCGCTTCTCGGTGAGTGCCCATCCGGCACCCTCGCGATAGCCTTCCAACCACCAGCCGTCCTTCACGCTGAGGTTGACCACACCGTTCATTTCTGCCTTCTCGCCGCTGGTGCCGCTAGCTTCGAGGGGACGCGTGGGGGTGTTCATCCAGATGTCGACACCGCTCACAAGGCGACGAGCCAGCAGGAAGTCGTAGTCCTCGAGGAAGATAATCTTGCCCAAGAACTCTGGACGCTGAGAAATCTCGAAGATGCGCTTGATGAGTCCCTGTCCGGCTCCGTCGGCGGGGTGAGCCTTACCGGCGAAGAGGAAGATGACGGGATGCTCGGGGTCGTTGACAATCTTCGACAGACGAGCCTCGTCGGTGAAGAGCAGATGAGCGCGCTTGTAGGTGGCAAAACGGCGGCAGAAGCCGATGACCAGTGCGTTGGGGTTGACACGGCCCAGCAGGTTCACTACACGCGAGGGATCGCCCTGGTTCTTCAGCCAGGTGTCGCGGAACTGCACCTTGATATAATCGAAGAGCTTCTGCTTCAGAGCCATACGTGTGGCCCAAATCTCCTCGTCGGGCACATTGTAGATGGCCTCCCAGATATTTTGGTTCGACTGGTCGTAGATGAAGTTCTCGTCGAAATACTTGGCATAAAGCTTACGCCACTCGGTGGCAGCCCATGTGGGGAAGTGAACGCCGTTGGTCACATAGCCCACGTGGTTCTCTTCGGGATAGTAGCCTGCCCAGATGTTGTTGAACATCTTCTGGCTCACCCATCCATGCAGCTTGCTCACGCCGTTCACCTCTTGGCAAGTGTTGCAGGCGAAGGTGCTCATGCAGAACTTCTCGCCGTGGTCGTCGGGATTGGTGCGGCCCATGCCGATGAACTCGTCCCAAGTGATGCCCAGGCGCTGGGGATAGCCACCCATGTACTTGCCGAAGAGTCCCTCGTCGAAGTAGTCGTGACCGGCGGGCACGGGGGTGTGCACAGTGTAGAGGCCACTAGCGCGCACTAGCTCCATGGCCTGATTGAACGTCAGGTGCTCCTCCTCGATATAGTCGCACAGGCGCTGCAGGTTTGCCAGGGCAGCGTGGCCCTCGTTGCAATGGTAGATGTCTTTCTTGATGCCGAGCTTCTTCAGCGTGAGCACGCCACCGATGCCGAGCAGGATTTCCTGCTTGAGGCGGTTCTCCCAGTCACCACCATAGAGACTGTGGGTGATGGGCTTGTCGAACTCGGAGTTCATCTCATTATCGGTGTCAAGCAGATAGAGCTTGATGCGACCCACATTGACGCGCCAAACGTAGGCGTGCACCATGTAATTGGTGTAGGGTACGTCGACGACGAGCGGCTGGCCGTTCTCGTCGAGCTGGCGCTCGATGGGCAGGTGCGTGAAATTCTGGGCCTCATACTTGGCAATCTGCTGGCCATCCATGGAGAGGCTCTGGGTGAAATAGCCGAAACGATAGAGGAATCCCACGGCGCACATGTCAACATTGCTGTCGCTGGCCTCCTTCAGATAGTCGCCGGCGAGCATGCCCAGACCGCCGCTGTAGATCTTCAGGGCCGAGTGCATACCATACTCCATCGAGAAGTAGGCCACAGAGGGGCGCTTCTTGTCGGGCTCCACATCCATATAGGTCCTGAACTGGTTATAGACGGCACTGATGCGCTTCATCAAGGCCTTATCCTTCAGAATAGCCTCCTTGCGGTCGAAAGTAAGGCGCTCCAAGAGCAGCACGGGGTTGTGCTTCACATCGTGATACACCTCAGGGTCGAGGTCGCGAAAGAGGTCTCGGGCTTCATAATTCCATACCCACCACAGGTTGTGGGCAATCTCATCGAGGCACTTCAACTCCTGGGGAAGGCTCGATTTTACGGTCAGCTCCTTCCACTGGGGAGCATTGGCGTAGTCGGCTTTAATTTTCATGTATTATTACTTTGTTTGAATTTTCGGATGCAAAAGTACTCAAAAAAACGCTAACAACACAATAAAAATGCAACTATTTGTATCACAACGCTCAAAAGTTGACCTATATTTGCCTCTGCTATGCAATATATTATTGTTTGCGCGCGAGGAGAACTGCTTTCTGTCCTATACAGCCGAAGAAAAACACATAGGAGATTGCCCGATTTTTGAAATATCTTTTTATTTGTTTAAACCACGACGTGGTTTATATAAACCGTGACGCAGTTTTTATAAATTACGACGTAGATTATAAAAACCACGACGTGGTCTGAAGAATATCTGCGTGTCCGGAACAGAAGTCCTGGCGTAGGTTGATTTTCCCGGACGCCTAAAGTTCGGATGCTATGCCCTTTTTGAAAATAGGCGGCATCAATGGTGGATTTGCCGCCCTCAAAAGACCACCGTAATGGGTTAAAAAAAATTAAGGAAAAAAAAATAACGTGAGGGATAGCTCTCCAACTCCTAACTTTTCTGTAATTTTGTAGCTCGGTTTATGAAGACAAAGGATGAAAAGAAGGGTGTGCTCCAGGCAGTGGAGCGCATTCTCGACAATTATCTGGAGATGAACAATCATCGCAAGACGCCTGAGCGTTATGCGATATTGAAAGCCGTGTATAGCATCGGAAGCCACTTTACGCTCGATGAGTTGGGGCAGAAATTGGCCGAAGATGACCGTTTCCCCGTGTCGAGAGCCACGCTCTACAACACGCTGAATCTATTTATGGAGTTGCGGTTGGTCATCCGCCACCGCTTTCAAGGCACCACGAAGTATGAGGCCTGCTATGCGGGCGACAGCCATTGCCACCAGATATGCACCGTGTGCGGAAAGGTGACCGAGGTGAAGTCGCCCGAGATTGCTGAAACCATCGAGAACATGCGCCTGAAGCGATTTCGAAAGGATGGGTTCTCGCTCTATATCTACGGCATCTGCTCTACATGCCAGGCCAGCATTACACGAAAGCTGAAAAAGAACAAAAAAACCAGAAACACAGAATAATGAACAAAGGAAAAGTTGACGTCCTGCTGGGATTGCAGTGGGGCGATGAGGGAAAAGGCAAGGTGGTGGATGTGCTCACCCCGCGCTATGATGTGGTGGCACGCTTCCAGGGAGGTCCAAATGCCGGCCACACCTTGGAGTTTGAAGGACAGAAATATGTATTGCGAAGCATTCCTTCGGGCATCTTCCAAGGCGACAAGGTGAATGTGATAGGCAATGGCGTGGTGCTCGCTCCCGACTTGTTTATGGACGAGGCACGTGCGCTGGAGCAGAGCGGCCATCCGCTCAAGGAGCGTCTGCACATCTCGAAGAAAGCCCATCTCATCATGCCCACCCATCGCGTGCTTGATGCTGCCTACGAGGCACAAAAGGGCAAGAACCGTGTGGGCACCACCGGAAAGGGCATTGGCCCGACGTATACCGACAAGGTGAGCCGCACGGGATTGCGCGTGGGCGACATCCTGGAGGACTTCCCCCAGAAATATGCTGCCGCCAAGGCTCGCCACGAAGCCATCCTACAATCGCTAGGATTTGAATACGACATTACCGAGGTGGAGAAGCGCTGGATGGAGGGCGTGGAGTATCTGCGCCAGTTCCCCATTGTGGATAGCGAGCACGAGCTGAACAAGATGCTCAGTCAGGGCAAGTCGGTGCTGTGCGAGGGCGCACAGGGCACCATGCTCGATGTCGACTTTGGCAGCTATCCCTACGTCACTTCGAGCAACACCATCTGTGCCGGAGCCTGCACGGGATTGGGCATCGGCCCCAACCGCATCGGCGAAGTGTATGGCATCATGAAAGCCTATTGCACTCGCGTGGGTGCAGGGCCTTTCCCCACGGAGCTGTTCGACGAGACGGGCAAGCGCATTCGCGACCTGGGCCACGAGTACGGAGCCGTCACAGGACGTGAGCGCCGTTGCGGATGGATTGACCTGGTGGCACTGCGCTATAGCATCATGGTGAACGGTGTCACCAAGCTCATCATGATGAAGAGCGACGTGCTCGACGGTTTTGAGACCATCAAGGCATGCACCGCCTACAAGGTGAACGGCAAGCTGACGCGCGATTTCCCCTACGACATCGAGCATGACGTAGTGCCTATCTACTCCGAGCTGCCAGGTTGGATGACCGACATGACCCACTTCACCAGCGAAGAGCAGTTCCCACAGCAGTTCAAGGACTACATCGCTTTCCTGGAGAAGGAACTCGAGACTCCTATCACCATCATCTCTATCGGTCCCGACCGCGAGCAAACCATCCTCCGAAAGTAACCGTCGTCCACCGTCTATAGTCTACAGTCTATCGTCTACAGTCTAAAGTCTATAGTCTACCGTCCAACAACTACAGTCAAAAAATGAAACCGAGTATACCCAAAGGCACGCGCGATTTCGGTCCCGTCGAGATGGCCAAGCGCAACTACATTCTGAACACCATCAAGGAAGTCTACGAGTTGTATGGCTTCCAGCAGATAGAGACCCCTGCCCAGGAAACCTTACAAACCCTCATGGGCAAGTATGGCGAAGAGGGCGACAAGCTGCTCTTCAAGATTCTGAACAGTGGTGACTTTATGCAGAAGACCACCGACGAAGAACTGCTTGACCGCAACGCCCTGCACTTGGCGTCGAAGATTTGTGAGAAAGGACTGCGCTACGACCTTACCGTGCCTTTCGCCCGCTATGTGGTGATGCACCGCGAGGAGCTGCAATTGCCCTTCAAGCGTTATCAAGTGCAGCCCGTGTGGCGTGCCGACCGTCCGCAGAAAGGCCGTTATCGCGAGTTTTATCAGTTCGATGGCGACGTGGTGGGCAGCGACTCGCTCATCAACGAAGTGGAGCTGATGCAAATCCTCGACACCGTCTTCAGCCGTCTCGGCGTGCGTGTTCAGATAAAAATCAACAACCGCAAAATCCTTTCCGGCATTGCCGAAGTTATTGGCGCTGCCGACAAGATCGTTGACATCACCGTGGCCATCGACAAGCTCGACAAGATTGGCATCGACAACGTCAACGAAGAGCTTCGCAACGATGGACTCACCGAGGAGCAGATCAGCAAGCTGCAGCCCATCATCAAGCTCGACGGCACGAATGAAGAAAAGCTCAACACCATCTCCGACGTACTGAAGGACAGCGCCACAGGCCTCAAAGGCGTGGAAGAACTGCGCTTCATCCTCGCCGCCCTGAGTTCGGTGAGTTGTGGCATTGCCACAACTAATAATGGAACTGCCCTCCATAACGAAATCCAGCTCGACCTCACCCTGGCTCGCGGACTGAACTACTACACCGGCGCCATCTTCGAAGTGAAAGCCCTCGACACCCCCATGGGCAGCATCAGCGGAGGCGGACGCTACGACAACCTGACGGGCATCTTCGGTATGCCGGGGCTCTCTGGCGTGGGCATTTCGTTTGGCGTCGACCGCATCTACGATGTCCTGGAGGCCCTCAACCTCTATCCGCAAGATTCTCTCCAGACGTCTCGCGTTCTCTTCATCAATTTTGGGCAAAATGAAACAGCCTTCTGCATGCCCGTGGTGGCTCGCGTGCGCCAAGCCGGCATCCGTGCCGAGCTTTATCCCGACGCTGCGAAGATGAAGAAGCAGATGTCCTACGCCAATGCCAAGCAGATTCCTTTTGTGGCGATGGCTGGCGAGAGCGAGATGGCCCAAGGCAAACTGACGCTGAAGAACATGACTACTGGCGAACAGGCCCTGCTCACCCCCGACGAATTAATTGAAGCCATCCGATGAGACTGTTCCGACCATGGAGTCTGCTGCTTGTCGCACTCTTGCTGCTGCCGGCAGCAAGGGAAGACAAGGTGACCACCATCTTCATGATTGGCGATTCCACCATGGCCAATAAGGACATCTCCAATGGCAAGCAGGAACGGGGATGGGGCATGGCCCTGCAGTGTTTCTTCGACCCCGACTATGTGCGTATCGACAATCATGCTGTGAATGGCCGCTCCTCGCTCAGCTTCATCAACGAGGGCCGCTGGCAGAAGGTGCTCGACAAGATGAAGCCCGGCGATTACGTCATCATCCAGTTTGGGCACAACGATGAGAAAGCACCTGCCGACCGCCACACCGACCCAGGCTCCACCTTCGACTATAACTTGGCGAAGTTTATACGCGAAACGCGCGAGCATGGTGGCATCCCCATCTTGATGAACTGCGTGGTGCGCCGCAACTTCTTCGTGGCTGCACCCGAGAACTACGACGATGAAAAACTGCGCACGCAGACCTTCAAGGACGGCGCGAAGATGGTGGAGGGCGACACCCTCATCGACACTCACGGACTCTATGCCGTGGCACCGCGCGATGTGGCACGGCGCATGAACTGTCTCTTCGTAGATGCCAATCGGCTGACCCACGACCTGGAGCAAGGACTTGGCACCGAAGCCTCCAAGCGTTTGCACATGTGGTTCCTTCCTGGCCAAGAGCCGTCGGAGCCAAAAGGCAAGCAAGACAACACACATTATAATATATATGGAGCTCAGCAAGTGGCACGCTTGCTGGCCGATGCGATATGTCAGGAGGTTCCGCTCTTGTCGAAGTATCGCGTGGAAGCCGATGCCACGGTCGATAAGCTGGGACGCGGCCAGTACCTTACGCTCGATGCTGCGTTGAAAGCCATTGACCCGCTGAAGCCGTGCACCATCCAGTTGTTAGGCGGCGAGTGGAAAAAGCCACAGCTGCCCAAGAATTCGAAAGTGACATTTGTGCTGCGCGAGGGCGCCAGATGGGAAGAATAAACCAACAACCATAATCATGAAACGACTAACTACTACTACCATTGTGGTGCTGACGCTGATGTGCACCGCAGCCAATGCCAAGGTGAGGCTTCACCATCTCATTGGCAACAACATGATTATCCAACAGCAAACCGACGTGCGCCTGTGGGGATGGGACCAGCCGGGGCGCACGGTAAAGGTCAGCACATCGTGGAGCAACGAGGTGGCCACCGCCAAGACCGACAGGAATGGCCAATGGCTCGTCAACGTGAAATCGCCCAAAGCCTCATATACCCCTCTTTCCATCACCTTCGACGACGGCGATAAGACCACCATCACAGGCGTGCTGGCTGGCGAGGTGTGGGTGTGCGCCGGACAGTCGAACATGGAGATGCCCGTGAAAGGCTTTTGGCAGTGCCCCGTCGAGGGCTACAACGAATGGGTAGTGGAGTCGGCCCAGCACAAGGCCGTGCACAGCGTGAAGATTCCAAGCATCATGCGCAGCGAACCTCAGGACGATGCCGAGTGCGAATGGAAAGAATGCAGTCCCGCGACGGTGGCCGACTTCTCGGCCACAGGTTATTTCTTTGCCCGCACCATGCACCAAGCCCTCGACATCCCCATCGGCATCATCGAGGCCAACAAGGGAGGCACTCGCGTGGAAAGCTGGCTCACCAAGGAGAACCTGACCAAATACACCTCCGACCCCGTCGACTCTACTGACATTGCTGCCCGCTGGCCCATGGACTACCATCGCTCGCTCCTTTGGGGCAATGGCACCTTCAACCCCATTCTCAATTACACCGTCAAAGGCATCCTCTTCTATCAAGGATGCTCGAATGTGGGCGACCCCGGCGACCAGTATTCGCAGCGCTTAAAGCTGCTCGTCGACCAATGGCGCAGCCAGTTCCGTTTAGGCGAGATCCCCTTTTACTTCGTGCAGATTGCCCCCTATCACTATGACGACGTGAACGGCACAGACGGTGCTCTTCTGCGGGAACAGCAGTGGAAGGCCACGCAGATCATCCCCAACAGCGCGATGGTTTGCACGGCCGACCTGGTCTATCCATACGAGTTTACGCAGATACACCCCACGCAGAAGCGTCAGGTGGGTGAGCGCCTGGCATACGCCGCACTAAACCGCGACTACGGCTTCGAATCCATTCTCTATAAGAATTCTGTCTATAAGGACATGATGGTGAAAGGCGATGTCGTCTACATCCATCTGCAGGACAACTACCACAGCGACGCGCCTTTCGAGAATATCCAAGGCTTCGAGGTGGCGGGCGACGACCGTGTGTTCCATCCTGCCCAGGCTCGCCATTTCTGGCAGCCCGGCGGCGGCTATTGGGACGAGGCCATCACCGTCAGCAGCCCACAAGTGCCCCACCCTGTCGCCGTGCGCTATTGTTTCCGTAATTTCCAACTGGGAAATGTGAAGAATGGGGCAAACCTTCCCCTCGTTCCCTTCCGCACCGACAATTGGTAACGTTAGCTTAATCCTTTGTAAGCCCCAGCGACATGACGCTGATGCGGATGTTGGGGATGGCGGCCAACGTGCGGCCACAGGCAATGACGGTGGCGCCGGTCGTAATCACATCGTCGATGAGCAGCACATGTCGACCTGCCAAATTGTCGCCATCCATTAAAGAAAAGGCATTCTCCACGTTGAGCATCCGTTCCCAAGCATGCTGGGTGGTTTGGCTCTGGTTGAACCTGTTGCGCCGCACCACATTATTATATATAGGGAGCCCCGTCACCGTTTGCACGCCTCGCGCTATCATCTCGCTCTGGTTGTAGCCGCGCTGCCATCGGCGACGGCGAGTGATGGGCATAGGCACCAGCGCATCGATGCCATCGAAGAAGCCTTGGGCGGCAAACCGACGGGCGGCCATCGCGCCAAGCGCCTCGCCCACATCGGGCATGGAGCGGTATTTCAGGTCGTAGATGAGCTGACTGTGGGGCGCTTGGGCCTGATAGAAAAAAAGAGCAGCCACACGCTCTATAGGAAAATGTCCCCAGAAGAGCCTAGCCATGGGATTGTCTAACGGCGATAGCTCGTAGTTGGTGAGTGGCAGGTGCAAATGACAGGAAGCGCAGAGCACGCGCTCGCTTGGCGATAAGCGGCGACCGCACACCGAGCAGCTGCGGGGCGACACCACATCGAGCAGTCTAGTCCAGAAACTCGTCTTCATCCTGCACTTCCATGCATTGCCGTATGATGTCCATGGTGAAGCCACGGCCAAGGGCAAACTTGATAAGTTTTTTCGTCAAATCATATTCGTTTGAGGCTTTCGTGTTTCGGCGCTTCTGCTGCAACAACGGGCGCAAGGCGTTGATGTAATCCTGGTCGTCAACGGCGTCGAGTACACGGGTGGCGATGTCGTTGTCGATGTGCTTCTGCCACAACGCCTGTTCCACCTTGCGTCGGCCCCATTTGTTGTAGCGCACCTTGTCGGCCACGAAAGCACGGGCGTAGCGCTCGTCATCGACATAATGTTCCTCGGTAAGACGAGCCATCACCTGAGCTTGCTCCTCCTCCGACACGCCCCACTGGCGCATCTTTTCCAGCATCTCGTTTTGGCAATGCTCGCCACGGGCGCAGAGGGCGGCCAAACGCTGAAAGGCCTGTTGGCCAGTCATTTCTTTTTTCACTTGCATGTCTTGATGAATCGGTCTTTGCCGTATTGGTCTTTGATGATGTCGACAGACTGAAAGCCCATCCCACGCAGCAACGTAGCCGTTTCCTGGGCATAACGGGCGTTCAGTTCGAAGAAGAGGCGACCGCCGGGCTTCAATGCGTGAAGGGAATAGTGGCCAATGGAACGGTAGAAAAGCAACGGGTCGTCGTCGGGCACGAACAGCGCCTCGTGGGGTTCATGCTCCAGCACATGCGGCTCCATCTGGTCCTTTTCTTCTTCGCACACGTAAGGCGGATTGCTCACGATGATGTCCCAATAATCGCTGTCGCCCATGGGCGGGCAGAGGGCGTCGACCAAACGAAAGCTCACTTCATGAACCTGCTGGGCATTGCGATGGGCGATAGCCAGCGCTTTCTCGGATATATCCCACGCCATGATACTGGCTTGGGGCAGCTCGGCGGCCAGCGTGATGGCTATGCAACCGCTGCCCGTCCCAATGTCGAGGATGCTCGCGCATGGGTTGATGCGAGCATCTTCCAAGATATGCTGACAGAGTTCCTCCGTCTCGGACCGTGGAATCAACACGCCAGGCTCCACATGGAACCAGCGCCCGAAGAACTGCGCCTGGCCCAGCACATACTGTACAGGTTCGCCCGCCAGCAGTCGTTCTTGCAACGGTTTCAGTTCCTGCTCACTCACGGTTTCCATCCGCCCTGCCAACACATCGGCATGCGAGAGCCCAAACCGCACCTCTGCCACCATACGGGTGATGGCCTTTGCCTCGCCTTCGTCGTAGCGTGCTGTGAGCGGTTGCCAAAACTTGCGATAGGTCATTTCAGCACTTTTCGCCCTTGGCTGATTACGATACCGCTTGCCATCTGCTTACCATTGAGCAAGCGCCCCTGCAGGTCGTAGGTACGTTGAACGTTAGAAGACGATTGTTGAACATCGTGGATGGAGGCCGATACCACAGGCGTAAGCTCGATATAGTCAATGTCGGGCATCCACGCCTTGGCATTCGACAGGCGAATGACATTGCGCCCCTTCACGAGGTTCACGGTGAGCGTCTTTTTGCCCACGGTCTGCCAGCCGCCGCTATTGACGTTGACGGTGGTGACAGTAGAGCCGTTCACACCGACGGTGATGTTGCGGTTCTCGCCCGAAATATATCCGATGGTGAGCTTGTATTCGCCGCCCTCAAAACTATAAACATCGCGAAAGAGCAGGTCGTTCTCCTCTTTCTGTCCCAGCCAGCCGGCCTTGAAACCTGCCGAGCAGAAGCTGGATGCCTCGTAGATGCCGGTCTGTTCCGACTGGTTGTTCTTCAACTCCTGATAGTCGCTGATATAAGCGGTCTCTGCCTCATAGCGGGTGCGCTCCAGCCGCTTGTCGGCCTCGGCTACATAGATGCGGGTGCCATGGGCGGGCACCGTTATCTCGAACTGGTCGGTGAATTCACCTAAGTCTTTGCGCTGAAACACATCACGCAGCCGCACCGTTCCTGCCAAGTCGATGTCGCTGAAATTTAGCACAACCGTCTTCTTTTCGTCATTAGGATTATAGATGGCCACGGCCCGCTTGTTACCGCCCAGCGTCTCAATGTCCTTCACCAGGATGTGGCAGTCGTTGTTCAAAGCGGCCACGTAGGCCTGCAGACAAAGGGAGTCTTGGTTGAGGGCGATGAGCTCGGTGTTCTTGAGCAGCGTCAGCGTGGTGCTCTTAATATTGGTGAGGTCGCAGCCGATGAGCAGCGGCGACGCCATGATACACCACATACCAAAGTGTGTGCGGTCCTCCTCGGTGGTGAGCGAGCGCCCCACCTCGAGCATGTCCATGTCGTTATAGTGGCCGTCGTAACAGTAGGCGCTCATGTAGAGGTTCTCGGCCAGAATGCCCTTCACCGAGCCCCAGCTGTTGTTGATGTCGTGGGTGGTGCGCCACGAGAAGGCCACGTCGTGCACCCATGTGCCAGGATAGTTCCAACGGCACACGTTCATCCTGACGTCGGTGCGCCCGGTGTTCTTGATGGCTTCGCTGATGGCGGTGTAGCGCTCCTGCGGATCGAGGGCTAGGCGCTGCGAGTTCTGCGGGGCGTCGCCACCGCAGAAGTCCACCTTGATGAAGTCGAACCCACACTCGTTGAAATAGAAATCGGCATCGTGCTGGTCGTAGTTGTAGAAGCCCACATCGACGCTGAGCACGTCGCCGTTGTAGTAGTTGCCGCAGGTGTTGCCACCGGCATCGCTATAGATGCCCGCCTTCAATCCCTTTGAGTGGATATAGTCGGCCACAGGCTTCAGGCCGTGAGGGAAGCGCTGGGGATGGATGAGCAGCTCGCCCGTAGCCTTGTCGCGCCCGCCAAAGAAACCGTCGTCGATGTTGATATGGTCAAAGCCCACGGCCTTCAAACCCTTCGACACCATCGCATCGGCCTGACGCTTGATCAGGTTCTCGTTGATGTTAACGCCGTAGGTGTTCCACGAACTCCAGCCCATGGTGGGGCCGTTTTGCGCCATCGTTGAAGTGGCTATGGCCAAGGCCAGAAACAGCAAAGTCGTTTTCATTAGTTAGTGGTTAGGAGTTTGTTAAGCCCCCTAAGTTAGGGGGTTGAGAGCCTGAACCAGCGCGTTTCACGGTTGTTCAGACACCTCCCTAACTTAGGGGGCGAAAAACTTGGGTTCAATTCACCTTGAACCTTGTGTCGCCATCCTTGAAGAAGGCGTTGATTTGGCGGGCGGCGGCGATGCCGGCGTTGGTATTGGCCTCAGCCGTCTGGGCACCCATCTTCTTCGGGGTGGAGAAATAACGACCCTCGAACTTGGCGAAGTCGGCGTTGGCATCGGGCATGATGTCGGTAACGAACTTCAGGTCGGCACGCTCTTCCATGAGCTTCAGCAGCTCCGGCTCGTTGATGACCTCCTTGCGGGCAGTGTTCACCAGAATGCCGCCCTTCTTCATCTTGCCCACGAGGGCGTAGTTGATGCTCTGCTTGGTCTCGGGGGTGGCGGGGATGTGGAGGCTCACCACGTCGCACTGCTCAAACAGGGCGTCCTGATTCTCCACTGCATGCACACCAGCCTTCTCGATAACCTCGGCGGGGCAATAGGCATCGTAGGCATAGACTTCCATGCCGAAGCCCTTGGCGATGCGTGCCACGTTGCGACCCACGTTACCAAAAGCGAGGATACCAAGTTTCTTGCCCATCAGCTCGGTGCCGGCCTTGCCGTTATAGAACTGACGGACGGCAAACACCAACAGACCGAACACCAGCTCGGCCACGGCGTTGGCGTTCTGACCAGGCGTATTCTCAGCCACTACGTTGTGGGCGGTGGCGGCGGCCAGGTCGATGTTATCGTAACCAGCACCGGCACGAACCACAATCTTCAGCTGCTTGGCGGCGTCGAGCACCTCGGCGTCCACCTTGTCCGAGCGGATAATCAGGGCGTCGGCGTCCTTCACGGCATCGAGCAGCTGCTGCTTCTCGGTGTATTTCTCTAAAAGAGCCAGCTCATTGCCAGCAGTCTCAATCTCTTTACGAATGCCCTCGACGGCTGCTGCGGCGAAAGGCTTCTCGGTTGCTACTAAAACTTTCATTATACCCACCCCCAACCCCTCCCCAAGGTGAGGGGAGTTTGGTTACTTATGGGGTCTCCTTTTTAAATTGATATTGTTTATACTGTTATTCCAAAGAAGTGGTTATTGAACAACTTCTTACCTTGCAAGCTTTATTACAAAGAATCCACGGGTCTAATTAAATTCCCCTCCCGCACGGGAGGGGATAGGGGTGGGTTCAGTGATTAGCCTCAAACTCCTTCATGCAAGCCACGAGTGCGTTGCAGCCCTCGATGGTCTGAGCGTTGTAGCAGCTGGCGCGGAAACCACCAACTGAGCGGTGGCCCTTCACGCCGACCATTCCCTTCGACACGGCGAAGTCGAGGAACTCCTTCTCCAGCTCCTTGTACTCGGGAGCCATCACGAAGCAGAGGTTCATGAGCGAGCGGTCCTCTTCGTTGGCAGTGCCCACGAAGCACTTGTTGCGGTCGATCTCGCCATAGACGATCTCGGCGCGCTGCTTGGCCATCTTGTCCATAGCCTCCACGCCGCCCTGACGCTTGATCCAGCGCAGGTTCTCGAGGGCGCAATAGATGGGCACCACAGGAGGCGTGTTAAACATCGAACCTTTCTCCACATGTGTGCGGTAGTCGAGCATGGTGGGGATGGGGCGCGGAGCCTTGCCCAGCTTCTCGTCCTTCAGGATGACGATGGTCACACCGGCCATAGCCAGGTTCTTCTGGGCACCGGCATAGATGGCATCGTACTTGGCAACGTCGATAGGACGGCTGAAGATGTCGGACGACATATCGGCAATCATGGGCACGGGCACGTCGAGGTCCTTGCGGATTTCCGTACCATAAATGGTGTTGTTCGTGGTGATGTGCAGATAGTCGGCATCGGCGGGCACCGTCCAGTCCTTCGGGATGAAGGTGTAGTTGGCATCGGCCGAGCTGGCCACTTCCACCACCTCGCCAAAGAGTTTGGCTTCCTTCAGCGCCTTCTTGGCCCAAACGCCAGTATTCAGATAGGCGGCCTTCTTGATCAAGAAGTTATAAGGAATCATGCAGAACTCCAGTGATGCACCACCACCAAGGAAGATGACGGAATAGCCCTCAGGCACTTGCAGAAGCTCTTTCACCAGAGCCACAGCCTCGTCGACGACGGGCTGGAAATCCTTGGCACGGTGGCTAATCTCCATCAAGGAGAGACCCGAACCGTTGAAATCTAAACACTGTTGAGCTGTGGCCTCGATGACCTCGCGGGGAAGCATCGAAGGGCCGGCATTGAAGTTGTACTTCTTCATAATGACATTTTTTTATTGTTAGAAAATTTCTGTTCTTAAAATGCGGTGCAAAAGTAATCAAAAAAGATGAAAGAACAAAACTTTCTGCCACATTTTTGCGATATTCAACTTACACAATGACACGTTCAATTTGTTGTAGCAATAATAGCGAAAAAATGCTTAGCAACGCCATAGAAAAAATTGGTAACGCATTTTGAAAAAATCTCATACGGTTTTTGAAAAAAACTCATACGGTTTTTTATAAAATCTCGTACGATTTTTTTTTCTTAGGCATACGTTTGTGGAAAAAAACGGCCAGCGAAGTGGAAAAAACTAGCGGAAGCGGAATGAATATAAATAGGGTCTGCCAGCAAGTGTTTTTAAGCTGTAAAAGCCAAAATTCGTTTCTTTAACGTTTTTTTGATGTTTGTCAAAAAAGAGGACTGTTTCCGCACACAGTCCACAAAAAGCCATTGCTGGATGGAAATATCGCCGTACCTTTGCACCGTCGAAAGGAACAAAACACCCGACGACAACAGGATAACACATTTAAAAAAGAAAGGAAAAAAAGATGAAAAAGATTGTTTTAACCCTTGTGGCCATGCTCACACTGACAATGGCCAACGCAGAGAACGAAAACAACAACACCATGGAGGCCACCAACGCCTACGACATGAATATTAACATGCGAAAGCTGGCCGTGGCACTGGGTCTCACTCTTGACCAGATGGAAGCCGTGCAGGATATCCATCACCAGTTCTGCAACGAGATGATGCTGGCAGCCCTGGCCAATGGCGACGAACGTACCGACATGGTGGAGCTGGCCGTGAAGAAAGACGTGCGCTACATGCGCTATGTGCTCGACGAAAAGCAGTATCGCAAGTATCTGCAGCTGCTCAACACCACACTGGTGAACCGCGGTCTGCGCTAAAGATTGAAAAGAACATTAATCCTCCGCTCCATTTCGGCGGAGACAACAAGGAAAGGGAACCTTCGCAGGCTCCCTTTTTTCACTTACCCAAGTAGTTGGTAAGCGTTTGCGTGAAAATTATCTGTCTCACGACACACAATCTTCAGAAATTAACCTTAATAATCTAATACCATGAAAAACACATTGCAAATATACAGAAAAAATCCTGTTCTGCAAGGAAATCGATTCACAAATGAAATTTAATTAATGTTTTTTAAGGAAGATTGCAAAGAAAACCGCCAAAATTCAACATTTTATTGCTAATTTTGTAGCCGATTATGGAAAAGCCATCTTTGGATATTGCCGTTTTAGACTCCAACACATTGGCAGCCTTGGGGTTGAAGCATTTGCTCCAAACCATCATGCCCATTGCCGAGGTGGAATTGTTCGGCTCAATGGCGGAACTCGAAGCCAACCAGCCCCAACGATTTGTACATTATTTCGTGGCGATGAACATCGTGCTGGAGCACAGAGCTTTTTTCATGGCCCACAAGCATAAAACCATTGTGCTGACAACATCGACCGACGAAGGGCGACAGCTTCATGATTTCAATTGCATTTGCACCGCCGTTCCCGAAAGACAACTCATACGCGCTTTCATCGCCTTGGAGCAGCATGCACATGCTGGAGGGAAAAACCTGCCACCTATGGCCACAAATGCTCAGCAACAACCCATCTTGAGCGATCGCGAGGCCGAAGTGATGGTGCTCATCGTGAAGGGTTACATCAACAAGCAGATAGCCGACCAGTTGCACATTGGGCTATCCACCGTGGTGACCCATCGGAAAAACATCATGGAGAAACTGGGAGTGAGAAGCGTCAGCGCGCTCACCATCTATGCGGTGATGCACGGCTACGTTGACATCAACAAGATTTGAAGCACCTTATGCTCAGAGCTTTACGCTACTGATGTCGACCAACCCATTGACAATGGCATAGATGGTGAGTCCGGCCGGAGAGTGTATTTGCAATTTTCGGGCTATGTTGCGACGGTGGGTGATGACGGTGTTCACCGAGATACATAGATGGTCGGCAATCTCTTTGTTGGCCATTCCCTGCACCAGGGCCACGATGACGTCTTTTTCGCGCTCGCTCAATGCGTCCTGACTCTGCCCCACCCCATTTTTGAACACCATCTCCGTAATGTTCTTTGTCACATCACTTTGCTGAAGCTTGCGCTCCAGCCTACGGATGGCCGGCACGAAAATGTGGTCCTCCACCTGCCCGTGTTGGCGCAGCCAAGCCTCGTTATGATAGATGTCGTGCAGACATGCCGTGAGTTTATTGTTGTGTAGCCCGTCGCTGGGCAAGTATTTGATGATAAGCAACTTCAACTCGCGAAGCTTTTTGTCGGCTTCGCCATGTTGGCGCGAAAAAGTTTCAATGTTGTAGTCACCATTCGTAGGTTTCCCGTTGATAAGTCCCTGCACATACGGGAAAAGTACGCGTTGCTCATATTGCATGTGACGGCGAATCTCATGGGCATACTCATCGTAGAAGCGCAAGATGAGTTGACCCAACGAATCGTCGGGATTGAGGCTCTCTTCCAACTCACGACGAATGAAAGGGAGCTGGAAATCAAGATAATAGGCGTGGCTGGCTTCCAGATAATGCATCAAGGTTGGGATGCTCAGCTGCTCGTCGTCTTCCGAAGAGCCATAGCCATTGATGGTGAAATTCACCACAACCAAGAAGGTGTAGGTGTCCACATCGTTGTCATTACAAGTCTCACGAACCGTTTTATCGCCAAACCCCAAGTTGATGCCAAATGCGCCCAACATCTGCAGGAGGTCGTAGTTATCGCGAATGAGGTTGATCATCTTGTCGTCGGCCTCATACATCTTCAGTTGCTTCATAATATTATCGTATTAGCGAATGCAAAAATAAGCAATTCGCTTGATACTCGCAAGGGTTTGTGAGCAAAATCATCATTTTTCGGTATGGTCGGAATGTTGAAAATACCAAAAATTAGGGTTTTGAGGGGATGCCATCACCCTTGAGCGCATTTTTGGCACGCCTTTTGCATGTTGGTTTTATGAATTATTTAAGGTAATAAGACACAAGATGACAAGTCAGTTTTCGCCGAAGGTTTCCGAGATACTATCTTTCTCACGCGAGGAAGCAGCACGCTTGGCCTCAAGCTCCGTTGGGCCTGAGCATCTGCTCTTGGGCTTGCTCCGAATGACCGACGGCCCCGTCATCGATGTGTTCCGCCGCCTCAGGCTGAACATTCCACAATTGAAATACGAACTGGAATCGAAAGTGCGACAAGATGACATCCTGAGGCCTATCAACACCCGCGAGCTGGTGCTCAACGAGCGCGCTTCAAACATCTTGAAACTAGCCGTGCTCGAAGCCCGCATCCAACGACAACAACGCGTTGACGACCAGCACCTGCTTCTGGCCATTCTCCACGACCAGGTGAACAACGGAGCTAAACAAATACTCGAAAAGAACGACATGAACTACGACGACGTATTGAGCCTCCTAAAGGCTCAGCAGAAGGGCACAACCGACTCCGATGAGAGCCAGCCCCCCCGCACATCTACGCCACAAGATGGCATCAGTTTGCCCGATGAAGACGAAGAATTCGACGATGCTTCGTCCGAAGATTCCGTGGGGAATGGAAATGCCGCTTCTAAAACGCAAACCGCTCAGAAACAAAAGAGTAAAACGCCCGTGCTCGACAATTTCTCCACCGACCTGACCAAGGCCGCCCTGGAGCAAAAGCTCGATCCCATCGTGGGTCGTGAGCGCGAGACACAACGCGTGCTCGAAATATTGGGACGACGCAAGAAGAACAATCCCATCCTCATCGGCGACCCCGGTGTGGGTAAGAGCGCCATCGTGGAAGGCCTGGCTCAACTCATTGCCCAGCGCAAGTGCTCGCCCATGTTCTTCGGCAAAAGGCTGGTTAACCTCGATATGACGGGCATCGTGGCCGGAACGAAATATCGCGGTCAGTTCGAAGAGCGCATCAAGGCTTTATTAAAAGAATTGGAGCAAAATCCTGATATTATTGTATTTATCGACGAGATTCACACCATCATTGGTGCGGGAGGTTCGGCTGGAGCCATGGATGCCGCCAACATTATGAAGCCCGCCCTGGCACGCGGAACCATCCAATGCATCGGAGCCACCACACTCGACGAATATCGCAATTCCATCGAGAAAGATGGTGCTTTGGAACGTCGTTTCCAAAAGGTGTTGATTGAACCTACCACCGCCGACGAAACGCTCACCATCCTTCACAACATCAAGGACCGCTATGAGCGCCACCATCACGTGGAGTTTACCGACGATGCCATTCTGGCTTGTGTCAAATTGACAGAGCGCTACATCGCCGACCGTGCCTTCCCCGACAAGGCCATCGATGCCATGGACGAGACCGGCTCGCGCGTACATTTGAAGAATGGCACCATTCCACCGGAGATTACCGAGAAGGAGAAGGAGCTGGACCGCGTGAAAGAGCGCAAGCAAAATGCCGTGCGCGGACAAAACTTCGAGCTCGCCGCCAGCTATCGCGACCGACAAACGGAGTTGGAGGCCGACCTGGCAAAGCTCACCCTGGAGTGGCAGAGCGGAAACACGGACGACCGTCAGACCGTGACCGAGGAAGAAGTGGCAGGCGTGGTGTCGATGATGAGCGGCGTTCCCGTTCAACGTATGGCTGAGAGCGAGGGCATACGCCTGAAGGGCATGGCCCAAGAGCTGAAGCAGAACGTCATTGCACAAGACAAGGCCATCGACAAGATGGTGCGTGCCATCCAGCGTAATCGCGTGGGATTGAAAGACCCCAACCACCCCATCGGAGCCTTTATGTTTCTGGGCCCCACGGGCGTGGGCAAGACCTACCTGGCCAAGAAGCTTGCCGAGTTTATGTTCGGTTCGCCCGATGCCCTCATCCGCGTCGACATGTCGGAATACACCGAGTCGTTCAATGTGAGCCGTCTCATCGGAGCGCCTCCGGGCTACGTGGGCTATGAGGAAGGCGGCCAGCTGACCGAGCGCGTGCGCCGCAAGCCCTATAGCATCGTGCTTTTAGACGAGATTGAGAAAGCCCACGGCAACGTTTTCAACCTCTTGCTACAAGTGCTCGACGAGGGCCGACTCACCGATGGAAACGGGCGTTTTGTGGATTTCCGCAACACCGTTATCATCATGACCAGCAATGCGGGCACCCGCCAATTGAAGGACTTTGGACGAGGTGTAGGATTCACCGCCGGCAACGCCGGGCTGGCCATGAACGAGCAAGACCGCGAGCACGCCCGGAGCATTGTGCAAAAGGCGCTGTCGAAGCAATTCTCGCCCGAATTCTTGAATAGGCTCGATGAAATCATCACTTTTGACCAGCTCGACCTCGAAGCCATCAAGAAGATTGTGAACGTGGAGCTGAAACCCCTCTTGAAGCGCATCAACGACTTGGGCTATCAGGTGGAGTTGAGCAACGAGGCTAAGGAGTTCGTGGCCACCAAGGGCTACGACGTGCAATTTGGCGCTCGCCCCCTAAAGCGCGCCCTTCAGAACTATGTCGAGGACGGCATCTGTGAGCTCATCATCAACGAGGAGATTCCCTCCGGCACGCTCATAAAGATTGATAAGCATCCTGAAAAAGAAGAACTTACATTCGAGAAAGCATAAACGCACATGGACGAACAGAAAGTGATTCTTGCCGACCGCATCGAGCCGGTGCTTGCCGAGGCCATCGCGGCTTGCCATGCCGACCGCTTGATTGTCATTACCGACGACACCACCCATCGGCTCTGCTGGCCTTTGGTGAGTGGCTTTGCCTGTCTGGCCGATGCCCAGCACATCGTCATCAAGCCCGGCGACGAGCACAAGATGCTAGACACCGTGGAATACGTTTGGAGCGAACTACAACGCTTGGGAGCCACCCGCCACTCGCTGGTGGTGAACCTTGGGGGAGGCATGGTGACCGACTTGGCGGGCTTTGCCGCCAGCACCTTCAAGCGCGGGATGGCATTCATCAACATTCCCACCACTCTGCTCGCCATGGTCGATGCCTCGGTGGGCGGGAAGACGGGCTTCAACTTCGGAGGGTTGAAGAACGAGATAGGCGTCTTCCGCAATGCCGAGTGCGTCATCCTTGACACCAATTTCTTGCGCACCCTCGACCGTGAGAACCTGCTTTCGGGCTATGCCGAGATGCTGAAGCACGCGCTCATCTCAACGCCCGAGATGCTTCGCCAACACCTGGCTTTCGATATCGAAAGCCCCGACCTCCCGCTCCTGGGACGAATGGTGAGCGAGAGCGTAGCGGTGAAGCAACGTATCGTGAGTGAAGACCCCTTGGAGCAAGGGCTTCGCAAGGCCTTGAACCTGGGGCATACCGTGGGCCATGCCTTTGAGGCTTTCGCCCTTTCGAAGGGCCAGCCCGTGCTCCACGGCTATGCCGTTGCGGCGGGCTTGGCGTGCGAGCTCTATCTGTGTTGCATCAAGATGGGATTCCCAGTGGCTACGATGCGCCAAGTGGTGCGTTTCATCACCGAGCACTACGGCCACATCAACATCGTTTGCGACGACTATCCCACCCTTTTGAAGCTGATGACCCACGACAAGAAAAACACAGCAGGGCAAATTAACTTCACCCTGCTGAGTGACGTAGGCCAGTTGGCTTTGAACCAAACGGCCACGGATGCCGAAATCATTGAATCACTCGACTTTTATCGCGAAGGCTTGTAAGAAAGTGCCCGCATGGCATTGAGCACGGCGAGCACCGTGACGCCCACATCGGCAAAGACCGCCATCCACATGGTGGCCAAGCCCAGAGCGGCGAGCACCAGCACCAGCACTTTCACACCAATAGCAAATGCCACGTTCTGACGAGCGATGGCCAGCGTCCTACGGGCGATGGCAATGGCTGTGGCTATCTTCGTAGGACGGTCGTCCATTAGCACTACATCGGCGGCCTCGATGGCGGCGTCGCTTCCCAAGCCTCCCATGGCCACCCCCACATCGGCACGAGCCAAGACGGGCGCATCGTTGATGCCATCGCCCACAAAGGCCAAGGGTGTTTCTTGCTCGTTGCCCACCAACTCCACCTTTTCATCGGGCATCAGTTCGGCATGATATTCGTCGACGCCCACACTCCGGGCCACGCGAGCCGCCACATCCGTGCGGTCGCCGGTGAGCATCACCATCTTCTTCACGCCCATCTCCCTCAACCGAGCCACGGCCTCGGCGCTATCGTCCTTCATGCGGTCGCTGATGACGATGTGCCCGGCATAGTCACCGTCGATGGCCACATGGATCACCGTGCCCTCATCGTTGTCGCAATGATGCCACTTGGCGCCCACGGCATCCATCATCTTGGTATTGCCCACACTCAGCACGTTGTCGCCCACGCGGGCCTTGACACCCTTTCCTGCCACCTCTTCCACCTCGCTGACGGGGCACCCGTCCGTGGCCTCGTCGGGGAAAGCATCACGCAGGGCGGCTCCCACTGGATGTGTGCTGAAGTGCTCTACATGGGCGGCCAGATGGAGCAACTGATGCTCGTTGCAAGCATCGGGATGCACGGCGCTCACGGCAAAGCGCCCCTCGGTGAGCGTGCCCGTCTTATCGAACACCACGGTGCGCACCTTTGCCAGCACATCGAGATAATTGGCGCCCTTCACCAAGATGCCTCGGCGCGAAGCACCTCCAATGCCTCCGAAGAACGTGAGCGGTACGCTGATGACCAAGGCGCAGGGACAACTCACCACTAGGAACATAAGGGCGCGATAGATCCATTGCACGTTGAACGGCGCGCCTTGAACGGCGTTCCAGAGCGTGGGCACGGCGGCCAGGAGCAACGCTAACACCACTACCACGGGCGTGTAGATGCGGGCGAAGCGGGTGATGAAGGCCTCGCTTTTCGACTTGTGTTCGCCAGCGCTCTCCACCAGTTTGATGATTTTCGATACGGTGCTCTCGCCAAAAACTTTCGTGGTACGCACGCGAAGCATCCCCGAGAGGTTGACGCACCCTGACACCACCTCGTCGCCCTCAGCCACCTGGCGGGGCATCGACTCGCCCGTGAGCGCCACCGTATTCAGGGCCGAACGTCCTTCTACCACGATTCCATCGAGGGGAATCTTCTCGCCAGGCTTTACTACGATGATGGAGCCTACCTCCACGTCATCGGGGCTCACCATCAACTCTTTAGCCACGGCTCCCTCTACCGACGCTTCAACCCTTGCCACGTCGGGGCGGATGTTCATCAGATGCGTGATGCTCTGACGGCTTTTGCCCTCGGCATAGCCCTCGAAGAGTTCGCCCACCTGAAAGAACAACATCACGAAGACCGCCTCGGCAAACTGATTTTCTGCACCGGGCAGGAAGCCAATGGCCAGCGCACCCAAGGTGGCCACCGCCATCAGGAAGTGCTCGTTGAACATGTCTCCCTCGCAGATGCCTTCCCATGCCTCGTGAAGCGTTTCGTGACCCACCAAGAGATAAGGGACGAGATAGACCAAGAGCAATTGCCAGGTGTTGAGGGCGCCTAGGTGCTCTATCAGCACGGCACCCGCCAGGAGCAATGCCGAAACAACGATGAGCACCAGCCGATGGCGCTGACCGCCCTCGTGGTGATGCTCGTGCTCATCATGATGATGATGTTCGTGGTGATGATGATCTGCCATTGTATCTTTGGTTTTGTTTCTTATTCGGGTGCAAAGATACAAAGAGAATTTTGCAACTTGGTTGCAAAGTTGAGAGAAGCCCCTGCATTATCCGCAAAAAGTCTCCACCGCCCAAATTAAAGTGCTAAGTAACTGCTGCTTCTCTATTTTATGTCGTAATTTACATATTTCAAGCCGTGAAATACATGTCTCAAGCCATGAAATACATATTTCATGCTTTGAAATAGAAAACTAGTGGTGGCCTTTTCGCTAAATCACCCCTTCATAAGGGCTTGTGCAACTTGGCAAAGTTCGTCGTACCATTCTTGCCCGAAACGGCGCACCAAAGGCTCTTTCAAAAAACGATAAAGAGGGAGGTGCAACTGGCGCCCACGGAGGCGTGCACCCTCGCAAATGGCCCATTGATGATAGTTCAGGCCTACGCTTCCGTCGCTAAACGTTTTTTCGCGAATGGGATAAAGAGCGCAACTGATGGGTTTGCAAAATGAGGTAAGTCCTTGGCGATGAGCGCACTCCAGTGCACAGAGGCAGCACTGGGGAACGGTGGTGTCATCATCCACAGTAAGATCGTCGTAGCAGGTAAAAACACAATCCTTCCCCCCTACGATGCTGGTGACGAGGTCGCCATCGCGGTCGGTATAGGCCACGCCCTGGCGGTCGATGACGGCTTGTGCCGAGGCATGCAACTGGGGCCACACCGCATCGAGGCTATCCTCGATGGCCATCACCTCGTCGAGCGTCACAGGCGCACCCGCATCGCCTTCGATGCAACAAGCACCGTGGCAGGTGGAGAGGTCGCAGCAGAACTCTTCAGTGAAAATATCGGACGACAACAACACGTCGCCTACTTGAATGATTGGAGGAATAGACATTTCTTAAGTGAGAGGTGAGAGGTGAGGGGTGAGAAGTGAGAAGTGTGGTTAGTTAAGGAAGAAGGGAGAAGTGAAAAGTGTAACCATACTTATCACTTCTCCCTTCTCACCTAAAAAGTATAGAGCTGTCGCCATAGCTGAGGAAGCGGTAGCCGGTGGCGAGGGCATGGTTGTAGATGGCACGCCAATCGCCATGCGTGAAGGCGCTCACGAGGAGCAGGAGCGTGGATTGTGGCTGGTGGAAGTTGGTGATGAGTCGGCACACGATTTTGAACTCGTAGCCCGGCGCGATGATGATTTGCGTAGATGAGTGGAGGGTGGGCAACTGGCGGGCATCGAGCCATTGCAACAGGGCCTGGATGGCTTGGCACACCTGCTGGCGGCTGGGGTTCATGGTAGCGACGGGCAGGTCGTAAGGCTCCCACTGGGCCACGTGCAACTGCTCTTCGGAAATATCGGGGCGGGCCATCACCTTCAGGCCCATGTAGTAGAGGCTCTCAAGGGTGCGCACGCTGGTGGTGCCCACTGCGGTGGCCAGGCACTCATGGTCGAGGAGCTTCTGTAGCGTCTGACGTCGCACAGCCACATGCTCGGTATGCATCTCGTGGTCGCCCATGTGCTGGCTCTTCACGGGTTTGAACGTTCCGGCGCCCACATGCAGGGTGAGCTCTTCGCGGTCGATGCCGTGGGCGTCGAGGGTGGAAAGCACCTCGGGCGTGAAATGGAGTCCGGCGGTGGGAGCCGCCACGCTGCCCTTCACCTTGGAATAGACGGTCTGATAGGTGGTGAGGTCGCTCTGCTGGGTCTCGCGGTTCAGATAGGGAGGGATGGGCAATTGGCCGGCGGCCTCCAATATCTCGGCAAAGGAATGTCCCCCACTCCACTCAAAATCGATGATGTGGCTGGTGCCCACCATCTGGCCCCGCTCGGCGGTGATGGTGCTAGTAAAATCCGTGCCAAGGGTTATCGTGCGCTCCAAGCGCCCCTCCTTCCACTTCTTCAGGTTGCCCACCATACAAAGCCAGGAGCATCTACCGCGTGCCTGGAACATCTGCTCGTAGTCGGCGGGGACATATGGTTCGAGCAGGAACACCTCGATGAGGGCGCCTGTGGACTTGTGGAAGAGCATGCGGGCGCGGATGACCTTGGTGTTGTTGAACACCATGAGCGAGCCTTCGGGCAGATACTGGGCAAGGTTATAGAAATGGTCGTCGATGATAGTGCCCCCACGGCTGACGAGCAGACGCGAGTGGTCGCGGGGCGTGACGGGGAACTTGGCTATCCGCTCGTCGGGCAATTCGTAGTTATAATCGCTGATGCTGATTTGCTTGGTGTCCATAGTATTGGAATATCAGATGTAGATGGAGAAGGTGGCCTTCATAATGGCATAGACCAAGGTGAAGACGAGCACGGACACCACCACGTCGATGTGCTGGTATTGATAGCCCGTCTGAGTGTAGTGCGTCGACACGAAAGGCACAGCTTCCTCGGTCTTGTTCATCAACTTGCCATACAAATACCACACGCCCGTGCCCACGGCTCCTCCCCAAAGCAGGCCCACGAGGATGTCGCCCGGATAGTGTACGCCCAGATAAATGCGCGTCCAGCAATTCAAAAGCGACCAAGCGACCAAGGCCGTCGTCATCAAGCGGCTACGGATGACCAGCGACAAGAAGACGGCCAGGCTGAAGGTGTTGGCGGCATGGGCCGAGAAGAATCCGAAACGTCCGCCACGATAGCCATTCACGATGTCGACAAGGATGCCTATTTCGGGGTCGCGGGCAGGTCGCCAGCGGGCCACTAAGGGTTTCACCACCATGTCGTCGAGACTTCCCGCCAGAAATACGCACAAGAGCGCGCACCCAATGGTGAGCACCACCTTGCGGGCGTCGTTAGAGTTCTTGATGACCAGATAGATGAGTGCCACATAGAGCGGAATCCACGTGGTGGCGGTGGTGAGCGTCTTCATCAACGAGTCGAGGAAGAGCGACTGGCTCCCGTTGAGTGCCAGCAACCATTGCTTGTCGAGTGCTATCCAGTCCAAGATACTGAGTGTTTAGCGTGGTTCAAATCAATTCAATGGCCTTAGCCTCTATCCATCCCTCGCGTCCATCCGAGAGGTGTATCTGCTTCCAATCGGTCATCGTGTCGTCGGTGATGTTCACCTTCGTGCCCGCATGGAGCGTAAATTCATCGGTTCCATCGGCCGAGGGGATGTTCTTCACCGATGTAGAGGCCGGCATCACGATGGCGGCATCGTGGCTATGGAGCATCCGCTCCTGATGCCAAGCGAAGAGATTTCCAAGGAGGAAAAGCGCCAACGTGAACACCGCCCCAAAGAACGTGAGGCGGCGCGTGCGTTCCTCGAAGGCGAAGAAATAGACAAGGAGCAACACCACGGCGAGAGCCAATGATATCAAGGCCATGTAGGCCCATGTGTCGGTGCCGACGAGCGTCACCAACGAGCGATACCAGGTGACGAAGAACATCTCGCGCTCGGGCACAATCTTGTCATCGGTCTTGGAACGGGCCAGCTGGAGGTTGAAGCGGATGTCGTCGTCGGAGGGTTGCAACTGGAGGGCGCGCTCGTAGCACAAGATGGCGCGCGCCATGCTATCAAGGCGGAAGTAAGCATTGCCCAAGTTGTAGTACACATCAGCACTCGCGGGCAACTGGGTGTACATGTCGATGGCCTCTTCATACTCCTCGTTGTTGTAGGCCTCGTCGGCCTGCATCTTCGTGGGCGTGGATGCGGCACTCAACGACGTCGATGCCAGCATCAAGCCCATCACGAGCATCATCGCCCGCTCGGCGTGCTTGCCCTTCACTTTGTGCTTCACGTTCTCAATCTGCTCGATGGCCGTAATGGATAGTTCGTAGACCTTGTTCATATTGCCTTGGGGATCGCCGGGGGCATAGCGCACAAACTCGCACTCGTCGATGGCCTCGATGAAGCGGGTGGTGACTTGCTCGTCGACGCCTCGCTCCGCCAGCTTCTCGCTGATGTTCTGACGCGATAGCTGGCTCACGGGGATGTTCAGCTTGTCGCCCACATAGCCCCAGAGGGCACGCAGAGTCTCGTCGTAGAACTCACCAGGCTTGTTCTCGCGCATCAGCTTGGCGGCCTTGCGGAGCTTCCTCACGGCCACCTTGTTGGCTCTCCTTCCCTTCGCCTTCACCACGTCGGCCTGCTGGCTGGAACGTATGCGCAGGGCCACGAACAACACGATGAAAAGCACGACGAGGAGGGCAATCAGGATGAAGTAGGTCTTGGAGGCGAAGAATGTGGTGCCCTGCTGAGCCGACTTGTCGACGCCCATCTTGATGGGGTGGATGTCGCCCTTGTCGGTGGTCTCAACGCCCGAATAATCATGGACAGACGAGGTGGTGCCATCGCCCTTGAGTACCTCCAAGCGGAACGAGTCGGTCTGAACCGTGCGATAGGAATGGCTCCCCAGGTCGTAATAGGAGAGCCGGGCGGGAGGAATGGTGAATGTGCCCTTGCGCTGCGGGACGGCGACGAACTCATAGCTCACGCTTCCGTTCAAGCCCTCAGAGGTGAGTTTGAAGTCGTCGTTCTGTTTGGTGTCGTAGGTGTCGAAACCTCGCGGGAAGGTCACGATAGGCTCCTTGAGCATGTTCAGGTTGCCTCGGCCCGTCACCTTCACCGAGATGGTCACGGGGGTATTCTCCTTCACTTGGTTCTTGTCTATCTCGGCACTGATGTCGAAGCGCCCCACCCCTCCCGAGAAGTCGGCGGGCTTGTCGGCAAGCTCATCCACCTGAATGTCGACGGCAGGGGCGGTGAGCATCCTCGCCACCTCGCGATAGCCACGCGTAAAGGGGTCGAAGGGGTCGTAGGGCAAATCCTCGCGCACGTAGCCCTTCATCTTCTGGGCAGGTATCTGGAGCTTGCCCGCCTTCTGGGGATAGACCACATATTGTTGCCAATCGACGGTCACCAGCACGCGCCCATTGATGGTCTCCACCTTCTTGGTTTTCTGCTGGGTGTCGTTATAGGGTTGCATATAAACGTTTTGCAACTCCAAGTTGATGCCATCGAGGTTGATGACGGGCACGTCGGGGTGCCAACACACTTTATAGGTGAGCAGGAAAGGCTCGTACTCGGCCACGCGCCGCTTGCTGGGGATGACGGAGATGAAAAACTCTCCCCCCTGGGGCGAAGAGGAACGTCCTCCAACGACCCCCTGTTGCTCGTTGGAGGCGATAACCTGCACGGTGAGGGGTTGCGAGCTGATGGTCTCGCCATGGGTCTTCACGCTCGCAGCGGGGATGGTGAACTTTCCCGTCTTGCTGGCCGAGAGCACGTAGGTGAGTGTGAGGGTCTGAGTGGTCTTGGCACTCCCGTTCACGATGACCGTGCTGATGCTGGTCGACTGGTTGGGGCCAATCAGCACGTCGAGGGCTTCGGGGATTGAGCCTAATCGGAAGTTGCTGGCATCGGTGGTGTTGAGCACATAGCGAAGCTTGAAATTCTCGCCCACGTGCACCACTGGCTCCACCTCGCCCGTAAGGGTATAGGTTTGCGCCGCCACGCGGGAAAACGACAAATGACAGACGACGAATGACAGTACTATCATCCACCATCGTCCTTTCGTCATTGTAGTCCAAATGTTGCGCATATCCGCTATATCGTCTTTATCAATTCTCATTTATCATCTTTTCATTAAGAGCATCACCAGTTCTTCTCGTTTTGTTGGCGACGCTTCGATTGGTTTTGCATGCGCTCGTCAATGTTCTTCCGGGTCTGCTTCTCACGTTGCTCGGCGGCATTGAGCATCTGCTCTATCCATTCCTGGTTTTGTTGCTCTTGTTGTTGTTGCTGCTGGTTTTGTGGTTGTTGGTCTTGCTTTTGCTCCTGCTCTTTCTCCTCCTTCTTCTGCTGGTCGCCATTCTGATTCTGCTGGCCTTGTCCAGCACCCTTTGGCAATTGCCGTTGACACAGCACCAGGTTATAGCGTGCCTCATCGTCACGAGGATTCTGGCGAAGGGCTTGCTTGTAGGCCTCGATGGCTTGTTGCAATTGTTGGTACTTTTGCTGGTCATCGCCGCTCTGGTTGGCCCTTATCTGGTGCATCACGCCCACGTTATGATAGGCCATGGAACGGCGTATCGGGTTTTCCTCAGCATCACCGGCATGGAGAAAGAGACCCGCCATCACCGAGTCGCGACGGGCGTCGGTCTTCATAATCTTCCACTCGTTGGGAAACATCGAAGTGGCCAGATTGTAGTCCACGAGCACATTGGTGCTATCTATCTCGAAAGCCTTGCGGTATTGCTCGTAGGCCTTGTCGCGTTGCCCCGTGTGCATCATGCGGTTTCCTCGCTTCACATGGCGTCGAACGTCCTTCACGCTTTGTGCTTGAACAGAGGCAGAACCCAACAGGGCTATTAGGCTCAATATGAGGTAGAATCGTTTCATCGCTTGAAGAGTTTTAATTTCCTGATAGCAGGATTCTGACGGTCGAGGATGATGACCTCGATGATGAGGAGCAAGAGTGCGAGCAAGCCCACGGCCTGGAATTGCTCGTCGAAATCGCTATATTGCGTCGACTCGGCCTTCTCCAGCTTGTCGAGGGCGTCCTCCAATTGCTTTTGCGCCGTATTGTTGTTCTCCACATGGATATAAGCGCCTCCACCAGCTTTGGCCACATCGGCACACATCTGCTCGTTCAATCTCGACATCACCTGTTGACCGGTGTTGTCTATCATATAGCCGTTTCCGTTGGGATTAGGCACCAGGGCGCCCTTCGCCGAACCAATGCCCAGCACATACACGTTGCGTCCCTCCTCTTCATGTGCAAGACGAGCGGCCTCCACGGCCTCGCCCTCATGGTCCTCGCCATCGGTTATGATGATAATGGCCTTGCCCACATGCTCGCGCTGGGTGAAGCAATGGCTGGCCGTGCGGATGGCGGCCGCCACGTCGGTGCCTTGATTCCGAATCATCGAGGGGGCAATGCTATTGAGGAACATCTTCGCCGATACGAAATCGCTTGTGATGGGCAATTGAATAAAAGCATCACCGGCGAAGACCACCAGTCCAATACGGTCGTTGCTAAACTTGTCGATGAGCTTCGTCACAATCATCTTCGCACGTTGCATGCGACTCAATTCGCCATCGCTGGCCTTATCCACGGCGAGCATCGAGTTGCTCACGTCGATGGCGATGATGGCCTCAATGCCCGCCTTTTGTTTCTGGCTGATGCTCTTGCCAAATTGCGGACGGGCAAGCATCACGATGAGCAATGCCAAGGCTCCTTCCAATAGCCAGAACTTCACGCCAGGACGCCAACGGGAAACCAAGGGCATGAGCTGGCTCACCAGTTCAGGGTCGCCGAACTTGCGCAAAAGCTTCTTTTGATTGCGGTAGGTGAGAAAGCGTATGAGTGCCAGCAATGCCACGATTGCAAGCAGGTAGAGATATTGCGGGTCTTCAAATCTGAACATTACGGTATCCTCCTAAAGATGGTTATTCTGAGCAGGATTTCGAGCAAAAGCGCAATGATAGCCCCCAGCACCAGGTACTGGTAGACATCGCGTACTTTGCTATAGCGTTGAACGTCGAGCTTCGATTTCTCCAGCTTGTCGATGTCGTTATATATCTGCCTCAATTCCTCGGCGTTCGTGGCTCGATAGTAGCGTCCGTTGGTGGCTTGGGCAATCTTGCGCAGGGTCTCCTCGTCGATGTCGTTGGGCAGATAGAGATGTTGCACGGTGCCGCCAATGGTCATGGGGCGCATGGCCGAGCCGTCGGCTCCCACGCCAATGGTATAGATGCGAATGCCAAGCGAGCGTGCCATGTCGGCGGCCGTGAGCGGCGAAATCTCTCCATAGTTGTTGCTTCCATCGGTAAGGAGGATCACCACACGGCTCTTGGCTTTTGAGTCCTTCAATCGGCTCACGGCGTTGGTGAGTCCCATGCCGATGGCGGTCATGTCGATGATGGCTCCGCTCCCCACATAATCGCTTGAATGTTGAAGTAAAGAAAGCAGTGACGAATGGTCAATGGTCATAGGGCATTGGGTGAAAGCCTCTCCGGCAAAGACCGTCAGTCCGATGTTATCGTTTCCACGGTCGCTGATGAACTCGGCGGCCACCTTCTTTGCAGCCTCAATGCGGTTGGGTTCGATATCTTCGGAGAGCATCGACGACGACACGTCAATGGCCAGCATGATGTCTATTCCTTCGATGGTCTGCTCCTCCCATGAGTTATGGGTCTGAGGCCTTGCCATGGCCAGCACCAGCAAGGTAAAGGCCACGATGCGCAAGAAAGCCTGGATGGGCATTAACCTCACACGCCAAGTGCGCTGGGCGCGCTTCAGGGCGAAGGTATCGGCCATGCGAATGGTCGGCTCGGTCTTCTTGCGCCAAATCACATACCATAATATATAAGGTATGATGAGCAGCAATAGGAATAGATATTCTTTATTGGCAAATTCGAAGTCCATTTCTTAATACATCAATAAATCATAGACAAACCATCCAACATAGCCCAGAACGGCTAAAGCCAGCACGGCACTCACGATCACGGCTATCATCAGCACTTTGCGAAGTTTGCGGCTTTGTTGTTGCTCTTGGGTGAGTTCTGGCTTCACAATCTCCTCGGTTGGAACGTTCTCCTGCTTCGTCTGATTGATGAAGTCGATGGCGCTCACCAAGTTCGCATCATTCTCATTAATGAGCGTAGAGTACTTGGCAAATTTCACCAGGTCGGCCGTAGTAAAGAGTTGCCTGAGCTCGTCGAGCGACTTGGGGTCGTCGGTCTGCATCAAGCGCTCAATAATCTCACTACTGGTCATCTCCATCGCGTTGAAGCCGTAGCGCTCGTTGATATACTGGCGAAGGGTGTCGGTCAGTCGGGTATAGTATTCCTTCGGGTTCTCGTCGCTCACCATCTTCTCGGCTTTTATCTCGTCGATGGCCTTCATGGCCTTTTGATGAGGCGGCATGCGCTTGATAATCCTGATGCGAGCGATGATGGGCTTGTTGCTCCTAAGCCGCGAGAAGATCCAAAGCGTGAGCAATAGCAACGCCACGGCCACGAAGCTCATGGTCAAGGCTTTGCCCCACTCATCGTCTTTCCAGCTCATCGGCAATTCCTGCACATCCTTCGGACCGTAGTATTTCTCGAAATTGGTGGTGTCAACATCAACGGTGTAGACTTGCAATGCCAGTTGGCGGGTGGGATATTCTTTTCCGCTGATGCGGACAGGAATGGGCGGCAAAGGATAGACCGTATCGTTGAACGAGGTCAGGATATAGTTCACCTGATGGCGCATCATTCCATTCGGTTCTTCCACGGCGGGCTCCTCAATGGCCTCCAGCACCTCAATGCCGCTGGGCATCAAAAGCGCACGAGGAAAGTCAACGCGAGCCGTGTCCTTGGCATGAGCCGTGACCGTGATGGCCACCTGTTCGCCCACCAGCATCTCCAAGGAGCTGATTTTCGACTCTACGCTCTGTGCCATCGTAGTGATGAGTGATGAGTGATAGGCGACAAGTGCAAGGAGCACCTTCACCATCCATGTCATTTTCATCTTCCTTTGGCTTTTGTATCTCATTGTATTCACTTTTCCTTATCACTTTCTTCCTCTTCTATTGAAAAGCAGGAGCAGTTGCTTCACGTAGTCGTCGTCGGTTGCTATGCTCACGTTGTCCACTCCGCTCTTGGCAAAGGCCTCCTTCAAATCGCGCTGGCGGTTGTTCCAATGCTGGCTCCAAGCATTACGCACGGCCCGACTACTGGTGTCTACATATTGCTCGTATCCCGTCTCGGCATCCACCACCTTCATCAGTCCAATGTTGGGCAGCTCGGTGGCACGGCGGTCGTACACCTGTATGGCGCACACATCATGCTTACGGTTGGCAATAGTGAGCTGTTGCAAGAAGTCCTGGCGCACGTAGAAGTCGCTGAGCACAAAGGCCGTGCACCGGCGCTTCGACACGCTGGTGAGGAACTCCAAGGCCATGGCCACATCGGTGCGACGGCTCTCGGGATGGAAGTCGAGCATCTCGCGGATGATATAGAGGATGTGCTTTCGTCCCTTCTTGGGAGGAATGTACTTCTCAATCTTGTCGGAGAAGAACACCACGCCAATCTTGTCGTTGTTCTCAATGGCCGAGAAGGCCAGTGTGGCGGCAATCTCCGTGGCCATATCGCGCTTCATCTGCTGGCGTGTACCAAAGTCGAGTGAGCCGCTCACATCGATGGCCAGCATCACGGTGAGTTCGCGTTCCTCCTCAAACACCTTCACGTAAGGGCGGTTGAAGCGCGCGGTGACGTTCCAGTCAATATCGCGTACATCGTCGCCATACTGATACTCGCGCACCTCGCTGAAGGCCATACCACGACCCTTGAAGGCCGTGTGATACTGGCCCGCAAAGATGTTGGAACTAAGACCACGGGTCTTGATTTCAATCTTCCTTACCTTCTTCAGTATTTCGCTTGTTTCCATCGTTTTCTAGCCTTTCTAGTCTTTCTAGTTATTCTAGTATTTCTAGTTTATCTAGTCTTTCTAGAGTTGCTAGTTGCTCTAGAATCAGGGAACCTCCACCTTGTTGATAATCTTCGAGATGATTTCCTCGCTGCTGATATTGCTGGCTTCGGCCTCGTAGGTAAGGCCGATGCGATGGCGTAGCACGTCGTGGGCGATGGCGCGCACATCCTCGGGCACCACATAGCCGCGACGCTTGATGAAGGCGAAGGCACGAGCAGCCTTGGCCAGGTTGATGCTGGCACGGGGCGAGCCACCAAAGGCAATCATCTCCTTCAGCTCCTTCAGACCATAGCGTTCAGGATAGCGGGTGGCGAAGACAATGTCGGCCACATACTGCTCTATCTTCTCGTCGAGATATACCTCGTTCACCACTTTGCGGGCACGCAGAATCTCGTCGACGGTGGTGACGGGTTTCACCTGTGGTAGTCCTTCGCTAGCAATGTTCTCACGTATGATTTTCTTCTCTTCATCCAGCGTGGGATAGCCAATGACCACCTTCAGCATGAAGCGGTCCATCTGAGCCTCAGGAAGCGGATAGGTGCCCTCCTGCTCGATGGGGTTCTGCGTGGCCATCACCATGAAGGGGGCTGGCAGGTCGAAAGTATCGCTGCCGATGGTGACCTGCTTTTCTTGCATGGCTTCGAGCAATGCGCTCTGCACCTTTGCCGGGGCACGGTTGATTTCGTCGGCCAGCACGAAGTTGGCAAACACCGGGCCTTTCTTCACCAAGAACTTTTCGTCCTTCTGCGAATAAATCATCGTACCCGTGACGTCGGCGGGCAGCAGGTCGGGGGTGAATTGTATTCGGCTGAAACTGGCGTCGATGAGTTTCGACAGGGTGTTGATGGCCAGCGTCTTGGCCAATCCCGGCACGCCTTCGAGCAAGATGTTGCCGTCGCTGAGCAAGCCGATGAGCAGCGAGTCCACCAGGTGTTTCTGTCCCACAATGACACGGTCCATCCCCGTTGTGAGGTTCGTAAGGAACGAGCTTTGCTGTTCGATTCTGATGTTTAGTTCGCGAATATCAATATTTTCTGCCATGACTATTTTATTGTTTGTTTTGTTGTTGTAATCTTCTTCTCACTGTTTTCTTGGGTTCCAGCTTTGGAATCTTCACTTCCGTACCGGCTTCCAACTCGGTGGTGGCATCGATGCCGTTATAAACCTCGATATAACAGCTCATGTCGGCACCTCCCAGTATTCTGCTGGCAATTCGCCTGGCGTTGTCGCCCTGGCGAGCCACCTCTATGCGGTCGAAGCCCATAATGTAGTAGTAACCATCGCGAGTGCGAGGATGCATCTGGTTGTAGCGCTCCCATTCGGGCTGCGTGTCTTCGGGGGTAGCCTCCACGGCAGTCTCTGAGGGACTGGGAGTTGCCACAGTTTCAGTGACGGCTAAGGAGTCAGTCGAATCCTCCTCGGTTGGCGCAAGAGGAGCAGCTGTAGTCTCTGGAGCCATCGGGACCGTCGTGGTTAGTTGCGACGATTTGCCCACCAGATAACCAACGACAAAACCTACCGCCAACGACAACAGCAAGGCAAGGAGCCACTTTAAATTGAACGATGAGCTCGGCTTTTCCACTTCACTTGAAGCAAAACGATGAACCTCTTCCTCTATCACGGGTGCAGGCTCTTCCACTACTACGTGCGCTGGCTCTTCCTCCACCACGGGAGCAGAAACAGGTTCTTCTGCCACAACAGGTTCTGGTTCTTCCTCAATCACGGGTGTAGGCTCTTCCTCCACAATGGGGGCTGGTTCTTCCTCTATCACAGGAGCAGAAACAGGTTCTTCCTCCACCACGGTCTCGATATCTTCCTCCTCCACAGGTTCAAGCTTTTCCTCCATAAGAAGGGTTACGGGTTCCTCTTCGTCAACGACGATAGATGGTTCCTCTTCCACAATGGAAGCAACGCTCTCCTCATCGACTGCCTCTTCAATATCGTTGAACACCACGCCATCGTTCAATATCACCGTTTCAAACTGTGAGAACGGCCGGTTCACGAGTTCCTTCATGGCATTGTCAGGGAGGAAGGATAGTTTAGAATGTCCTTCGATGACAAGCCGCTCGCCCGTGTTCACATTGACGCTCTCCCGTGCGCTCACGTCTACAATCTTGAAGGTGCCCAGTCCTTTGATTTTCACCATCTGGTCGCGCTCCAAACCTTCTTGTATCACGTTCACGATGGAGCTTACGAAGGCTTGCGCCTTGCGCTTCGTATAGCCATGCTTTTCTACAAGCACCTGCGAAAGGTCGTTTTGATACATCTTAGCCATTGTCGTCGCCTCCTCTCTTTATTCTGTCCTTGGTAGTGGCATTGGGTTTGAAAGCCAGCGTGAGCTTGGGCGGCACCAGCATGCGTTGTCCTGTGGAGGGGTTCACAATCACACGTTCCAACTTCTTTTTCACCTCGAAGGCTCCAAAGTTGAGCAGTTGCACACTGTTCCCCTCCATGAAGCTCTCGCCCATAGCGGCAATCAAGGCATTCACCATGCGTTGTGCCTCTGTGGCGGTGACTTTGTTCTTTTTTGCCAGCTCGGCTATGAATTCCTTGTTGTTCATATTATGTCGTTTTATCAGTCTTTCCTCTTACGATTTCTCCATACAGGTCGAATTCTTCGGCTCCAATGATTCTCACTTGATAGAATCGACCTATGGTAAGCCTCACGCCCTTGGCGGCAATCAGTACCTCGGGGTCGACCTCGGGCGACGAGAACTCGTTTCGCCCCACATAGTAGTCGCCTTCGCGACGGTCGATCACCACTTTCATCACCTGCCCCACCAGCTGCTGCTGCATTTCTTCACTGATGTTTTGTTGCAGCCGCATCAGGCGAGCCAGACGGCGTTCTTTCACTTCCGGCGCCACGTCGTCGACAAAGTGTTGTGCGGCGTAGGTGCCCTCTTCCTCGCTGTAGGCAAAAGCGCCCATGCGCTCAAAACGTGCCATGCGGGTGAAATCGAGCAATTCTTTGAAATCCTCCTCCGTCTCGCCAGGGAAGCCCACCATGAGCGTAGTACGCAGACATATGCCCGGCACTTCGCGGCGCAACCGCTCGATGAAATCGAGTGTCTCCTGCCGCGTGATGTGACGACGCATACGCTGCAACATGTTATTGCTGATGTGCTGCAGAGCCACGTCAAGGTAGTTGCACACATTATTATACTCGCGCATCACGCGCGTAAGCTCCCATGGGAAATGGGTGGGATAAGCATAGTGAAGACGAATCCACTCCACGCCCTCCACCTGTGCCATCTGCTCCACCAGTTGGGCAATACGCTGCTCGCCATAAAGGTCCAGCCCGTAATAGGTCAATTCCTGTGCGATGACGTTCAACTCCTTCACGCCCTGACTCACCAGCCAGCGCACCTCATCGAGAATCTCTTCCATGGGCCTACTCTGGTGCCGCCCTGTGATGAGGGGAATGGCACAATAGGCGCACGTGCGGTCGCAGCCCTCACTGATTTTCAGGTAGGCAAAATGGCGGGGTGTGGTTAAGACCCGTGCGAAAGCCCCCCCTTCAGCCCCCGAGGGGGCAACTATAGTTTTGCTGGACGTAGGGATCATCGTGCCCCCCTCGGGGGGCGTAGGGGGGGCTGAGGGGGCTTCCAAGTCTTTAAGGAGTTCCTTGTAGTTGAACTTTCCATACCAGCCATCCACTTCGGGAATCTCTGCTTCCAGCTCGGCTAGATAACGTTCCGATAGGCAGCCCATTACATAGAGCTTCTGCAGTTTCCCTTCAGCCTTTCGCTGCACCTGTTCCAAGATGGTGTTGATGCTTTCTTCCTTGGCATCTGCGATGAAACCGCAGGTATTTACCACGCAGATCTCGCCATCTGGGTTTGGACTGTCGTGGGTCACACGAAAGCCATGAGCCTCAAAGAGACCCATCAGCATCTCCGAATCCACCAGATTCTTGGAGCAGCCCAGCGATATGAAATCTATACCCAAGCCCCCTTCATTAGAGGGTTGGGGGCCAGAACACCTCCCAGAGGTATGATGATGCTCTACCATTATTCTATTTCTTGTTTGTCCGCTTGTTCAGCCCACCCCTATCTTTGGGTATTAAGCGAACAGCGAATCAACGAACTCTCGTCGGTCGAAGAGCTGCAAGTCTTCCATGCCCTCGCCCAGTCCGATATACTTCACCGGCACCTTCAGCTGGTCGCTGATACCGATGACCACACCACCTTTTGCCGTTCCATCGAGCTTGGTAATGGCCAGCGAGGTAATTTGCGTGACGGCGGCAAACTGCCGGGCCTGCTCAAAGGCGTTCTGTCCTGTGGAGCCATCGAGCACCAGCAGCACCTCATCGGGAGCTGTGGGCAGCACCTTCTTCATAACGTCCTTAATCTTCTTCAGCTCGTTCATCAGCCCCACCTTGTTGTGCAGACGTCCAGCTGTGTCGATGAGCACCACGTCGGCCCCGTTGGCCTTGGCACTCTGCAAGGTATCGAAAGCCACGCTGGCAGGGTCACTGCCCATCTGCTGCTTGACAACAGGCACACCTACGCGCTCGCCCCAGATGCTGATCTGCTCTACGGCGGCAGCACGGAAGGTGTCGGCAGCACCCAGGTAAACCTTCTTTCCTTCTTGCTTGAACTGCCAGGCCAACTTGCCAATGGTGGTAGTCTTTCCTACGCCGTTCACGCCCACCACCAGGATGACGTATGGCGACGAACCGTCGGGAGCGGAAAGCGCAGATGCTTCTTCGTGCTCCTCTAACAATGCTGCGATTTCATCGCGTAAAATGCCGTTCAACTCGCTCGTCGATACATACTTGTCGCGGGCCACGCGTTCCTCAATGCGCTTAATGATTTTCAGCGTAGTGTCAACGCCCACATCGCTGCTGATGAGTACCTCCTCCAAGTTGTCCAGCACATCTTCATCTACCTTCGACTTGCCTGCCACAGCCCTGGCCAGCTTGTTAAATACCGAAGTCTTCGTCTTCTCCAAGCCTTTGTCCAAGGTTTCCTTTTTCTTCTTGCTGAATAATCCAAACAATCCCATAAATCAATCAAATACGTATTTGAACTGCAAAAGTAAGCATTATTTCCCATTCCTGCAAAGATATTTCATTTTCTTAAACGCCTTTTCACATTAGATAACTATGAGAAACAACATGCAACCGCCCATCATCCTGCTCAAGGCGTAAGTATTCACAAACGACAATGAACATGAGCGGATAGACCGAAAGACATAGAACGACATAAGAAGCGTTGACTTCAAAGGCGGGCGAGGATGGGAACAGTACATCCTCGCCCGCTTTTTGGTTGGAAAAAAAACATAGAATGAAGATTTTATGAAAATAGTGGAGAACAATTAAATCTTTTTTGGAGTCTTTACGTTTCTATATGTAGAGACCCCTTGTGGAAAAGGGGTCATTCACACATTATAAACGATGAACAAAGAAACGGAACAGTTGCTGAAGGAACTGGAAAGGATTGTCGAAGAACGACAAGACTGGCTGTTCCGTTTTGCCTATATGCGTATTGGCATTAGGGAGGATGCCGAGGATGTGGTGCAGGAGGTACTGCTGAGCGTATTCCGGCGATTGCGCGAGAAGACCAGTATGGATAACGTAGAACAGTATCTCATCCGAGCCATCAGCAATGCATGCACAGACTACTCCCGAAGGAAACATCTTAAAATAGTGCCAATTGGTATGGCCGAACAGCTGACCGTTGACGAAGGTGACAGGCAGATTCACGAGGAGTTCATACGAATCAATCGTCTACTCGAATCGCTTCCGTTGGAGCAATCGGAAATCGTAAGACTAAAGTGCTACGACAACCTGACATTCAAGCAGATTGCCGAGCTGCAAGACATACCAGAGGCCACGGCGAAATCGCGTTACCGCTACGCCATTCAACACTTACAACAAATGATGAAAAAGAAAGGATACACGATATGAACGAATTTGAAGACATCGAGCAACTGCTCAAACCGCAATGCGAGTTCAAGGCATCTGACACCTTGAAGCATGAGGTGATGGAGAAGGCGCGTCAGGAATTACCCCCCCCGTCGCATCGTCAGGATCTGGCCCTGGCTGGCTGCTGCATGCGTCATAGGGTTCGTCATGATGATACTAATGCCTCCCAAACCTGCAACAGAAGAACAACCCCTTGTGGCTAAGATTGTGACACCGAAAGCCACAGAAACGAAACAAGCGGAAAGTACCCCAGAACCTGTAAGCGTAAATGTTGAAACTCCGAAGCGGCAGAAAGCTAAAAGACCTCGCAAAGTAATCAAGGACGAGCCCCAAGACGAACCCGTTCAGATGAGCGAGGAGACTCGGATGGAACTGCTCTTGGCAAGTCTCAATGCCGATGAGCTGCAGATGGAGGACATCAATACAGAAGAAGAGATTCGCCAGATACGCATACGCGGCGAACGACTCATTAGCATGTATGAAGAAAACGACAAATAAAAACAAGTAACAGATATGAAACGTATTATTTCTATAATTATATTCGCAGCAATGCAACTCGGTTGCATCGCTCAGGACAACGGACGAAGCAGCGAGAGCCATCTGAGCTCGCTCAGAGATGGCCGAGTCGTGACGGACGAAGGCAAAGCCAACCCCAAGTTGGAGAGCCTCTATGCCTATCTGAAGGCTAATGGCTTAGTAAAATACTACACCCTCAGCAATAAAAATCAGGAGGGACTCCGCAAGCGCTACGAATTCAACTTTGGATTAAATAACGAAGGGCCTGAACCTACAATAGATTATATGAAAAAACCGCTCGATTCAAAGGCCGATAGCGCTATACGTGCAGAATGGCGTAAGACGCGAGAAGCTTTTCATGTGGTTCGTAGAACGCTCAGCGAACTGACCCAAGATGCAGCAGAGAGCTACAGCTACGAGTATCACCAGAACGGGCACGACACCATTATCACCACCATCGCCCTGAAGCCCTACGAGAACGAGCCGATACCTAAGAAATTTGAGTATCTGGAAAATGACAGCTATGGTACTGGCAAGTTGCCCGAGATGGTTCATTTCCGTTATACCGATTCTGACCGTGGACTTAAGAATCGTATGGGCCCCATTGGATTTGGTGAACTCAGGGTCAACACCATTGTCGATACTACCTTTTATGCCACCAAGGATTTTGACGTCGACGCCCTTCATATGGCCATACTTCCATTGTTCAAAGACAAAACAATCAAGCGCCACGAGATACATTGCCAGCACGACAGCACCGTCGATGTATTTGACGATAGTCATAAATTTGATAGTTATCTAAGGGCTGAGAAAAGTGTACGCCGTCGAGGCGACAACCATCTGACAGTTTATAAATTTACTTCCGAGGAAAAGGCCAAGACGATGCTCCATCAAGTGATGGAATACGTGCGCCAGTATATCGCAGATCATCCCAAAGAAGCCTATACCATCTATTCCGACGAATACTTCCAACCTCTGAATCTGGCAAGGATGTTCAGGGGAGAATCATGCAGGAATATGTATGAAATTGACGAGCCTCGCAAGTCGATGACCATCGATGCCATCATGGACGAGAACGGGTTCTATATCCTAATTAACGTCTGGGATGATGATGAATATCTTCCTTTTGATTGGAAACGCCTGAAGGAAAAAGTGAACGACAAGGGGGTGCTCTACGGTGACTGGTGGGATTGAATTATCATCCCTACACGTTCTTGGGCGATCCAAGCGTCTCCTTCGTCGCCGAGCGGTTTCTATGATGTGTCCTTCTTGCGTCCTTTCAGTAGCAAGCTTCTCCTTCGTTGCCGAGCGCCCGCTCGCCTGTTCTTTGCTAGCAAAGCGACCAGAGGTCGAGCGCTCGACGGACAGCATCAACACCGACACCTACGACTACGGTTTAAGTGGCCGCACCGCCCTGTTGAGACTGAGAAAGCTGCTTTCCACAAACATCAGCAGTCTTTATATTTGTTTAAACCGCGACACGGTCTATATAAACCGTGACGCAGTTTTTATAAACTACGACGTAATTTATAAAAACTGCGACGTGGTTTGAAGAATGTATGAGTGTCCGGAGCATAAGTCTTGGCGCAGCTATTGAAAAACATTTAGATTGTGGAATTATGAGCAATTAGGATAATTCGTTTATAAAACAAGTTCGAGCTGTACAGGTTGGAAACTTTGTAAACACACAGAAACCACAGAATGTCATGATGAGACGATTCTGTGGTTTCCGTGATACCGAGGTTACTGGCCAATGCTATTTGAATGGCAGGTACCAGTTCTTGGGATCGGTGAGGTCCTTCACGGGATTCTTATAGGCCAGCTTACGGGCCAACCACAGGCTGCCGAAGTTGCCCCCATAGAGAGCAGCCTGATTCTTGTGGCGGGCCAGACGACAGAGGTCGTAGAAGCGGTTGCCCTCGAAGGCCAGCTCCAGTGCATACTCGTCGCAAATGAGGTCCTCGACGGCGTTGATGGTGTCCTGCCGCGTAGTGCCGACGGTGATGCCATATACATCGGCCAGCTCCTTCATCTTCAACCCTGCCATGCGGTCGAGCTGATAGGGCGACGAGCCTGCGTGATAGTTGGTGCCGCCAGGTTTGTTGGCTGCGCTGACGCCTGGGTAGTCGCTGGCACCCTTACCAGCCCCATGGCAGTGAATGCCAAAGGCATCGATGACAGGGAAGAGGACACCATTCTCGGGCGAGAGCAACGGATAGGTGGTCTGCAGCTTCTGGCGTGTGGCATCGGTGATGTAGAGGCAATAGTAGCCTCCCGATGGACGTGGTTCCACCAAGTTGGGGCTGATGCCGTCCTTCAGGATGGCAAAGGCAGCGTCGGGCATGTCGAGGCGGTTGAAGGCCTCGGCCAAGTGGAGCAGCACGGTGCTGGTACGATAGAGCACCACATTGGCATACTTGTACTTGTCGATCCACAGCGTAGTGGTGTCTTCGCGCAGGGCCTGGTAAAGACTGTTGCGAAGGCGCATGTCGCCAGCCTTTGAGATGCTGATGCTGTCGTAGAGGTCGGCCGATTTGTTGTCGAAGTAATAGTAGTATTCGGTGCTGTCGCTAAGCGTATTGAGGGTCTCGCTGGGCAGCAGCTGAATCTGGTCGATATAAGGCTCACGCAAACCCTGTTCGGCATTCTCCTCGGCCGTGGCATAATAGTTGAAACCAAAGGTGAGGGGCAGCTCGGTGATGGCTCCATTCTGGCGGTTGACGGCCATGGGGATGTAAGTAATGACCTCGTCGGAAATGGCATTGCGGAAGATGGAAGACCACGAGGAACTGAGGGGACCGTTGTTGGGGTCGCTGAAGGTGTTGGAATCGGGCAGATCGTCTTCGTCGGCCTGTCCACCGCTGAAGCGTCCACCTCCCTGTCGACGCGACGTCATGGTGGCCAGGAAGTCGCTGCTGGTCTTGCCAGCCACTCGGGTGAGATAGGTGACGTAGTGTGTGGCGGCCAGGTGATAGTTGCCAGTCTCAAGATACATGTCGCCCAGCACCACGTCGACAGGAACGAAGCACTTGCTGGTGACCATGCGCTTCTGGGTGTTCTCCCAGTTGGGGGCACCCACGTCATTCACACCATAGTCGGGGGTGCGACGCCCACTATACTGCTCCAAGTCGGGGGCCAAGGCAGCCACCAGCCCGTCGAGGTCGAGTTCGGGGAACTGGTTGTTGTCAATCTGCGAGATCTTGGTGAGTGGCTCGGTGAAGAAAGGCACCCGCTCATAGTTGCGACCCAGCTGCAGATAGGCCCAGGCACGGATGGCCTTCACGCCGATATACTCGGGCATTACCACATTGGTGGAGCCGGTGTAGAGCGTGGTGTCGCGGTGCGCAATGTAGTAGTTGCAGTTGTTGATGACGCGGTAGTAGACGTAGGCCGAGTCGTATTTGCAGGCGGTGGTAGCCGAGAAATTGGCCAGCTGGCGCAGGTTGTTGTCGGTATAGAGGGTGGTCTGCACCAAGTCGCCACGCATCTCGCCCTGGAACACATATTGGTCGGCCAACTGTTGCATGGCCTGCAGGATGCCGAAGCTATAGAACACGGAGTCGGTCTTGGCCGTTATCTCCGGCTCGATGTTCTGGCGCGAGCTCTCTGTTTCAAGCAGGTCCTGACAACCGACCATTGCTGCTGCGATGCCGCAGCACAGCAGACCGGCAAGGTGGTTCTTGATATAATGTGTAATCATAATTACGAATTATTAATTACTAAATTGCGAATTATTACAGGTTGATTTTCAATCCAGCGGTGAAGGCTCGGCTCTGCGCCAGGTTGCCTGTGTCGATGCCTTGCAGTAGTACACTGCTGCCAGCCGAGAACTCCGGGTCACTGCCCAGATACTTGGAGAAGGTGAGCAGGTTGTGTGCCTCGGCCCAGATGGTGAGTCCCTGGAGCCATGTCCACGAGCCCGGTACTGGCACGCGGTATGACAGGGCGAGGGTCTTCAGTCGCAGGTAGCTGCCGTCCTCAATCCATCGGTCGCTGAAGCGGTTGTTCTGCATGGGGTCGCCAAACGTAGCGCGTGGGATGTCGGTTTGTTGGCCTTCGTAGTGCCAACGGCCCACCTCGGCCACTTGCTGGTTGTAGAAGTTGCTGCCCGAATTGAGCACCGAGCGCTGGTAGTTGTAGACATCGTTGCCCAGCGAATAGTTGAAGCCCAGCGAGAGCGTGAGGTGCTTCCAATTCACGGTGGCGAAGATGTTGCCGTAGATATCGGGGTTGGGGTCGCCGATGATGGTCTTGTCGGCCTCGCTGATGATGCCGTCGCCATTGAGGTCGGCAAAGTGCACGTCGCCAGCCTTGAAGTCGTGATGGATGCCGGCATTGTCTTCCATATAGAGATAGCCCCCCTTGCCAGCAACGCGGGCCTCGGCATCGTCGGCGAAGACGCCCTTCGTCTGATAGCCCCAGAAGAGTGCTATCGGCTGGCCTACGGCAGTGATGATGTTGTTGTCGCCATAGATGGAGCTGTAGTTCTGGAAGCCTTGCGGCAGCTTGGAGACCTTGTTCTTGTAGTGGCCCACGCTGGCCCCCACCTCTACGTTCCAGTCCTTATACACCACGGGCTTGAAGGTGACGGTGGCCTCGAAGCCTTCGTTCTGCAGCTCGCCGCCATTGCTCCAATAGAGGTTGATGCCGCCAATGGGGTTGGAGAAGGCTTTCTGTGTGAGCAGGTTGCTGGTGTGGTGGAAGAAGTAGTCGAAATGCACACCCAGGCGATTGTGAAGCAGATAGCTCTCGAGGCCGAGGTTGAACTTACTCGTCGACTCCCACTGAATCTTGTCGTTGCCCACATTGGTGAGCTGGGTTCCGATGGCATTGTTGTTGTAGCGCACAGTAGTAAAGCTGGTGCGTGCGGCATAATTGGAAATGCCGTCGTTGCCGCTGACATCGAATCCTGCGTTCAGACGCAGATAGTCCACGCCAATATTCTTGGGGAACCAACTCTCGTTGGTCATCACCCATCCCACTTGCAGGCTGGGGAATAGTGCCCACTTCACGCCGAAGAGACTCAGTGCGTCGGCATCCGAGCCAAAGCGGCTGTTGGCCTCGCCCAGCAGCGACAGGGTGGCGAAGTAGCGGTTCATGTAGTTATAGTCCACATTGCCATACCACTGCATCTGCCGCCACTCGTCGTTGGCTCCCTGGATGTCCTTATAGCCAGCCCATCCCAGCGAGGGATTGTTGTCGCTGGTGGCATCGGAGCTGGCCTGCACGCTCACGTCGTTACTGTCGTAGGTGAACGAGTTGAAGCGTGCGCCAGCAAAGGCAGCCCAAGTGTGGCGGCCACACTGGCGGTTCCAGTCGAGTTGCAGGTTGCCCACAAAGTTGTTTTCCTTGGCAAACATGGATTGCGTCTTGGCATAGACGCGTCCCAAACCAGGCACTGCGAAAGAGGGGACGTCGGTGCGCGGACGGAAATAACGCTGGGAATTGCGGTTGAGGGTGTAGCTGAATAGCGCCGTGAGCTGAAACTCATCGTTGATGCGATATTGTGGGGCCACATGCACGTTGAAATAGGTGTTCTCGGCCTTGTTCTTGTTGTCGCCCTCGGCATAGTCGAGGATGGACACAGGGTTGGCCAGGCTGTAGGCGTTGTTGCCCTTCAGCTGCTCAAACAGGTCGTCGGCACCGCTATAGAGCGAAGAGAAGCCTCCCTTGCCGCCATTGAGCAGCATGTTATACTGGTAGGGCGACAGCAATGGCGACTTGATGAGGGCCAGCGCGGTGGGCGAGACGATGGCGCCCGACGTGAGATCGGCGGGGAAGCCATTGTCGAAGACCTTATTACTGGTGCGCGCAATGCTGATATCGAACTTGGTGCTGAGGTTCCACAAGATTTTGATATCGGTGTTGAAGCGCACGTTCATGCGGTTGAACGAGTTCTCGCGAGCAGCATACTGCGCGTCGACATATCCCACCGAGAGGTTGTACATGCCAATGTCGTCGCCACCCTGCACGTTGATGCTGTAGTTCTGCGTCATAGCCGTGTGGTAGACCTCCTTTGACCAGTCGGTATCGTTATGGTACATGTGGTAATAGAATCCGTTGGGGTCGTCGTTGAGGAAGCGGAAGTCGCGTGTGCGGTCCATGATGCCCTCCACGGTTCCCATCACCTCGGTGGCATAAGTGCGATACTGGGTGGCATTCATCATCGTGGGCAGCGTAGGCACCAATGTGACGCCCGCCGACACGTTGGCGTCGATGCGTGTGGCCATGGAGTGTCCGCGCTTGGTATCGATGAGCACCACGCCATTGGCGCCACGTGCGCCATAGAGGGCTGTGGCGTTTTTCAGCACAGTGATTTTCTCCACGTCGTCGGGGGCGATGTTTGCCAAGATGTTGTTGAACTGCCCATCGTGCAGCGAATAGCGGTCGTGCTGCATGTCGAGCTCAATGCCATCCACCACCACCAAGGGCTGCGAACCGCTGGTGATGCTGTTCAAACCACGGATGAACATAGATGCGCCTCCGTCAAGGGCTGCCGAGCGCATGATGGTACGCACGCTGCCGGCCAGCTTCTGGCTCACCTCGTTGTCGACGGTGACGCCACGACCATCAATCATGGCTTGCTGCTGGGCGGTGTAGACGGTGCCCTTGCCATACATGGGCAGGAAACGGTCGCGCAGCATCGAAATGCGGAACTGTTGTGTGCTGTCGCCAGGGACGATGGCCACCTGCTGGGGCGCATAATCGGGGGCATGCACATAGAGCGCGGTGGCGAAGTCGGGAACAGCGATGACGAAACTTCCGTCTTCCTCGGTCATGGCCGTGTAGCGCACATATCCGAGCGCCTGCAACTGGATGCCCGACAGGGGCTGGCCAGTGGCTTGGTCAACAATCGTACCGCGCAGACTCACCGTGGGATATTTTGTCGATACCCTGCGCACAGGTTGCTTGATGACGGCTTCCATCTCGTCTTCTTCTTCATCGTCGTCTTCGGTTTGTGCCAAGGTCGGCGTTGCCAAGAAGCCTATAGCCAAGGTGCAGAGCAACACTCTGCGACTGGCTGTCTGCCAAAGATTAAATAGGATGCTCTTCATATCTTGTTTTCTCATTTTCTCGTTTTCTCATTTTCTTCATACTCCACCAATTCCATGGGCTTCAAGATGATGGCAGCCAGGCGCACGTCGCGGGTGTAGGTGGCCATGTCGGTCTTGTTGAACACGCCGATGGGATTGCTGATGTGAATGTTGGGAGAATAGCCGTTCAGGCCCCTATAGGCCACGGGGAAGGTGAACTGTCCCAAGTAGACGGTGTCGACCTTGTAGGGGTCGTTGGTGAAGGCAGTTGTCTTGTTCACAGCCTTCGGGTTCTCGTCTTTACTGTCGCCGCTTGCGAGGTACTTCGAGCTGAAGCTATAGGTGGCCACCTTACCGTTGGCGCCGCAATAGTTTAGCTGGAAGTTGAGCAGGTTGGGCTTCTCATCGCCGCTGTCGAAAATCCAATAGCGGTCCTCATCAAGCTGGTAGCGCGTGGGCATAAACACAGCATAAATTTGGTAGGTGGTGGAGAGCACATTGGGCAGCTCAACGAAGACGTCGGGCTTGGCGTAGTCGCTGGTGGGATAAATCCACAGATAGCGGAAACGAGTGGCCAGCGGGTCGTTGAAGATGCGCTTGGCAATGCTGTCGGGCACATTGACCATGTTCGACGAGAAGGTGAAGCGGTCCTTGCTGTTCTCCCTGTAGACATTGTTGGCGAGGTTTGCCTCTATCTGTGGGTTGTAGAGTTCCCACGGCAGGAAGGCGAGGCTGTCCATGATGTAGGCAGAGCCATTGCTCATGGATTGCTTCTGAATCACCGGGGCCAAGATGTCGCGAGGGTTGGAGAACTTGCTGCGTGTGGTGCTGCGCAGGGTGTCGGTGAACTCCCCTTTGTCGACGAGCCAGCGATTGTAGACATTGTTATTGCTGTAGACCAGATCGCCCACGATGACGCTACGCACCAGCGAATCGCTCAAGTATTCCTTGTCTACCTGAATCTCCTTCGTCATCGTGTCGGAAGGCTTGGCAAAGGCATCCACATCCTGCACGGTAGTGGTAGCAAGGATGTTGTAGAGGGGCTTGATCTTGGCGTAGAGGTCGGCGTATGCTTTGTTGGTAGGCATCAGGAAGGTATAGGTGCTGTCCTCGTTGGCCAGGTCGGCATTGAGACGGTTGATGAGCTGGTTGTCGGTGACGACCACTGAGTCGATATAGGTTTGCACACCTTCCACCATGGGGCCTTTCACGCTTTGCTCGATGTCGAGCGTGGTGAGTTCGTACTTGAGGAAATAATTGCGCAGCGAATCGATGTTCTCTCCCATGCGCAGATATTCATACAGATTGGGATAGAAGTGAGCCATGCCGTCGAGCAGGTGCACCACGCCATTCGAGCTGGGCAGGTTGGCCTGGTTAATCTTCTGTCCGGCGTAGGTATAATTGCCGTTGCCCAAGAAGTCGAACGACTTCCCGTTGAGCGTGTGGATGCGCTCGCTGATATCACCCGAAGCCACGTGCACATACTGTGCCACATGGCTCTTGACAAACTGCTGCAGCACCAGCGAGTCGCCCAAATGCTGATAGTCGGCCACACTGAACGTGCCGTTCACCGGCGCCCACACCGTATAGGTGCGCGAATTGGCCAACTGCTCGGCAAAGCCTGTGCGGCGCAGTAGCGAGGCGAACTCGGTGAGTTGCGGATGCTGCTGAATGTTCTCCCAAAGCGTCAGGTTGCCCGAAGGTTGTGCATCCACAGGTGCCTCGTTATAGTCGCTGAAGTCGGAGCAAGCCGTCATAAGGCCCATCGCCGTGATACAGCAACCAATAGCCGTTATATTGATGAATCTTTTCATAATGCGGAATTCGTGTCTATTATCTTTTCACTTATCTCTTATCACTTTTAGAACCAGTCCTCCAAGTATTCGGTCTGGTCGACCATCTCCACGGGGATGAACTCCACGAAGTCGAACTGCCACTTCAGCTCTTTCTCGTCGGGCACCACGCTCTTGATGCGGAACCAACGCTCCTCGCTCTGCTTGATGTCGAAACGTCCCATGATTTTGCGTAGCGCATTGTTACCCGTGCTGGTATAGCGCAGGTTGCGGTCGGTGTTCACTCCCGTTTGCTGGTCGTGACGTTCAGGGTGGTCTTGGTATCCATACGAGCAGCGCATATAGCCGTGGTTGCGCATGGCGGCGTCGGTGGCAATGCCCAAATCCTCTTCTTCGTTATAGTTGGTCCAACCGATGCGCGGGTCGGTGATGGCTACGCGGGCATCGAGGGGGATGTCGACAGCCACCATGCTCGACTGCTTCTTGCTGGTACCCATATAGAACTGCATCATGCTGCCATGACCCATGGGGGTGTAGAAGATGCGCATCTCGTAGTTGCCCGAAGGCAGCGGCGGCAGTTTGATGGCCAGGTCGTAGCTGCCACCCCATCCCTGGAAGGTGTCGCCCTGCCAGGCGTTGTAGGCGCCCTTCACGTTGTAGCGGAAACAGTTCTGGTCGGTATAGCTGACCACGTTGTCGAAAAAGTCGAGCGGGAAAGCCACACGCGCTCCGCTTCCTCCGCCATTAAGTGCCGACACCTCGCCACTGTTCGACATGCGGATGCCGTTGTTGATGAACTCAGGGATAAAAGTGGTGCTGTCGAAGCGCATACGCTCGTGGAGCACGCCCTTTGGCACCTCGCGGTTGTAGACAAGCATGCCGCGTAGGGCATGGATGTAGCCATTATAAGTCTGGATGTTCGTGTGCAGACTGCTGTGGTCATCGGGCGATGAGCTGATGTCGCTATCGGTGGTGCGGGCGATGCGGATGCCTGGGTCGAGCAGGGTGTGCATGGCCTGGCTGCCCACGGTGCCGATTTCGTCGGTGAGGGTGTTCAGTCGCACATAGCGGTTGATGTAGAGCTGTGTTCCCGCAGGGTTCCAAATCTTCAGCAGTGTGTGGGGGAGCATCGTCTCGTAGTAGTCGTAGGGCCGGCAACCGTTAACATAGTTCCAAACTTCGCTCCATCGTGAGCTGTATTCGAACACCAGCTCGTTCTGCGGCATACCAGCGTAAAGAATGTGGTAGGCCACAAACATGTTGAGGGCATTGAAGCGGTTGGTGTAGTCGGTGCCAGTGCTCACGCTGTTGCCCGTCTCGCCGAGATAGTCGTACCAGTCGGCGGCGCCACCATATTGCTCATTGGCATAGTTGATGAGATCCTGCAAGCTGTGGATTCCGTTATTTTCCAGCACCGAGTTGGGCTCGGCAAAGATAGTGTACATCACGCGGCATTCCTTGGGCCAGTAGAGCGGAGCCTTCTTTTGCGACTCGGTGTCGTAGTAGTCGGTGATGGAGTATTCGCGGCGAGCGTTCTCGCTATTCAGTTTCCATGTGCGAGTAATGGAGTCGGCCAAGCCGGTCAGCTTCAATGCTTCCATGAAAATGCTGTACTCCTCGTGACGCTCCAGTTCGGGCATCAACGGACGGTTGTTGAACTTGATGACCTTGTCGATGACATGCACGATGCCGTTGGTCACCAGACTGTCGGCCTCAATGATTCTCGCCTCCTGGTTCAGGCAGACGTAGCCCAGCGAGTCGGTCGAAGTCTGGAAGGGTGTACCCAGCAGGGTGTTCACCGTGGTGCCGCCACCGCCAATCTCAATGGTGTTCTGAATCTTGCCTGAGAGGTGGTACTTGGCAATCTCGTTGCAGAGGCTGTCGGTGAGTCCTTCGAGCGAGAGTTCGGTCATACCGTTGTGCTGAATCGATGCGTCGGTGTCGTTCCACAGATACTCCAGGTGCTCTGCCACAGCGTCGTTGGTGGGCACGAAACAGGTGTACTCACCCCAAGCCGAGAGGTTGCGGTCGAGTCCTACGCGAGTAAGGATATAGTCGAAGGAACTGAGTTCGCTCTTGCGCTTGATAAAGTCGGCTGCCGTCTCGCCAGTAGAGGTGAAGAGGTCCGACTCGTCGGGTTCTGGATTACAGGACACTAATGCTGCCATCGACACGACTGCCACGGCGACATGGAATGATTTAATCAATTTAGTATTCATAGGTGTTCCTCCTTCCATTAGTAAGTTTTCTCGTAAGCATTGATTGACTTATAAGCTGGGTTTTGCACCAGCTGGTCGCAGAGGTTGATGTCGTTTTCGGGTATAGGCATGTAGAGATAGCTCTCGTTATGCATCTTGGCTTGAACGGCCAAGCGGTCTTCCGATAGTGAGCGGGTCATCAGCTCCAGCATGTCCTTGTAGAGGGCTGGCAGCTCCAACTCGGTACTTCCGGCTGCGGCAATCATCTGCCCGTAAGTCTCATTGTAGCGCACGCCTTCGATATGCCGATAGTTGTAGCGCATCAGGTCGTACCATCGCTTGCCCTCGAAGCATAACTCGCGCAGCCGTTCTTCCATGACAAGCGTCTCCATCTGAACCTTTGAAAAGTCTTTATAGCGGTTTCCCTTTTGCCAAGCCACATCGAGCGCATAGTTGGCGCGGTCGTCGGCATAGCACGAGCGGGTGTTCACCGCCTCTACCAGGTCGAATGCCTGCTTGCGCAACTCGGCGTTGGCCTCCATTACGGCAGTCTTCTGCTCGTCGGAGGAGCCGGCGATGGTGTCCTGCATCTGCTGTACCAATGCCTCGGCTTTCATCAGCATCACGTCGGGCAGACGATAGACAATGTAGTTCTGGTCGTAGTTGGCGAAGGTGCGGCTCTGCGTGCGAGCCTCGCCCGTCTTGCGCCTGATCTCCTGCTGCGACACCATCTTCCTGACATCGTAGAAGCTGGCATCGGCGGCAGTGAAGTGTGAACTGTAGAAACGCAGGTCGGAAGTGGAGAAAACCGTATTGGCATTCACCTTGGCATTGCCCAGGTTGGCATCGGCGTCGGTGGAATTGGCGAAGATGCCCGAAGCCTTCAGATATCCTTCGGTTGAGTTGTTATCACCATATTTATAATAATACTTGCAAAGTGCTGCATTGTTTCTCGACTGCAACTCGAAGATGCTCTCCTCGGCATTCTGAGTGACGTAGAGGGCGGAGTAGGCATCGGTGAAGTTGTTATTGTCGGTCAGCGGATAAGGTTTTTCCTCTGTTTCGTTGCGCCCCTTGACGTGCTGGCTACGCTTCGACTCGATGATTTGGTCGCAAAGCTCCACGCAACGCTGGTAGTCGGCCGAGGTGTGCATGACGGATGCACGCCAGAGGTAGACATCAGCCAGCAAGGCTTTCACGCCATCGAGCGTGAACCATCCCACTCGGCGCCACTCGCTGACGGCGAAATTGTTGGAGCGTGGACAGTTGCTATTGGAGGCCACCTGCTCCAGCGTCTGAATGATGCTCTCCAGCACCGTAGCCGGCGCCGACTGTCGCAGTTCTTTCACCTGGCTGCTGGTGGTATGGGCATATTCATAATAGGGAACGTCGCGGAAGTTGCGCACCAGATAGAAATAGCACAACGAGCGGAGTGCCAGCATCTGGCAACAATGCGACTCATAGTCCGACTGTGTGTAGTTGGGGTCTTCGTAGAGCACTTTCTCGGCCTTCTCAAGCACGATATTGCACTTGTTGATGACATCGTAGAAATCGCTCCATGTGGCAAACTGGTTGGTGGTTTGAATGCTCACTGCCTCAATCTCCTTCAGGGCATCGGGAATGCTTCCCGAGAGCTTCTCGGTGTTACCCACCAGCTCATCGGAGCGGAAATCGCCCCAGATGATGAGTCTAGTGATGACAGGCTCGCTGGCCATGGCGGCATAGGCTGCCGTCACCATCGACTGCACGTCTTCCTTCGTCTTCCAGAAATTCTCCTCCACCACCTTGTCGTCGGGCAGGATGCTGTGCTCCAGGCAGGAAGTGAGCGCCACGCTAAAGGATAAAAGACAAATGATAAATGATAAACTTATCATCCGTGTATATATCTTCTTGTTCTTCATAATTCTTGCGTTTTTTAGTTTCTTGCGCTTAGCCTTAGAATCCCACGTTGAGCGTTAGTGTGAACTGTTTCGAGCGCGGTGTCTGCGATTCGTCGAAAGCGGGGTAATAGCCGCGTGCCGACACCTCGGGGTCGATGCCGCTGTACTTTGTCCACACACAGAGATTGTTCATAGAGCCGTAGGCCTGCAGACTCTTCAGTCCCAACTGTTTGATGAGCTTCCTGCTGAAGTTGTAGGATATCTGCAGATTCTGGAATCGCACGAAGCTGCCATCCTCCACGTAGCGGTCGGAGTTCTGGAAGTTCCATCCCGAATTGTACATGGCACGCGGCATGGGCGTGTCGTCGCCATCCTTGCGCCAACGGTAGTTCACCGTGGTGCTTTGGTTGTTGGTGTTATACATCTGCTCCAGATTCATGCGAGCGATGTTGACGATTTTGTTGCCGAAGCGGTAGTTGAATCGTCCCTTGATTTGCCAGGGGCCGTAGCGCAGGGTGATGTTGAATCCACCGTTGGCCTTGGGCAGGGAGTTGCCCAGATAGACAACGTCGAGCGCGTCGATGTTTCCATCGTGGTTGATGTCCTCATAGATGAGGTCACCGCCCTGGAAATTGTAGCCTTTCTGTCCGTTGACGGTGAGCTGCTGATAGGCATACTTCATGTGCTTGGGCGAGCCGTTGTTCTCCATGATGACGCGTCCGTCCTTGTCGGTTGCCACGGGTGCGGTATGCCCTGCAGCCAGGAACTCGTTGATCCATTGCTCATACTGCTGTGGCGTCAGTCCGTGTTCCTTGCGATAGTTGTCCAGATATTCGTAGGTGTACTGGTATACTCCCTTGTAGTGGAATCCATAGATGGAGCCGAGCGAGTTGTTCAGCTGCACGCGGATGGGATAGGCCGACTTTGCCCGCTTGTTGTAGTCCCAGGTGGTGCCGTTGATGCTTTGGAGCACGCTCTCGTTCATTTCCTTCAGCAGGTTGGTGTTCTGCGCGATGTTGAAACTGAAGTCCATCGAGAACTTGCCAAATTTCAGCAGTCGACGAGCATCCAGGTTCAACTCCCATCCCTGATTGGTCATCCGTCCCACATTGGCGTATTCCACTTTGTTGAATCCCGTGTAGGATGGGATGCTCAGTCCTTGCAGCATGTCGCGTGTGTCGCGGAAGTAGTATTCCACATTCATTTCCAACCGGTCGTTGAAAAGTCCCAGATTGACACCAAGGTTCGACGAGGTGGTCTTCTCCCAGCGCAGGTCGTCGAGCTTCAGTCCGCTCAGCGTGGCGTAGGAGTCGGTGTCGTTGCCCTTTCCGTAGTTGCCCACCGAGGTGTTGTAGGTATTGTAGAACAGGTAATCGTTGTCGGGTGCCTTACCCGTACGTCCCCAAGAAGCGCGGAAACCGAGCATGGAGATGAACTTGCGCGACCACTGCATGAAAGGTTCGTCGATGACATTCCAACGAGCGGAGAGACCCGGGAAGACGGCCCACTTGTTCTTGGGACCGAACTTCGAGTCGCAGTCGGTGCGCAGCGAGAGTCCCAGCGAGTAGCGTCCGTCGAGATAGCTCACGTGTCCGTTGTAGAGCAGGTTCTCCGAGTTGGAGCGCCCGTTGCCGCTGCTGGTGGAGCCAGTGTAGGCGTTCACCGTGGGCGAGGTGAAGCCATTGGGAAGGTGGTCCATGTTGGTGGTTTGGTTGCTGTTGCGCTGCATGCTCATTTCATATCGTGCCAGCATGGTGGTGCTCCAGTCGCGGTTGGTGAAATAAGGCGTGAACACCAGCTCTGCCCTACCTCCGATGCGCATGCTGTTGGTTTCGTAGTTGCTGGTTTGGTTATAGTTGCTGGCGTTCCACTTGTTGGTGGTGAGCGATGCAGGATAATAGTCGGGCTTGCTCTCGGCAAAGATGTCGAAGTCAACGCGTCCGTTGAAGGTGAGTCGGCTCTTCTCTTCGTCCTTTCCCAGGATTTCATACTTGATGGTGAAGTCGGGGGTGAGGCGATAGGTACGGTCCTTCGACCATGCGTCGTGAGCGATGGCTACGGGGTTGCCGATGCTGCGAATGGACGATAGGTCGTAGCTGGAGAGTGCCCCGTCGTAAGGACTCTGTGCTGCGCTGGCCGATGGGTTCATCAGGTAGTATTCGTTGGTGTCTTCGCCGTCGGCCGTCTGACGGTAGATGCTCATGTTGGGGGCAATCTGCTGCGCCTTTCCCAATATACCACTATAGTTCTTGTGGTTGTTGGTGTAGGTGAGTGCGAAGTTGGTGATGAACCGAATGCGGTCGCTCACGTTGTAGTCGAGTGCCATGCGGGTGGAGAACTGCTGGAACTTCTGTTCGATGATGGAGCCAGTCTGATACTTGTAGCCGGCCGAGATGCGGAAGGTAGCTTTCTGTCCGCCGCCGGTGAGGTTGACGTTCCAGTCGTGCATGGCACCAAACTGCTTCACGGCTTTCACCCAGTCGGTGTTGTTGTTCCAGTTCTCATATTCACCCCAGCTCTTGTCGTAGTTCAGCTCGGCAATGTCGGTGGTGCGGTCGCTCTGCTGGGTGGGGTTGTAGAACTCCTCCTTCATCAGCATGGTATAGTCGTCACCGTTCAGCAGCTTGTAGCCGTCGGGCTGCCATGTGCCTGTGAACTTATACGACACGTTGATACGTGGTTTGCCTCGTGCGCCGCGCTTGGTGGTGATTTGAATCACACCGTTGCTGCCTCGCGAGCCCCAGATGGCTGTTGCGGCAGCGTCCTTGAGAACGGTGATGCTGGCAATATCCTCCACATTCACCGATAGCAACGACGAGTACTGTTCCTCGTCGGCATTGGTATAGTCGAAGTTCTCGTCGGGGTTTTCGAAGATTTTGTCGTCGACGACGATGAGCGGGTTGGCGTTTGCCGAGAGGGTGGTAATACCACGCAGACGCATCTGTGTTCCTGCTCCCAGGTTACCCGAATTCGACACAATGTCAAGACCGGCAATCTCACCCTGCAGCGCCTCGTCGGCCGATGTGAAGGCAAGTCCCTCCACGCTCTCCATGTTCATGGTTTGCGAGGCGGTGGTAATCTCCTTCTTCTGAATCATCAGTCCGCCCGAGTTGTTGCGACGTCCTGTGATTTTCACCTCCTTGAGCTGCGTGTTGGCGGGCTCGAGCTTCACCTTGAAGTTGGTTTGGCTGCCAATGGTGAGCACCTTTTCACGGTCGCCCACGTACGAGAACTTCAGCTTGTTCTTCGTGCTCTTCACGGTGAGCGAGAAGTTGCCGTTGAAGTCGGTTTGCGTGGCCGATACAATACGGTTGTTGGCGTCGACCTCCACCACGTTGCCCATCATCACGGGGCCTTCGCTGTCGGTCAGCGTTCCTGATATTCTCACGCCCTGTGCCGCTGCTATCTGCACGGCAAGTGCCATGAGGGTAGTCGTGAATAGCTTCTTCATTTCCATGTACTATTTATGTTATAGAGAGGTTCCGATATTTGGTGGACGACACAGAACGACGACGTTTCAATGCCCTTAGCGCGTGTCTTAGTGTCGGTGAACCAGTAGTCGCGAGTCATCTTGTTCACCAGGCCAGTGGTGCCGTCGGCGTTCACGCTCACGGTGTGTCCGCTACGCATGTCGGCCACGTTGATGATACCGTTCTGGCCGGTTATCGTCACCTCGCGTGCCAGTCCGTTGTCGTCGCTGCTCAGCGTCTGGCGCTTGCCTCCGTCCACGATGTTGTCGGCATAGATGGAGTTGGTGACGAAGTGGTAGCGCACGAAGTCGCGCAGTGCTTTAATCATCTGGAAGGCCTTTTCCTGGTCGGCCTTTTCTTGGTCGGTCACAATGACCTGTCCCGTGGCCTCGTCGATGGTCTGCTCCACGTCGTCGCCATGATATTTCAGGAATAGGTTCTGAATGCTCTCCCATGTGGGCAGACCCTCGGCGTGGGCCTTGGCCATGGCTTTGTTGTCGGGAGCGAAGAGGGTGTAGTTATAGGTGTTGAACATCTTCACGTTGTAGTCCAGACAGGCCTCAGCCCGCTCGGTGGTGCCCAGCTTGTAGTCGCGTGTGAAGATGGTGTAGGCATCCTGCGGCGAGGGCAGTTTGTTGTCCTTGGGATTCACTTTCGAGATACCAGCCCACTCCAGTATCTCGGTGGCTCCGAAGCCCATGCATGCTTGCAGGAATTCGGCAAAGATGGTGTCGCCGTCAACGACGGTGTTGCTCAGTACATTATAGACGCTTTTGGTGGGTGGCTGTATCACGCGATCCAGTCGGTAGGCCACGCCGTTCTTCTCGTTGTAGATGCTCTTGATGCGGGGAGCAGGGAAATGCTCGGGGTCTTCAATCTGCAGTCCCGACATCACTCGTCCGTTCTCCAGGTTGCCGTCCACATAGACGGCACCGCCGTGCTTCGTCTTGTAGTAATGGTTGGTGCCAATCACGTCGCCCTGTTCAAGCACCAGCGTGTGGTAATTCAGGATGTCAACGAGCTGGCTCTTCACCTCGCCCAGGGCTACCTTTCCGGGGAAGAGACTGTCAATCTCGCCCGTCTCCATGTCGTAATAGTGCCGGCTGCATGCCAGGTAGGGCTGAGTGCGTGCCTTCGTGTCGTAGTACACGTGTAGCAGCACAGCCTGCTGTGTGCCGGGCTGGTTGTTCTTCAGGTGTCCGAGCGAAGTGGGGTCGAGGTAATAGAGGTCGAAGGCGGAGTCGTCGGGCAGGAAGAGCGCGTAGTTGGCGCTCATGGCCAGCAGATAATAGCGGAAGTCCACGCCGAGGTTCCATGCGTTGGGATTCTCGGGCGTGCGGTCCTGTATCATCCAGTTGATGACCTTCATGTCGGGGAATACCGATGCCGGAGCCATCACCGACTGGTACTCGTCGGGGGCAATGAGCTCGTCCATCACGTAGATGGCACCGTTGTTGGCGATGGTGATGTCATATCCACCGTCGGCCTTCTTTCCCAGCAGCGAGAGCGAGAGACCCATGTTCTCCGAGGCGTCGTTGGTGATGGCGTCGAACTTGCTGGGCACAGTGGCGATGAAACTGGGTTTCATCAGGTTCTTGGCGAAGGCGGTGAGCACCTGTGGGTTCTTCGACTGCAGCGAGTCGAGGTTCTCCAGCAGATTCTCCACCGTGTTGGGCTTGTCGCCATATATATCTATAAGGTACGCGCCCGCGCCACCGGGAAGGAAATAGCGCTTCACGGCATCGTCGCTGGGAGCGAAGCAGGCCCCCATGTCCATGATGCCGAAGTCGAGCCCACCGGCACTGCTGGCAGGGCGTGGGTAGTACTGGTTCCAACCGGGGTCGAATCCCAGCACCTCCGATGTCGACAGCGTCTGCCTTTCGGGCGTGTTGGTCAGGGCGGCGCCCTGCGAGCGGTTGCTCAGGTAGCGCAACTGGTAGATGGAGTCGATGGGTGTGCGCCCATTCACCAAGGCCCAGTCGTTGTAGTTGCGGGTGGTGTTCTCGTCGTAGTAGGGAGCGGCAAAATAGTCCACCAGACGACTGAAGATGCTGGTGTTGTCCTTGCGACGCAGCACCTGGGCCATGTTGCCTGGCGGCACCAGCACGTCGCGCATCTGGTGAATGTATCCATTCTGGCAGGTGATGTCGCCATGCTCCACCTTGTCGTTGAAGATGTAGGCCACGCCGTCGCTGTAGGGCTCGCCGGTGAGGATGGCAAAGTCGCTCTGGTCGCCCAGCGTGGTGATGCCGTTGTTGAGCATATACTCACGCGTCAGGTGCACCATCATGGGGCGTGTGGCGTCGGTCACCATGTGCAACCCCTTCTCGTAGTACTTCGTCCAGTGGCTGTTGTTGGCAGGCATGCCCGAGGGGCGTCGGCTGATGTCGCCGCTGCCAGGCACCCACTGCACGGTGTCGATGATGCTCACGTTGGTGGCGTGGCGCACGGCCTGGCCCTTCATGGGTTCGTTGGTGCCGTTGCTCACGTTGGGCAGCATGCCCAGCAGCAGGGCGTTGTCGAGCATGGAGTTGTAGAGTAGCAGCTTCTTTTGAGCCTCCGACAGCTGCTCGTAGCTGGTCACGCCCCAGTCGTTCTTTTGGAAGAACCGGCCGAAGGCCTCGTCGTTGGCGGGGAACACCGTCTTCGAGCCCGTACGATTGAGCACCTCGTCGTAGCCCAGGTCGTCGATCAGCCGCAGGTAGTTGTTGAACGTGCCCGTCAGTAGTCCGCGCTCAGTGGGGTTCTTCAGCTCCGCATAGATGCTCGAACCCAGCCACGACGGTCGTTTGTCGGCATCCACCTCCTCGTTCTTGTCGATGCACGAGGTCATCAGACCTGCCAGAACGAGAGAGGCACAGAAAAAGAATTTCTTCATAAGCTTATATGTGTTATTAGCTAATAATTTTGGTCAAGTTACATGGTTACTTTAAAAGTAGTCGACACTTTTACGCTGCAAAAGTACATAAAAAAATGCAAACAGCCAAAAAACCATATCTGCAATTATTGACAAACAAACCACTATTTTTGATTTTGCGGTTCGGGAAAAGAAACCTTCGCCAGGACTTATGCTCCCGACGCGCAAACATTCTTTAAATTACGTCGTGATTTTTATAAACTACGTCGTAGTCTATAAAAACCGCGTCGTGGTTTATATAGACTGCGACGCGGTTTAAACAAATAAAAAGACTGACCGTAGTTAGTAGAAAGCGGCCTGCTCAAAGCACCGAATTGCCCATTTTTATTGTTTCAATGTTAAAAAGTATTGAGAGTCCATCATTAACTCCTATTTTTTTCGTACCTTTGTCGGCCGCTTTTACAATAATTAAAGCATTTGGCAGTTTATAATAATATAAAAAAAGAATATAATAGATATGAAAAAGCAATTGCTGCCACTCTTCTTCCTGCTGCTCACGGCAACGGGAGTGTGGGCGCAGTCGGGCATGTCCGACCAGCAACTCGTTTCCTACATCTTGGAAGAAAAGGAAAAGGGCACTCCGCAGGATGAGATTGTGATGAACTTGATGAAGCGTGGCGTTGACATCCAGCAAATACAGCGCGTCAGGCGCAAGTATGAGCGACAGCTCAACGATCGCGGCATGGGCACCGTGGCCGACGAAGCCATGACCAAGCCCGACGACCACCTGCGCAAGAACAACGGGCAGCAGCGAAACACCACAGGAATGGGGCAGGTGCAGGTGATTCAGGGTTCGAATCGCCAAAACACCAACACCGACGACCCCTTGTTCATCCAGATGCAAGCCGAGATGGGCGGTCTGCTCCCCGTAGACTCCATCGCATTGCTGGAGCAACTGCTGGAGCGACAGCAGAACATGGAGAACAAAATCTATGGCCACGACATCTTCAACAACGAGGCACTGTCGTTTGAGCCAAACATGAACATCGCCACACCCTCCGACTACCGCTTAGGCCCTGGCGATGCGGTGACGATTGAAGTCTATGGTGCCTCGCAAGAGACCTTCGATGCCACCATCACCCCCGAAGGATATGTCACCATCGCTGGTGTGGGGCCCGTTCAGTTGGGCGGACTCACCGTGGCACAGGCCAACTCGCGATTGCGCTCGCAGGTTGGTCCCCGCTATGCCGACAGCCAGATACGCTTGTCGGTGGGTCAGACACGCACCATCCTGGTGAACGTGATGGGCGAAGTGAACTATCCGGGCACCTACACGCTCTCGGCCTTCTCCACCGTGTTCAACGCGCTCTACATGGCTGGCGGTATCACCGACATTGGAACGCTTCGCAACATCATGGTGTATCGCAACAACAAGCTCATCTCTACCGTCGACGTCTACGATTTCATTCTCAACGGTAAAGCAACGGGCAATGTGAAGCTAACCGACAACGACGTGATTATTGTGGGAGCCTACGACTGCCTGGTGCGTGCCAGCGGCCGTGTGAAGCGCCCCATGTTCTACGAAATGAAGACTGGCGAGAGCCTGTCGGCACTGCTGAAGTATGCTGGTGGCTTTGCCAGCGACGCTTTCAGGACCGCTGTGCGCGTGAGCCGCAAGTCGGGAGCCCTCTACTCGGTGCATACCGTCGACGAGTTCGACTTCGCCTCCTTCCATTTGGCCGATGGCGACTCGCTCTACGTCGACAGCATCGTGGCCCGCTATCAGAACATGGCCGAGGTGAAGGGTGCTGTGTTCCATCCCGGACAGTATGAGATTGGAGGCAACATCACCACCGTGCGCTCGCTCATCATGGCCGCCGACAGCCTTACAGAGGAGGCTTTCGCCGGACATGGCGTGATGCACCGCATGAAGAGCGACCGCACGCTTGAAGTGCTGGCCGTAGACGTGGCAGGCATCATGGATGGCTCCGTGCCCGACGTGCCCCTGCGCAACGAAGACGTGCTCTGGATAGCAAGCCGCAAGGAAACCATCGACATGCCCACACTCACCATCCACGGTGAAGTGCAGTACCCCGGTATCTACAAATATGCCGAGAACGAGACCATCGAAGACTTCATCCTGCAGGCTGGAGGCCCCACCGATGCCGCTTCGATGGTAAAGGTCGACGTGGCACGGCGCATCATCAACCCCTACGCCAAGGAGTCGCAGGACACGCTGGCCCATTACTTCAGCTTCGCCATCAAGGACGGCTTCGTGATTGATGGCACCGAAGGCTTCCACCTGATGCCCTTCGACGAGGTCTATGTGCGCAAGAGCCCAGGCTACTCGCAACAGCAGAACGTGTATGTGGAGGGCGAAGTGCTCTTCGATGGCACCTATACGCTCACGAAGAAGAGCGAGCGACTGAGCGAAATCATCAAGAAGGCCGGAGGCTTGTCGAAGACCGCCTATCCCGCCGGTGCCCGACTGGTGCGCCAGCGCACCACCGAGGAGCTGGCCCGCCAGGAAGCGCTGCGCAACGCCGCCAAACGCTCAGGCGGAAAGGACTCTATCGACGTGAGCAAGCTTGACATGGGTAGCACCTATCCCGTGGGTATCGAGCTCGACAAGGCACTGGCCAACCCCGGCAGCGATGCCGACATCGTGCTGCGCGAAGGCGACCGCATCATCGTGCCCGAATACAGCGGAACGGTGAAAATCAATGGCGAGGTGATGTATCCCAACACCACCAGCTTCGTCGAGGGAGAGAGTCTGAAGTACTACATCAACCAGGCGGGTGGATTCGGCGACAATGCCCGCAAGCGCCAGACGTACATCATCTACATGAACGGCAACGTGGCAAAGGCCGACCGCAAGCACAAACCTAAACCCGGCTGCGAAATCGTGGTGCCCACCAAGCAGCAATCCCGCCGCATGAGCACCGCCGAGATGTTGGCCATAGGCTCATCAACCGCCAGCATCGCCACCATGATTGCCACGATGGTGAACATTTTTAAGTAAACAACCAGAAAGAACCATCCAATGGGAGAAACCAAACAGCAGGAAGTCATCAACCTCAGTGAGATTGCTTCAAAAATCAAGTCACAGCGCAAGAAATTCATTCTGCCGCTGGCCATTACTTTCGTTCTTTCTTGTATCTATATTTTCAGCTTCCCCCGGTTCTACAACACCGAATCGAAGCTCGCACCTGAGTCGGAGTCGGCATCGGGAGGCAGCATGCTGGGTTCAATAGCTTCTTCCTTTGGATTCGACTTGGGCGAAATGCAGTCGTCAGATGCCATCAACCCCCTACTCTACCCCGACCTGATGGATGACAATGCCTTCGTGTGCAGCCTCTTCGACATCAAGATTGAGGTGAATACCGAAGACCGGCACATCAGCACCACCTACTACGACTATCTGAACAAGCACCAGAAATCCACGTGGTGGGCACCGGCCATCAGTTGGTTCAAGAATCTGTTCAAGAAAAAGGAGGTGGAAAGCAGTGGAAAAGCCGCTTTCGACCCATATCATCTGTCACTGCGCCAAAACGACATCCTGATGATCATACAAGGTAATGTGAAGCTCTCGGTGGACAAGAAAACGGGTGTTATCACCATCAACGTGACCGACCAGGAACCGTCAGTGTGCAAAGCACTCTCCGACTCACTCATTGTGAAACTACAGGATTACATTACCAGATACCGCACCAACAAGGCTCGCATTGACATGGCTTACTATGAGCAGCTGGTGGACAGTGCTCGTCGCGACTACGAAGAGGCTTATAAGCGGCATGCCCGCTTCTCGGATGCGAACATGAACATGCAGCTTACCAGCTACCAGAACAAGCGGGATGCCTTGGAGAACGAGATGCAGCTGAAATACAGCACCTACTCGGCACTCAGCGCACAGCTACAAGCCGCACGCAGCAAGGTGCAGGAGCGAACACCCGCCTTCACACTGCTCAAGGGCGCTGCAGTTCCAGTCAAGCCCGCTGGACCCAAACGTATGATTTTCGTAGGCACCATGCTCTTCCTGGTGTTTGTGGCCAGGGCATTCTGGATGGTGAGGAAAGAACTCCATTTCACCTTCTAACGATTCAGGATGGCCTTCCTACGACGTTTAGCCCAACATCTGCACCTGTCGGACACGAAGCAGCTGATTGCACAGAACCTATTCTGGGCGGTCATCGGCAAAGTGGTGACGCTGGCCAGCGGCCTATTTGTGGGAATTGTCATCGCGCGTTATTTAGGGCCTGAACAATATGGACTGATGAACTACGTCATCAGCTATGTGTTCTTGTTCCAGACCTTTGCCATCTTTGGCCTCGATGCCATCGAAGTGCGCGAGGAGGCCCGCGCCAAGGAACCTTACCAGAAGATTATTGGCACTGCTTTCGGCATCAAGGTGCTCAGTGGCATTGTGTTCATTGCACTGGTCATCGTTACTTCCATTCTCACTGAGTCCGACAGCTACACCTCGCTGCTGATTGCCATCTACGCATTTAGCATCGTCATCAATTCGCTCAGCGTGGTGCGCAACTATTTCATGGCCATCATGCAGAACGAGTATGTGGTGAAATCGGAGATTGTGCGCACTGTGATTGGCATTGCCGTCAAGCTGACACTGGTGCTTGTGCATGCCCCATTGCTATGGATTGTTGTGGCCTATGTTTTCGATGGGGTGCTGCTGTCGAGTGGCTACCTATTGGCCTACAGGTCCAAGGTGGGTAGCGTGCGCCAATGGCGGTTCGATGGCCATTACGCCCGTTTCCTGGTCAAGGAATCGTTTCCCCTGCTCATCACAAGTGCTGCCGTCATCATCTACCAGCGCATCGACCAGCTGATGATTGGACAGATAATCAGCAAGGAGTCGGTGGGCTATTTCTCGGTGGCCTCGCGCTTTGTCGAGATTTTGCTGTTCATCCCCATGATGCTGTCCCAGACCATTACGCCCGTGCTGGTGAAAGCCTATGAGCGCGATTACAAGGAATATGCAGTAAAGAGCCAGCAGTTTATGAACATGTCGGTGTGGCTCTCGTTGTTGGCCGCTCTCGTAGTGTCGCTATGTGCCTATTGGTTGGTGCGCCTCACCTTTGGCATGTCCTATCTTCCTGCTGTAGCCGTACTACAGGTGATGGCTTTCAAGGCTGCCAGCGTGGCGCTCTCTTCTACAGCGGGAGCCATGTTGGTCACTGAGGGATTGCAGCGCTATGCTTTCTTGCGCGATGGTCTGGGTTGTGTGGTGTGCATCGTGCTTAATTACTTGTTCCTGCCCCGCTATGGCATCATGGCGGCCGCCGTGGTCGCCATCATCAGCAATGTGGCTGCCGGCTATCTGGCCGATGCACTCATTCCTGCCTACCGCCACATCTTTGTGCGACAGACCAAGGCGTTGACAATGGGGTGGAAAAGCATCTTCTCTTTGAAAAAAATCTTCATCATACCCCAACAGCAAAGACAATGATAGCCCTACCCCTCATCTACTTCATCTTTGTCTTTGCCTATTTCTGGAGTCGGCAACGGCACTGGAACCTCGACTTGGCGGCCACGGCGCTGCTCATCGTCATCTCGGCATGCGCCATCATCATCGACGTGAAAGACCTTTACGGCGAATACGGCATCAACGAGAACAACATCACCCTGCCCACGCTGCTGCTCTTCTGCTTCCAGTGGACGCTGGTGCTTGTGCCCATCCATTTCCTTTCACAGATTCCCATCCAGCGCCATCACCAGGTGAAGGGCAAGCTGCTCTATCTGCTGGTGATAGCCATGGCAGCCTCGTCAATCATCGTGCTGGGCACCAGCATCACAGCCATTAAGGAGGCGCTGGTGATGGACATGCTCGACGTGCGCAACCAGCACTACGAGGACTTGGCGGCTGGTGCCATGCGCGAGGGCAACTACCTCCTTGTGCTGCCCAACATCCTGTGCTGCAACCCCTTCCCCACGCTGGCACTGTTCTTTTGGCTCTATCTGAAAGCATTCACCAATGCCCCTCTCATCGTGCGTGCCGGCATACTGATGGCCTCGGTGGTACAGGCCATCACCTCCATTGTCACCGCAGGACGGTCGGCCATGATCTACTGGACTTTCGACTTCTTCCTGCTCTACAGTTACTTCTACCAGTACCTGCCCAAGAGCACCAAGCGGGTCATCAACCTGACGGCACTCACCATCGGCGGCTTGATAGGCTTTGTGTTCATCTCCATCACCATTGCCCGTTTCGACACCACCGACTCGCTCACTTCCAATCCGCTCGACTCGCTCTTCGGCTATGCCGGGCAGCACATCAACAATTTCTCCACCATGATTGTTCATGGCGGCGAGACTCCATTGTCGCTCGACCGCATCTTCCCCCTGTTCTCCAAGCTCACCGGCGCCCAAGGAGCCTACGACATGGCCGACCACTACGACATGCTGGTGGCCCATGTGCCCAGCGGCGTGCTGGTGAACGTATTCGACACCTTCGGCGGCGAGCTCTACCTCGACCTGGGATGGGTGGGCTACATCTCGTTCATGCTCCTGCTGATGGCCATCACCCTCTACATCCGCAACAACTGGCAGGAGCTATCCTTCCATCGCATCTTTGTGCTGGCCATTGCCGTGGCCTTCTTCTCCCACGGACTGTTTGCATGGCCCTTCATCACCCACTATCCCACCATGGCCATCATCCTGCTGGCCATCTCCAGTTTCCTCTTCAAATACGAATTTAGGATATGAAAATCTTTGCCGTCATTGTCACCTACAACGCCATGCGCCGCTCGTGGATAGAGAAATGCCTGAAGAGCCTGCAGGCCAGCACCGTGCCAGTGCTGCCAATTGTTGTTGACAACGGCTCCACTGACGAAACGGCTGCATACGTCACTGACCACCACCCCCAAGCCGTCTTCCTGCCACAACATAAAAACTTGGGGTTCGGACAAGCCAACAATGTAGGCATCAGATACTCGCTGGAGCACGATGCCGACTTTGTGATGCTGCTGAACCAAGACGCCACCATAGCCCCTGATGCCATTGAGAAGATGCTGCCACATGGCAGCGACGATTGCCTGTTGACACCCTTGCATCTGAATGGTGAGGGCATACGCCTTGACACCTCTTTCCGCCAATGCCTTTTGGCCAGTGGCGACACATTGCTTGACGACCTGCTGCTGAAACGACAGTTTAATCCCGTCTATTCTGGTCCAGAATTCAGTTCAGGATGTGTCGTTCCCGCCGCATGTTGGTTCATGTCAGTTGCCATCATCAAAAAGATTGGCGGTTTCGACCCCCTTTTTTTCCATTACGGTGAAGATGTCAACTATGCACAGAGGCTTCATTACCATCATATTCATACAATGATTTGTCCTACAGCCACGATGCATCACGACAGAGAGCTACATGGCGATATGCAGGTGTTCAACCGTCACCGTATGCGACTGCTGTTGCTGGTAGACGCTTGCGACATCAACATTTCGTTCTTCACCTGTATGATACGATGGGTGCGCACATTGAAGAACATGCGTTTTCGTCTATTCTCATGGATAAGTGGGATGTGCTGGCTCGTGATGCGGAGCCGCAGGATTTATCTTGCCCGCAAAAAAGAGAAAATGATTGGAACTACATGGCTATAAAGAACAATAAAATCAATATATATATATATAATGTTTGAAAAGAAGATTTGCGTAATAGGTTTAGGATATGTTGGGCTGCCCTTGGCTCGGTTGTTTTCAACAAAGTTCCCCACCATTGGCTTCGACATGAACCAGCAGCGCGTTGACGCTCTGATGGCTGGCCATGATGCAACGCTTGAAGTGTCGGACAAACTGTTGCAGGAGGCACTGGCAACCCATGGCTTTACGTGTACCACCGATTTGGAGAAGATTCGCGATTGCAACTTCTATGTGGTGGCTGTGCCGACGCCCGTCGACAAGAACAACCGCCCCGACCTGAAGCCTCTGCTTGGAGCCAGCGAGACGGTGGGCAAAGTGATATCAAAGGGAGACATCGTAGTCTACGAGAGCACGGTCTATCCTGGTGTCACCGAGGAAGAGTGTCTGCCAGTGGTGGAGCGTGTCAGTGGACTAAAATACAATATTGATTTCTTTGCCGGTTATTCGCCAGAACGTATCAACCCAGGCGACAAGCTGCATACGGTGGAGAAAATAAAGAAAGTGACATCGGGCAGCACACCAGAGATTGCCGACATTGTGGATAATGTCTACAATTCCGTACTCATAAACGGTACGCACAAGGCACCGAGCATCAAAGTGGCCGAGGCTTCAAAGATTATCGAAAACTCACAGCGCGACGTCAATATTGCCTTTATGAACGAGTTGGCCAAGATTTTCAATGCCATGGGTATCGACACGCACGATGTGATTGAGGCAGCCTCGTCGAAATGGAACTTCATCAAATTGTCGCCAGGACTGGTGGGCGGCCATTGCATTAGCGTTGACCCCTATTATCTCATCCAGAAAGCACAGGTCTATGGCGTTATGCCACGGATTATGTCGAATGCACGGCGCCTTAACGACGGCATGGGCGACTATGTGGCTCAGCAGACCATCAAGCTGATGAACAAGAAAGGCGTTTTGGTGAAAGATGCCTCCATCCTTATCCTTGGAATCACGTTCAAAGAGAATTGTACCGACATCAGAAACACCAAGGTCGTGGATATATACCACACCCTGAAGGAATACACCGACAATATCACCGTCTATGACCCTTGGGCGGATGCGGCTCGCGTCAAAAGCGAATACGGCATCTGCATCACCAACACTCCCCCATTGGGGACATTTAGCGCCATCATCCTGGCCGTTGCCCATCGCGAGTTCCTGTCGTTGGATATTCAATCGCTGATGTCGGCGCAGACAGTCATCTACGATGTGAAAGGCGTGCTGCCTCGCGATATCATTGACGGGCGACTATAAGTCCTCACAGCAGATTGAAAAAAACAACGGATTAAAACTGATATCACGGATGACACGGATTGTCCAATAAAATCCGTCAAATCCGTGTAATCCGTCTTAATCCGTTGTGAAAAAAATAAGAGACTGCAAGTTCCTCAACTCGTGTGTTTTTGGGTCAGCTCTTGATAGACTTGGAAGATTTGTTCCGTGTTCTTGTGTGAGGAGAAGAGGCTCAAGGCTCGTTTTCTTCCTTCCTCGGCAAAGCCCATCATTTGGTCGCGGTCTTCAATGAGCAAGCGCATTTTTGAGGCCAGATCGTACGTGTTGTTAAACTTGCATATCAATCCGGTGTGGCCCTCCTTTACGATTTCGGCATTGGCACCTGTGTCACAGGCAATCACAGCAAGTCCTTGCATCATATACTCTACGGTAACCCTTCCGAAAGCCTCGAAATTCGACAGCATCAGCCCCACGTCCATCTTTTCCAACTGTGCGCTGACGTCGTTTCGCTCGCCTAAGAACGTGACATACGCTCCCAAGCCATTTCCATCGATGAAGGCATGCAGTTCTTTGGTGTACACTGGCTCTTCAAAACCGATGAATGTCAAGTGGAATTGCTTGATGCCCCATTCATTAATCAATATGTTAATGGCCTTGAGCGCTTCAAGCTGATTTTTCGGAACAGTAAGCAGACCTACCATGCAGAACTGCAGCTGCGCATTGTTATGCACCGCCAAAGCGTCTTGTGACACGGGGAGCACACCGTTATAAATCATACGAATCTTATTGCCGGGCAATGATTTCAGATAGTAGTCCTTAATGGTTTCAGAAATAGGAATAAACACATCGGCGTGTTTGTAAACCCATTGCTCATAGCGTTTTCCCAATAGTGACTTGAAATGATAATGAAGCGAAGCAGCTTCTCTGAGATGCCACACATGTGGACATTTCATCATGGTGCTAAGAAATGCGCCTAAACTAATGACGCTGCTGTTGGAATGAACAACGCTAAAAGTTCCTCTTCTTATTTTCACGTAGATGAGCGGATACCACCACAAATTAGAGAGGCAGCGCAAGAAAGAAACCACTCTGGCATTTTCCTTGAACCAATAAAAGCGGTGCGATTTGCACTCAATGCCCGCATCCTGGCAAGCTTTCAGCAGATTCCACTTCTCATAACTTGCAGGGATATGAGGCATCAACACTACGGGTTCTACACCATAGTTGTCCCTTAGCTCCTGTATCAACCGCAACATAGAATGGTTGGCCCCTTGCATGGCCACGGTATGTGTCACAAACAGAATGCGTAGCTTATTCATCATCAATATGCTATGTTCCCCATAATTGGTTGGCAAAAATACGAACAATTATTGTAATGGGCAAACTTTTATTTGTTTTTTTTGCTTTCGTCCACATTTTGGGGCATTATTTCTTCTTCTGCTTCGGCGGCATCCATCTTTTATCAGCTGTTGGAAACCCTGCCCTTGGTGCTGCGCCGTTACCCCGACGTGCAGGTTCGCGTGGCCGGCCTAAACCCTTTGGTGCCGCAGTGGTGGCGCATCACCAGTTATGGACGCTACTTAAAGGCGCTCATACGCAAAGGCGGGTTAGGAGAACATATATCCTTCATCGGGTAGCAGGGTACGGCACAGATGAAGGCCGAGTTGTTGCGCGCCAACCTCTTCCTCTGTCCTTCGGCCATCGAAAACAGCCCCAACTCGCTCGGCGAGGCACAGATGCTCGGCGTGCCCTGCGTAGCATCCAATGTGGGCGGCATTCCCGACATGATGCAAGGCTGCGAAGACCACCTCTACCGTTTTGACGATGTAGAGGCGCTGGCAGACAAAATCAGCATGGTATTCGACAACAAAGAAAAGCAAAAGGACGTATCGCAGATGGCCGCCCGGCGACACGACCCTCAAAAGAATGTAGACGACCTACTTCAAATTTATCGTTCCATCCTTTCAGAATAACGCTGACACACTTCTTTTCTGTCAGCCACAGCCATGAACAATTCAGGCGGGAGCCTCGAAAAGAAGCTCCCGCCTGACGATTAATGTTTACAGTTCAAAGTTACATCATGCCGCCCATTCCGGGATTGCCCATCGGCATGGCGGGCTCCTTCTCGGGCTTGTCGACGATGAGGCACTCGGTGGTGAGGAACATGCCAGCGATAGAGGCGGCGTTCTCCAAGGCCACGCGGGCTACCTTAGCGGGGTCGATGATACCGGCCTTGCGCAGATCCTCGTACTCGTCGGTACGGGCGTTATAGCCGAAATCGCCCTTGCCCTCGCGCACCTTCTGCACGACGACGGCACCCTCTTGTCCGGCGTTGATGGCAATCTGACGGAGCGGCTCCTCAATGGCGCGGCAGATGATGTTGATACCCGTCTGCTCGTCGGCATTGTCGCCCTTCACATCGGCCAGCTTTTCCTGAGCACGTACGTAGGTGGCACCGCCTCCGGCCACGACACCTTCCTCGATGGCAGCGCGGGTAGCGCAGAGGGCGTCGTCCACGCGGTCCTTCTTCTCCTTCATCTCCACCTCGCTGTTGGCACCGACATAGAGCACTGCCACGCCACCGGCCAACTTGGCCAGGCGCTCCTGCAGCTTCTCCTTGTCGTAGCTGCTGGTGGTAAGCTCAATCTCCTTCTTTATCTGGTTCACGCGGTCCTTGATGGCCTGGCTGTCGCCTGCACCATTGACGATAGTGGTGTTGTCCTTGCTGACGGTAAGCTTCTCGCAGGTGCCCAGCATCTCGAGCGTGGCCTGCTCCAGCTACAAGCCCTTCTCCTCGCTGATGACGGTGCCACCAGTGAGCACGGCGATGTCCTCAAGCATGGCCTTGCGGCGGTCGCCGAAGCCAGGAGCCTTCACGGCGCAAATCTTCAAGCCGCCACGCAGACGGTTCACGACCAGCGTGGTCAGAGCCTCGCTGTCCACATCCTCGGCGAT
>JAFZSR010000089.1 GCA_017619275.1 Prevotella sp. | reverse complement strand
TTAATTCGTCGCAGAGTGATGGTGACGAATTAGAGAATGCAGACGACGAGTCCGAGGAAATTAAAGCTAAGGAGGAGTAAACTATGGCACTATTCAGTAAACAGAATAAAGAGGCTCTGACCAATCCGCTGAACCTCGACCATCCCATACTCGTTCAGGTGTTGGGCATCTGCTCGGCGTTGGCTGTTACCAGCCAGCTGAAGCCCGCTATTGTGATGGGACTTGCCGTAACGGTGATTACGGCCTTCGCCAATGTGATTATCTCTCTGCTGCGCAACACCATTCCAAACCGCATCCGCATCGTGGTGCAGCTGGTGGTGGTGGCAGCCTTGGTGACCATCGTCAGCCAAGTGCTTAAGGCTTTCGTCTACGATGTCAGCGTGCAGCTCTCTGTCTATGTAGGACTCATCATCACCAACTGTATCCTGATGGGACGCCTCGAGGCCTTCGCCATGCAGAACAAGCCTTGGCCCTCATTCCTCGACGGTGTCGGCAACGGCTTGGGCTATGCCATGATACTGGTTATCGTGGGGGCTGTGCGTGAGTTCTTCGGACGAGGCTCGCTCTTGGGCTTCCAGATTATCCCCGATGGTGCTTATGAAGCTGGTTACATCAACAACGGCATGATGACCATGCCCGCTATGGCCCTCATCCTCGTGGGCATTGTGATTTGGGTTCACCGCGCATATTTTTATAAGGAGAAATAAGTTATGGAACACGCAATAAGTCTATTCTTTAGGTCGATTTTTGTCGACAACATGATATTCGCCTTCTTCCTTGGCATGTGCTCCTATCTGGCCGTGTCGAAGACGGTGAAGACGTCGTTGGGCTTGGGATTGGCAGTCACCTTCGTGTTGCTGGTCACCGTTCCCGTCAACTACCTGCTGCAGACAAAGGTGCTGGGTGCCGACGGTATCTTCGGCATGGACTTGAGCTATCTCAGTTTCATCCTCTTCATCGCCGTCATTGCAGGTATTGTGCAGTTGGTTGAGATGGTGGTCGAGAAGTACAGCCCCTCGCTCTACGCCGCTCTGGGTATCTTTCTTCCCCTCATCGCCGTGAACTGCGCCATCATGGGCGCCTCGCTCTTCATGCAGCAGCGCATACTCATGGAGCCGACCAACACGCAGGCCATCACCTCTGTGTGGGATGCGATGGTCTATGCAGTCGGTTCGGGCATTGGCTGGACGCTGGCCATCGTCTCCTTGGGAGCCATCCGCGAGAAGATGCAGTACTGTGACGTGCCTAAGCCGCTACAGGGACTGGGTATAACATTCATCACCGTGGGACTCATGGCAATGGCTATGATGTGCTTCTCGGGCTTAAACATCTAACGACAACGAATTTAACGAATTATACGAATTAGATGGCACAGTTTATTCTATATAGCATATTGGTTTTCCTGGTGACAATCATTGCCATTGTCATCATTCTGCTTGTAGCCAAGAAATATCTGTCACCTTCGGGCAATGTGAACATTACGGTCAACGGCGACAAGGTGCTCAACGTGCCGCAGGGCAACAATCTTATGGCAACGCTCAACCAGAGTGGCATCTTCCTGCCCTCGGCTTGTGGCGGAAAGGCCAGCTGCGGACAGTGCAAGGTGCAAGTCCTGGAGGGTGGGGGAGAGATTCTCGACTCCGAGAAGCCCCACTTCACCCGTAAGGAGATCAAGGCACACTGGCGCTTAGGCTGTCAGTGCAAGGTGAAGGGCGACATGAATATCCACGTTGACGAGAGTATCCTCGGCGTGAAGGAATACGAGTGCACCGTCATCAGCAACAAGAACGTGGCCACGTTCATCAAGGAGTTCAAGGTGCAGCTGCCTCCGGGCGAGCACATGGACTTCATCCCCGGCTCGTATGCACAGATTAAGATTCCCGCCTTCGACTGCATTGACTACAACGACTACGACCGTGGTCTCATTGGCGCAGAGTACGTACCCAGCTGGGAGAAGTTCAAGATGTTCGACTTGAAATGTAAGAACCCCGAGCCCACCATCCGTGCCTACTCTATGGCCAACTATCCCGCTGAGGGCGACGTGTTCATGCTCACCGTGCGCATCGCTACCCCGCCTTTCAAGGCCGACAAGAGCGGTTTCATGGAGGTGAACCCCGGCATCGCCAGTAGCTACATCTTCTCACTGAAGCCCGGCGACAAGGTCATCATGAGCGGCCCCTTCGGCGACTTCCATCCCCATTTCGACTCGAAGCGCGAGATGATTTGGGTGGGCGGCGGCGCCGGTATGGCTCCCCTGCGTGCTCAGATTATGCACATGACGAAGACACTGCATACCACCGACCGTGAGATGCACTACTTCTACGGAGCCCGCGCCCTGAACGAGGTGTTTTATCTCGAGGATTTCCTCGGACTGGAGAAGGAGTACCCCAACTTCCACTTCCATTTGGCCCTCGACCGTCCCGACCCCGCCGCCGATGCTGCTGGCGTGAAGTACACGCCGGGCTTCGTGCACCAGGTGATGTACAACACCTACCTGAAGGACCACGAGGCACCCGAAGACGTGGAGTACTACATGTGCGGCCCCGGCCCCATGTCGAATGCTGTGGTGCAGATGCTCGATGGTCTCGGCGTAGAGCCCGAAAGCATTATGTATGACAACTTCGGCGGATAAGAGACTGATAAAACAGGATATGAAGAGACGAACAATTGCTGGCATTGTGCTGGCGTGCCTTTCGGCTCCCTTGTTGGCGCAGACGGAGAAGACGTTCACTGTGAACATCACTCCCGACGGCCAGGCCAACATGACGGTCTATCTGCCCCAACAGCCATCGGGCCGTGCCGTTGTGGCCCTGCCTGGTGGCGGCTATACGCATCTGGCCATGGAGCACGAGGGGCACGATTGGGCACCTTGGTTCAACAGTCAGGGCATCGCTTATTTCGTGCTGAAATATCGCATGCCCGGCGGCGACCGCACCATTCCCCTTGGCGATGCCCAGCAAGCCATTCGCACCGTGCGCGACTCAGCCAGCGTGTGGGGCGTCAACCCGCTCGATGTGGGCATCATGGGTTCGTCGGCCGGCGGCCATCTGGCCAGCAGTGTCAGCACGCACAGCGAGTTCGACTGTCGTCCCAACTTCAGCATCCTGTTCTATCCCGTCATCTCGATGGACTACCGCGAGAGCCACAAAGGCTCTTGTCAGGGATTCTTGGGCGAGGAAGGCATGAACGACGAGGCACTGGTGAAGGAATGGAGTAACCAGAATGCCGTGCGCAGCCATCTCACCCCGCCCGCCATCATCCTCACGGCCAACGACGACGGTGCCGTGCCGCCCGTGACCAACAGTGTGGCCTACTACACCGCCATGCGCCGTGCCGGCAACCATTGTGCGCTCCATGTCTATCCCTCGGGTGGACACGGCTTCGGTTTCCGCTCATCCTATCAGTATCACGACCAGCTGCTCGCCGACCTCAGCGCTTGGTTGCAATCGCTGCCCCAACACCCGTTGGGTGCCAAGCGCGTGGCGTGCATCGGCAACAGCATCACCCACGGCTCTGGCATCGACATGCAGGAGCAGAAGGGCTACCCCGCCCAGCTGCAGCAAATGCTGGGACGAAACTTTGTGGTGAAGAACTTCGGCGTGGGAGCCCGCTGCATGATGGCCACCAGCGACCACCCTTATATGCAGGAGCTGGCTTGGCGCGATGCCAAGGCGTTCTGTCCCGACATCGTGCTCATCAAGCTGGGCACCAACGACTCGAAAGACTATCAGTGGAACCAGCAGCAGTATGAGCGCGACTATCAGGCCATGATCGACACGCTAAAGGCTCTGCCCTCGCATCCGCAGATTTATCTCTGCACGCCCATCAAGGCTTTCCGCAACAAGTGGGGCATCACCGAGAAGGTGATTACCGAAGGCGTCATCCCCAGCATTCAGAAGCTGGCCGAGCGCAACCACTTGCAGGTCATTGACCTTCACAGCGTCGTCACCGACCAGAAGCTGATGACCAGCGACATGATTCACCCCAATGCCAACGGAGCCGCCAAGATGGCCGAGGCCATTAGGGAGGTTCTCAAGCCCAGCAAACAGGTGTTCATCCCTGAGGATTTGCGCAAGATGGATTTGCAGAGTGATACGTCGCGGTGGAGCTTCAAGCGCAGCAAGCAGACCGACGACCTCATCGTGATGTGGGAACGCGGCTTCGGCAACGACCTGAACAACCCACCCGCACTCGAAGGCAAGCCCATGAAGTTCGACCTGCAGCAGCTTACCGACCGTGTGCAGTCGTTCTACGACTATTTCCGTGACACCCTTCAGTTTGTGAAACCCGGCTCCAAGGCCGAGCGCTACAAGATGATGGTGATGGTGAACTACTCGCTCGACGGCACAGCCTACGGTGGCACCTACGACAACTTCATCGGCGCCCTGTGGGTGGCCCCCAACCGCATCCAAGACCGCGCCATGAACTGCATGGCCCACGAGCTGGGACACTCCTTCCAGATGCAGAACATGGCCGACAGCGTGAGCGACTGCTGGGGAGGCACGGGATTCTTTGAGATGACCTCGCAGTGGATGCTCTGGCAGGTGAACCACGACTGGCTCACCAGCGAGAACTATCACTTCGAGGCTTTCAAGAAACTTACCCACAAAGCCTATCTGGCTGGCGACAACATCTACCACTCGCCCTACGTCATCCAGTGGTGGAGCGACTTGCACGGCAAGCCCTCCATCGGCCATCTCTATCATGAAGGGAAGCGTGGCGAAGACCCCGTCATCACCTACAAGCGCGTCTACAATATGACGCAGCCACAGTTCTGCCGCGAGATGTTCCAAGGCTATCAACACTTGATGAACTTCGACTTCAACCATTCCCGCAAGGAGACGCGCCCCTACGCTTGCACGTTCTCCTCGCCCGTTGAAGAGTTGGCCGATGGCTGGCAAGCCCCCAAAGACACGCTCGAAGCGTATGGCTTCAGCGCAATAAAGCTCGACCATCTGCTCACGTCCGACCGTCCGCTTAAGAAGGTCGGCGTGAAGTTGCGTGGCAGCAAGCAGCTTTTGCAGGGATTCGTGGCCGTCACCCAGAGCGGGCGCAGCATCTACAGCCCCGTTGGAGCCACCACGATGGTCCTGCCCGCCAACGAGACGATAGCCCACCTCTACCTGCTCGTGATGGGTGCCCCCAACAAGCATACGATGTTGTCGTGGCATGGCAAAGCTGAACAGTTCCCCTATGAGTTCAAGGTTACACCAAGCTATAAATAGTCCACAGAGGACACAGAACTCACAGAAGAATTCTGAGTCTTCTGTGTTTTCTGTGGACCATATAAGTGAAAAGTAAAGCTTAAAACAATAATATGAAAGACCTGAAACTAAAAGTCCAGATTAAGGAATGCCAGATGGACGAGCTTTCCGACGCTGAGCGTTCGTTGATTGATATGGCCATCGATTCCACGGCCCATTCCTATGCCCCCTATTCTCATTTCCATGTGGGGGCAGCCTTGCTTTTGGCCGATGGAACCCTTCTTCCTGGTTGCAATCAGGAGAATGCTGCCTTCCCTTCTGGCCTCTGTGCCGAGCGGTCGGCCCTCTTTGCCGCTGGTGCGCAACATCCCGACGTGCCCCCAGTGATGCTGGCCATTGCTGCCCGCGACACCCAGGGCGAGCTTACCGACGAGCCCGTGTCGCCCTGTGGTCCCTGTCGCCAAGTGCTCATCGAGACCGAGACGCGCTATGGCCGTAAGCTGCGCATCCTGCTCTATGGGAAGAAGAAAGTGTTTGTAATGGATGGTATCAGCAACCTGATGCCGTTGTCATTCACCGAGTTCTAACACCTGTCCGTCGTAGGCCAGCTCCACCCCTTTGGGCAGACGGGCGTTGGCCTCGTGGTGCAGCCCGATGTCGTGGCACAGATGGGTGAGGAGCGTGCGTTGTGCTCCCACCTCATGGGCAAACTCAATGGCGTCGTCCACCAGTTGGTGGGAATGATGGGGTTTGTCGAAACGCAAGGCATTGACCACCAGCGTGCGAACGCCTTTCAGCAGGGCCAGCTGGTCGGGGGCGATGGTTTTCATGTCGGTGATATAGGCGAAGTGCCCAAATCTATAGCCCAGGATGGGCAACCGTCCGTGCATCACCTCCACAGGAAGAATCTCAATGTCGCCAATCGTTATCGGTTGTCCTGCCCGGATTTCATGCAGACCGATGGCTGGCACGCCGGGATAGCGGTTCTCGGCGAAACAATAGGGCAGCATCTCGAGCATTCCCTTGCGGGCGATGGGGTCGGCATAGACGTTGATTTGTCCAAACTGGCAGTAGGGCCTGATGTCGTCCATTCCTCCCACATGGTCGTAGTGCGAGTGCGTCACCAGGATGCCGTCGATGCGGCGGAAGGGTTGCGGCAGTATTTGTTGGCGGAAGTCGGGGCCGCAGTCCACCAGTAGTCGAGTGTTTTCAGTTTCCACCATGATGGAGCAGCGCAGTCGCTGGTCCTTGGCGTCATGGCTCTGGCAAACATTGCACTGGCAGCCAATCACTGGCACACCGCACGAGGTGCCCGTTCCTAACAGGGTGACTCTCATCATACGATATTCACTTCCGGCTTCAGCCATATTCCAAACTTTTCTTTCACGTCGTGCTGCACAGCCTCGCACAGGGCTTTGACGTCTATGCCTGTGGCACCGCCCAGGTTCACCAGCACCAGCGCCTGCTTTGCATAAACGCCTGCCCTTCCCATCGAGCGCCCCTTCCAGCCGCACTGCTCTATCAGCCAGCCGGCAGGGATCTTTTCTTCGGCTTCATTCACATGATAGTGGGGCATGCCGGGATATAGCTTTGCCAGTCGTTCAAACACGTTCCGCTCCACCACAGGGTTCATGAAGAAGCTGCCGGCATTGCCCAGTTCCGAGGGTTCTGGCAACTTGGCCTGGCGAATGTCGATAATGGCTTGTCGCAGTTGCAGCGGGGTGGGGTGGGCCGTTCCCTGTTTGTCCAGTTCAGCGCGAATGTTTCCATATTCCAGTGACGGCATGCGGTCGCACTGCAGCTTGTAGGTGACGTGGGTGATGAGGAAGCGGTTTTTCCATTCATGCTTGAATCGGCTGTCGCGATAGCCGTAGTGGCAGTCGGCTGCGCCGATGTCCATGCGCTGGCCAGTGGCTATCTCCACGGCGCTCACTTGTGCGATGAACTGTGCGGCCTCGGAACCGTAGGCACCGATGTTCTGCACGGCCGATGCGCCCACGTCGCCCGGGATGAGCGACAGGCATGTCAGGTCGGCGATGCCTTGCCCCACCGTCCACGCCACCACGTCGTCCCAGGTCTCTCCGCTTCCGCAGCGCAGCCAAGCCGTGTTGCCATCGATGGTTAGCGAGATGCCTTTCACGGCAGCATGCACCACCGTACCCTCATAGTCGCGCGTCAGCAGCAGGTTACTGCCTGCCCCAATCACCATGAAGGGCGCTTCGCTCTCACGTAGCATCCTCGCCACCTCGGCCGCTTCCTCTCTGTTGTCGTATTCCAGGAAACGGCTGCATCGGGCGTCGATGCCAAAGGTGTTATGCTTCAGCAGACTGTAGTCGCTATAGTCTTTCATAGCTGGGTCTCTATTCTGTCAGTCGTGTCAGCTTCCATTTGCCCCGTTTCTGCTGGAAAGCGAGTTCCATCTCCATTCCGTTGGAGATGCCGCAGATCACCAGCACCTTGTTTTTTGAGCGGGCGTCGTGCCGTCCGTAGTCAATGTGGTAGATGCTGTCTTGTGGCAGTTCGGGAGCAAAAGCCTCCCACGAGTCGGGGGTGATGAAACCGTCCATCTGCGCAAAGTCGTCTTCGGGGTCGGCACCGGAGAAAGCAATCTCGTCGGCTAGGCTATTGGCTTGAAAAGCCGAGTCGCTGGCAAACTGTTGGTAAAACTTCAGGAAAGCGGCGTTGGGATGTCCTTGCAACCGTTGTTTTCTGATTTCGCACAGATTCCATCTTCCTTCCTTGCGCTCAAACTGGTATTGCTTCATCGAGTCGGCATTGAGGAAGAGCTTCTCCACCACCACCTTCTTCATGGTGGTGTCGTTTATCATCTCACGCTCTTCCGGCTTGTCGAAGATGAGTAAGTATTCGCCCACGTTCATGAAGATGGAGTCCATCGTCCATTGCTCCTGCTCAATCATGGTGGTCTTCTTCCCCTCCTTCACTGCAATGGGGAAAACTGTCCTGCGTCGTTGCAGCTGTTCGTTGCTGGCGAAGTAGTACACAAAGTCGTCGAAGAGTTCGTCGGCGGCTGGTGGCAGGTCGTCGTTCTCATACCTCTCTGGCAATGGCTCTTCCTCGGCTTCTTCCGCTTGTGCGTTCTTCGACGATGAGCCGCCGATGCAGCTTGCAGCTTGCATCATCAACAGGGCCAGCAGCACTGCCGCCTGTGTGAAACGAATCCTTTTCATCGAGTGGTTTTGATGAATCTGTTCTTTTTTACGATGCAAAATTACGAATAATTCTGCGATGAAAGAAAAAAAAGTGGCAAAAAATTTGTTGGAACGAAAAAATATGTCTAACTTTGCACCCGCTTAGATGAACAAGCCGCAGGATGAGGACCCGTAGCTTAGCTGAATAGAGCGTCAGATTCCGGTTCTGAAGGTCAAGGGTTTGAATCCCTTCGGGTTCACAAGGCAAAGAAACAGGAGCATAGCTCAGTTGGTTTAGAGCGCTTCAGTCACATTGAAGAGGTCTTGGGTTCGAGTCCCAATGTTCCTACAAGAGAGAGCCGAAAAGGCTCTCTTTTTTTGTTATGGTGCGGATGCTGAACCTGGCAGGGGCGGGCGTGACAATCTGATCCTCCATTTTTTTTACTCTGGACACGCTGACATTTTTCAGACCACGTCGTAATCTTTATAAACTGCGTCGTAATCTATAAAGACTGCGTCACGATTTATATAGATTGCGTCGCAGTTTAAACAAACGAAAAGACTGGGACTTGTTTATAGATGTTTGGGAAAAATATTCATCACAAGGCTTGCGGAGATTTGGTGGGATGGAGGATTATTTGTAATTTTGCCAAAAATTTCCAGACAGACTATGGACGACATCCTTGATTTTGGCCCTGTGGAGGACCAGATGCAAAACATTATCAAAGTGATAGGTGTAGGTGGTGGTGGCTGCAACGCCGTGAGCCGCATGTACGACGAGGGCATACAGGGTGTGGCCTTTGCCGTGACGAACACCGATAGTTCGTCGCTCAAACACTCGCCGGTGCCCGTGAAGCTGCAGCTGGGGGCTGGCTTGGGAGCCGGCGGCCGTCCCGAGATTGGCCGCTCCGAGGCCGAGAGCAGCATTGACAGTCTGGAGCGTCTGCTCGACGACCATACCCGCATGGTGTTTGTCACCGCCACCATGGGTGGTGGTACAGGCACTGGCGCTGCTCCCGTGGTGGCCAAGGTGGCCAAGGACCGCGGACTGCTCACCATCGGCGTGGTGACCATCCCCTTCCATTTCGAGCATCGGCGCAAAATCATCAAGGCCCTGAAGGGTGTCGAAGAGCTGCGCAAGAATGTTGACGCCATCCTTATCGTGAACAACGAGCGGCTCTGCGATGTGTATAGCAATACCGGCATGTCGCTCAAGGATGCCCTTGCCGAGGCCGACAACGTGCTGAAGAACGCTGTGAAGGGCATCTCCGAGCTTATCACCATCAGCTCGCCCGGCAACATCAACCTGGACTTCCGCGACGTGGAGACCACCATGCGCGGCGGGGGTGGCGCTATCATGGCCATCGGTCGTGCCAACGGCGAGCACCGCGTGGAGCGCGCCATCCTGGATGCGCTCGACTCGCCCCTGCTGCATGGCAATGACATCAACCATGCCAAGCGCATCCTCTTCAATATCTATTTCAGTTCGCAAGCCCCCATCCTTGTGCATGAGATGGAGGAGATATCGGAATTCTTCGACCAGCTCGACCCCGATATCGATGTGATCTGGGGCACCTCCGAGGACGAGTCGTTGGGCGAGGATGCCAAGGTGATTATCCTTGCTACCGACATGGGCGACGAGCTGATGGCTCGGACCGAGAGCGACGAACTGGAGGACGAACACTACGACCAACTGATAGGTAAGCTCTACCGTCCGCTGGTGAAGGAGCAGGATGCACAGGACGCCCCCAACCCGCAGTTCGACGTGGTGGCCGCCAGCGAACCGGAGCCAGCCACCCCAGAACCCTTCGACTCCGAACCCCCTACAACACCTACCGAACCTACAGCACCTACAGCACCTACCGAAGAACCTACCGCACCTACCAAGCCTGCCGCACCTGCCGAGCCTGCTCGCCCCTCGCAGCCCACCACCACGCTGGGACGCTGGAAGAGCTGGCTGAACAAGAAGATTGGCGATATGATCAACGACGACGATTATTAAAGACCGCCCATGCCCTATCTGAATCTCTCACATGAGGAAATGGCCTCCGAGCTGGGCGTGCTGGCGCGCCAGTTGCAGGCTGCTGGCCGCACCGACCTGCTGCTGCAAGCGCTGGGTGTGCCCATGATTGAGACGCTGCGCCTGGAGGCTGTCAAGGGCCGTCTGCAGCCGCTGCGCATCACCGCCGACTATCGCTTCTTCGTGGGGAAGCAAGAGGTGGACCTGCAGCCCGTGCTCAAGGCCGTGTATCTGCTTTTCCTGGCTCACCCCGAGGGCATTGAGTTCAAGCGCCTGGCTGATTATCGCGACGAGCTCACCCGCTATTACCTGAAGACGGCGCGCTTGATGGATAAAGAGAAGATTCTGGAGGGCGTGGCGCATCTGGTGAACCCCCTCGACAACGCCATTAATGAGAAATGTTCGCGCATCAAGAGTGCCTTCCTGGCGCTCATGGACGAGTACTCCGCCAGCTACTACATCATCAGCAGCCATGTGCAGCGGCGCATAGCTGGTTCCACGCGCATCTGGTACGAGCGGCTCAAGGTCATCACCCTGCCCAGGCATTTGGTGGAAATGGAGGGTGACGATTCGTTAAATATTACTAAATAGTAGCGCGGTTTGATGATGGTGTGAACATTATTCTGTATATTTGCACCACTACTATTTACTAATATTTACTAACTTTACAATTGTTCTATCTATGAAGAAAATTCTACTACTTTTGGGTGGGGTATTCTTTGCTCTTTCCTCATTTGCTCAGGAAGATGTGACTTACCTCATCAAGAATGCCGGTTTCGAAGAGGACCTGACATGGCAGGCCGATGGTGCCAAGAAAGAAATTGTCGACCAATCGACAGTATTAAGTAACCGAAGCCTTGCCGGCGTTGCTGCCGACGGCTCGCTCTATGCGCTGGTCAATCCCAGCACTCCCAACAAGCGTAGTGATGGACGCACGCTGGAGGCTACCAACGGTTTCATTGGTGCCATCAGCGGCTGGGTGACCGACATGCCAACAGACAAGAAATGTGAGTGGGTGTACTTTGGCACCGTGCCCTATGACCTGGGCGAGACGGCCATTCCCGTGGCCGACGATGGCAGTACCTACCTCTCGGTTCCCGCCAAGCCCGATGCCTTCAACACCGACGACAACAAGGGTCTGCTCTACCTGCGTGCCGGTTGGGGCGGTGGCCGCAGCTATCGCCAGGTGGTGAAGCTTCCCTGCGCAGTCTATCGCCTGGAGTACTGGACCATCAACATCAACCCCAACTCTACCGCTACTGCCGAAGACCTGACCAAGATCACCTGCCGCAAGGACGTGTTTAAGGACGAAGCAGGTACTGGCCTGAGCTCGCACGAGTGGGTGAAGCACGAGTTTGAGTTCACGCCCACCACGGAGTTCACCATGGAGTTCGGTTTCAAGTCGGCCAACACCGGTTCGGGCAATAACCCCATCGTCTGTCTCGACGGTATCAAGCTCTGGCAGATTGGCGAGGCCGATCCCGCCAAACTGTATGAGTCGGATATCCTCGACTTGATTACAGAGTGCATTGAGATGAACACGCAAGCCGTTTCGGCAGGCTATGTGGGCTTGTCGTCGCAGCTGTCGGACTATATGATGACGCTGGAAGACTACATTGGCGGTTCTGTTGAGGAGCTGGCAGCTGCCTTGAACGAAGCCAACGAGAGCATTGTCGTCTACCGCAATGCCATCAAAGAGATGGAGAATGTGGATGCCATGTTGGCCAAGATGGAGGAATATCTGCGCACCACCGACTACACCGGCAAGGCTGCCCTGATGGAGGCCTACGAGAAGATTCTGGGCTACAAGGAGAATGAGCCTCAGGAAGGCGAAGACGTGGCTGCCCTGATTCTGGGTGCCTACGCCGAGGGTGAGGCCGCAATCCGGGCTTACATTATGTCGCAGACGGGAAGCGAGGAGAATCCTGCCGACTTCACCATCTTCATCAGTCATCCCTGGTTCATTGAGTCGAGTGCCGAGCCTTCGTTCATCGACAGCGAATGGGCGTTCCCTAAGCGCTACGACGAGGAGGGCAACGACCTCTATGTGGAAGGCAGTGCCAGCAGTCCCGACCTGACCAGCGCTGGATGGTACATTGCCGGTGCCGAGGGCGGCGACCAGCGTTTGAACTGGCAGCGTCAGCGTAGTTGCTGGAATGCTTGGAACAACAATTTCACCACCACACTGGCTGTGGCACAGGACATCGAGGGTCTGCCTAACGGCTACTACACCATCAGCGCCGACCTGGTGACACAGAGCTCCTGCCTGACCAACCAGCATGTGTTTGGCCAGAGCATTGCCGAGAAGAAGATTTCCGGTTCGCTCACTCAGGAGGGCTGGGACTACAACGAGTGGGAGACACTGGCCATGGATGCCAGCCAGAAGGTGCTCGTGGTAGACGGAAAGCTGACCATCGGTGCCGAGGGTACTGGCAATGGTTCGGGTGCTGCAGGATGGTTCTGCGCCACCAACTTCCATCTCTACTATCTGGGTGAGGCTCCCGCAGAGGCTGTCGAGGGAGCTTACGTCAAGAAGCTGAACGCTGCCCAGGAGTTTGCTGCCGGCATGCACTTCGCACTCGACAAGCAGGCCTTGAACGATGCCATTGCCCTCTACAGCAACGCCACCGACTATGTTCCGGCTATGACGGGTCTGCAAGAGGCCATGAACGAGGCACAGAAGAGTGAGAACAAGTACGAGGAGTATATCCCCAGCGACGGTACCATCGAGGGCAAGACCATTCCCACCGTATACTACACGCTGAAGAAGAATGGCGGCGAGGGCTATGGCGCTGCCGAGGACATTGTGTCGTTCGCCTACAACTATGTTCAGAAGTGGATTGCTTGCGACACCGCTACCTATACCAAGTTCGACGCTACCGTAGACCTGTTGAAGAACTATCTGAACGTCTACACGCCCGTCTATAACGAGGCTGCCAGCGTGGCTGCATCGGCTTCGGCTGCTGGTAAGGCTGCCCTGAACGACCTCATGGCCCAGCAGAAGGCTACCCTCACAACCGAGATGCGCGACCTGGAGACCGTGAACGAGCTGCTGGCTAAGCTGAACGAGATGATGAGAGTGGTGAAGAAGCAGAACCTCTTCGACGACGAGAACGCCACCGACTACACGGCCTTCATCCAGAACCCGAAGCTGGAGGCAGAAACAGGTTGGGACTTCAACAAGGGCAACGGTAACAACAACACGAACGGCGGACAGTGGTACGACGGTTCGTCAACTCGCTACATCGACTCCTACAATTCCAACGGTCTGGTAGGCTTCATCGCTACCCAGCTCATCACCGAGCTGCCCAACGGTACGTATAACGTGGGTGTCTACACCCGTACGCCGGCCGAGGGTGCCTACATCCTCAATGCTGTGAGCAACGACACCGTGTTCGTGGAGATTCCCATGAACTACTACAAGACCTATACGGATCTGGGCGAGGACACCGTCATCGTGGCCAGCGACAATCATGGTCCGATGTGGGAAGAGGCCGAGGCTGCTTGGAATGCAGGAACCTACACTGACGAGCAGTTTGCCATCTTCAACGCCAACGATGGCAATGGCCGCGGCTGGCAGCACCAGGAGATGAACGGCATTGAAGTGAAGAACCACGAGCTGCTCATCGGTACGATGGCCGGAACCGAGGCCAGCAAGACCCCGAAGGTGTTCGGCGGTGCTTGGTACTCCGTTGGCGGCTGGACGCTGACACTCGTTGCCAAGGGCGACAACAGCGGATGGGAAGGCCCGCTGGCAGCAGGTATCAGAACGGTCGACATCAACCGTGCTCCCGACGGCATCTACTCCATCTCGGGTATCCGTCAGAGCAAGCTGCAGCCAGGTCTGAACATTATCGTCAGCGATGGCAAGGCCAAGAAGATTATGATGAAGTAGTCAAAAAGGCTATAAAACCCTAAAAGCCCTCGGCAACAGATGAACCTCGTTGCCGAGGGTTTTTCGTTTTCTTTCGGCGATGAAGCCCTGGTTGAGATTTTTTAGCAAAAAACACAACGCTAATTGAAAAAAAAGCAGTAACTTTGCACCCCAAATCGAGAAAGCAACAAAGATCATGACAAAGAAATTCGCCGAATACAACGGCTTGAACCTGACACAGGTGAACAGCGAGATGCTGCAGAAGTGGATGAACGAGGACATCTTCCATCGCTCCATCAGCGAGCGCGAGGGATGTCCGCAATTTGTGTTCTACGAGGGTCCCCCCTCGGCCAACGGCCATCCCGGCATCCACCATGTGCTGGGTCGCGCGTTGAAGGACACCTTCAACCGCTACCACACCATGCAAGGGCAGCAGGTGCTGCGCAAGGCAGGATGGGACACCCATGGACTGCCCGTGGAGCTGAGTGTGGAGAAGAGCCTGGGCATCACCAAGGCCGACATCGACAACCCCGAGTCGCCTCGTTACATCAGCACCGAGGAATACAACCAGAAGTGCCGCGAGAACGTGATGGCTTACACCCAAGAGTGGCGCGAGCTGACCGAGCGCATGGGCTACTTCGTGGACTTGGACAACCCCTACATCACCTACGATAACAAATACATCGAGACGCTGTGGTGGCTGCTGAAGCAGTTCTATGAGAAAGGATTGCTCTACAAGGGCTACACCATCCAGCCCTATAGTCCCGCCGCCGGCACTGGCCTGAGCAGTCACGAGCTGAACCAGCCCGGCTGCTATCGCGACGTGAAGGACACCACATGCACCGCCCTGTTCCGCATAAAGAACCCCAAGCCCGAGATGACAGGGTGGGGGACGGCCTACTTCCTGGCTTGGACCACCACACCGTGGACGCTGGCCGCCAACACGGCACTCTGCGTAGGCCCGAAGATTGACTATGTGGCAGTGGAGACCTACAACCCCTACACTGCCAAGCCCATCACCATCATCCTGGCCGAGGCCCGTCTGGCTGCCTACCTGGCTCCCGAAGGCGAGATGACCGACGGCGGCGAGATGCCCCCATTCAAGAAGGGCGAGAAGTTCATGCCCTATCGCATCGTTGGCCGCTACAAGGGCACCGACCTTGTGGGCATGGAGTACGAGCAGCTGATGCCCGCCATCAAGCCCATGGGCGACGCCTTTCGCGTCATTCCCGGCGACTATGTGACCACCGACGACGGTGCCGGCATTGTGCACATCGCCCCGAACTTCGGTGCCGACGATGCCTTCGTGGCCAAGCAGGCCGGCATCTGCCCCATCGTGCTCATCGACAAGAAAGGCAACGAGCGCCCTGTGGTCGACTTGCAGGGAAAGTACTATCCCATCGACGACCTCGACCCCGACTTCGTGAAGCAGTATGTGAACGTGGAGGAGTGGCAGAAGTTTGCCGGACGCTATGTGAAGAACGCCTACGACGACACCCTCACCGACAAGGACGAGACGCTCGACATCAGCATCTGCATGGACCTGAAGGCACAGGACAAGGTCTACAAGATTGAGAAGCATGTGCACAACTATCCCCACTGCTGGCGCACCGACAAGCCCGTGCTCTACTATCCGCTGGATTCGTGGTTCATCCGCAGCTCGTCGATGAAGGAGCGCATGAGCGAGCTGAACCGCACCATCAACTGGCATCCGGAGAGCACCGGCAGCGGCCGCTTTGGCAACTGGCTCGACAACCTCAACGACTGGAACCTCTCGCGCTCGCGCTTCTGGGGCACACCGCTGCCCATCTGGCGCTCGGAGGACGGCGAGGAGATCTGCATCGGCTCGGTCGAAGAGCTCTACAACGAGATTGAGAAGGCCGTGGCAACCGGCGTGATGGAGCAGAACCCGCTGAAAGAGAAGGGTTTCGTGCCTGGCGACCAGAGTCAGGAGAACTACGACCGCATCGACCTGCACCGTCCCTACGTGGACTATATTAAATTGGTGTCGCCCACGGGCAAACCCATGAAGCGCGAGAGCGACCTCATCGACGTGTGGTTCGACAGCGGAGCCATGCCCTACGCCCAGCTGCACTATCCCTTCGAGAACCGCGACCTCGTGGACGAGCGCAAGTTCTACCCCGCCGACTACATCAACGAGGGCGTGGACCAGACGCGCGGTTGGTTCTTTACCCTGCACGCCATCGCCACGATGATTTTCGACTCCGTGGCTTTTAAGAACGTCGTTTCCACCGGACTGGTGCTCGATGCCAAGGGCAACAAGATGTCGAAGCGCGTGGGCAATGTGGTCAATCCCTTCGACATGATTGACAAGTACGGCTCCGACGCCGTTCGCTTCTATATGATGACCAACAGCGAGCCGTGGGACAACCTGAAGTTCGACCCCGAGGGCGTGGCCGAGGTGAGCCGCAAGTTCTTCGGCACCCTCTACAACACCTACTCCTTCTTTGCCCTCTATGCCAACGTCGATGGCTACGAACCTTCTGTTGCGGCAATGCCACAACACACACAACGGCCCGAAATCGACCGCTGGATCCTGTCGTGCCTGAACACGCTGGTGAAGAAGGTGACGGTGGAGATGGAGAACTACGACCCCACCCGCGCCGGCCGCCTCATCGACGCCTTCGTGAACGACGACCTCTCCAACTGGTATGTGCACACGCAGCGTAAGCGCTTCTGGGGCAAGGACATGACCGACGACAAGCGCTCGGCCTACGACACGCTCTACACCAGCCTGATGACCGTCGCCAAGCTCATCGCACCCTTGGCACCGTTCTATGCCGACCAGCTCTATCGCGACCTGGGAGGAGCGAAAGACTCGGTGCACCTCGACGTCTTCCCCACGCCCGACGAAGCACTCATCGACACCGACTTGGAGGCTCGCATGGAGATGGCACAGAAAATCACATCCATGGTGCTGGCCCTCAGAAAGAAGGTGAGCATCAAGGTGCGCCAGCCACTGCAGTGCATCATGATTCCCGCCACCGACGAGCAGCGCGCTCGCATCGAAGCTGTGAAGCAGCTCATCCTGAACGAGGTGAACGTGAAGGAGATGAAATTCGTCGAGGGGCAGGGCATCCTGGTGAAGAAAGTGAAGTGCAACTTCCGCGTGATGGGAAAGAAATACGGCAAGCTGATGAAGGCTGTGGCCGCCGCCGTCGATGCCCTCACGCAGGAGCAGATAGCACAGCTGGAGCAGAACGGAACCATCGCCATCAGCGCAGAGGGTCAGCAGCTTGACGTCGATGCCGCCGACGTGGAAATCATCAGCGAGGACATCCCCGGATGGCAGGTGGCCAACGACGGTGCACTCACCGTGGCACTCGAGGTGGAACTGAACGACGAACTGCTGCAAGAGGGACTGGCACGCGAACTCATCAACCGCATTCAGAACATGCGCAAGGAGAGCGGACTGGAAATCACCGACCGCATAGTGCTCACCATCGCCCCCAACGAGAAGATGGAGCCAACCGTCGCCGCCTTTGGCGACTACGTGAAGACACAAGTCCTGGCCAACGACATCTGCATAGCACAGAACGACGGACAGGAAGTGGACTTCGGAGAGTTCAAACTGAACATCAAGATCAGCAAGAACTGATGATTTAAAACAACGGATTAAAACGGATTTAACGGATTATACGGATTGAATTTATTCCATCCGTGAAATCAAGAATAAAGCCCTGAAATCCGTGCAATCCGTCTTAATCCGTTGTTTAGAAAAAATGATAATTGTAAAGCGAAAAAGAGTATAATGAGGAGATTCACCCTGCTGATGTTGCTTTGCCTGATTGTGGCAATGGTGTGCGAGGCCGCCCCGCGGAAGCGCAAGACCGTGCGCCGGCGTGCCACGCCGCGCCGCGCCGTCAAGTACGTTGCACCCAAGCCCGTGAAGCTGAGCCTGCACGACGCCGACCCCTTCCATGCCTGCGAAGACACCTGCTCGCATGTGCATGGCATCGACGTGAGCCACTATCAGAACGAAGTATTCTGGAATGCTGTCGGCGACGACACCAACATGGCCTACGTCTACCTGAAGTGTACCGAGGGAAAGGACAACCAGGACCCGCTCTATCTGCGCAACATTGAGATGGCCCACAGCCACGACCTGAAGGTGGGCAGCTACCACTTCTTCCGTCCAAAGGTGAACCTGAGCATGCAGATACACAACTTCAAGGCGCAGTGCTTGCCCGCCGAGCAAGACCTCATACCCATGCTCGACGTGGAGACCGACGCCGGCATGCCCACCGAGCAGTTCTGCGACTCGCTCAACAAGATGTTGCGCCTCATGGAAGAGGCATACCACCAGAAGCCCCTCGTCTACACCTATCGCAACTTCTACAACAAGCACCTGCAAGGCCGCCTCGAAGGCTATCCACTCATGATAGCGATGTACAGCGACGAGCAGCCACAGTTGGCTGATGGCCGCGACTACATCATTTGGCAATACACCAGCAAAGGACGTCTCAAAGGCGTGAAGGGCGAGGTGGACAAGAGCCGCATCATGGGCGACCACAAGCTAAAGGAGATCTACTATGTCAGATAAACGCACCAGCTGGACCACCTCCATCGTCGTGGGCACCATCATCGCCCTCATCGGTATCCTCACGGGGCTCTACATCGCCGACAATGCACGTCAGCAGCTGGCGGCAGCTACCGAACAGCCCGAGGAGCAGGAGATGGTGACCGACAAGAAAGAGGATCCAGCCCCACTGCCAGCAACCACGCTCGACGAGCTGCCGCCACTCGACCCCATGGAGCCCGAGCCGGAGGTGCCAGCAGTAGTGGAAGAAGAGCCGGTGGTGCCCACTCAGCCAGAAACGCCTGCCGAAGAGCCTGTGGCCACACCACAAGAGTCAGAGCAGGACGACTTCGAGGAGGTGACTCCAGAGGAACTGGAGGAAATCTCCACCGACGACGTGGACAATACGGACGACACAGAACTCTGAACGAAAAAAATATACCTGCCTAAAATGAAGAAACCATTGTTCTTTGCCTTGGCCGCATGCTTCGGCTTGTTCTTGGCTTCGTGCAGTGACAGCAAGAAGCAGCGGGGTGGCGAGGCCGCTGCCGAAGTAGTGGAGACCACCACCCAGGAAGTCGACGATCCTGAGGCCGCTGTAAAGGCCTACGAGGACTATTTCGCAAAGTACGACGACCTGCAGAAGCGTAGCGAAGCCGGCGAGGACGTCATCGACGACATCATGGAACTGCAAGAGGAGGTGTGGCCCATCACGAACCAGCTGATGAAGACCGAGCAGCTGCGCAACGACGAACAGAATGCCCGAGTGAAAGACATCGACGAGAAAATCGACGCATGGAAGAAGAAGCTTCTGGGAGAGTAAACTGTAGCCCTCCTTAGTTCATAAGCCCCTCAGTTCATGGCTCGTCCAAGAACTGAGGGGCTTAATAGTGGGCTACAGTGCCTCGTCGTCGGGGCGTTGTGGGCGAGGTTTCAGCGGGGGGAGGTGGCGCTGTCGGCGCAGGAATGCCTCGCGCCGAGCCTCATAGTCCTGCTGGTGTTTCTCCAAATATCCGTCGGCCATGGTGCCCTGCAGCTTAATTCTTATTTGAACTTGGCATAGACGACGCTGATGCGGATGGGCTCGTTGGGATTGTCGGGGCCTCCCACCAGTCGGGTGCTGGTGAGCGACATGTCGTGATGAACGCCGACGATGCTGCTGCTCGACGAGGACGTGGTGGTTGAAACGGGCACGAGCACCATCTTGTTCCAGTTGGGATGGTTAGTCTCCCAGTTGGGGTCGGCAGCCACGCCTTTCGCGCGCTGCTGCCACAGGGCCGTGATGAGCGACGAGATGTTGCTGAACGTATAGGTGTTGTTCTGATAGTAGCTGGCCTGTGTAGAGTTGTAGGTGGTGTAGTAGGATGTGAGGTTGTCGGGCACTTTTCCGTTTTCAAAGAAGCTCTTCAAGCTGTCTTTCTGCACCAACAGCAGTGTTGTGGGGACGGAGAACAAGCGTGTGTCGCTCGACTGGTTGTTGAGTCGCAGGAACGTGAGTTTGGCGGCCAGCAGCGAGTCGCCTTCGTGGCTTTGCTTGATTTGTGCCACGGGCAGGGTAACCTCGGTGAAGAGTCCTGCCGGTGTCTTTAGGTAGGTGTGCTGCGTCTCCTGTGCCATTCGCTCCAGCGAAGCTTGGTCGTTGTGCACGTAAGTGGTCTGCAGCACCTCGCGTGTGCCTGCCAGCACCAGCCGTGCGTTGATCACTGAGGTGTCGCCCTGCAGGGTGTAGAACACGCGCAGGCCAATGTCGGACACGCGTGAGTGGAAGCCCAGACCGTCGGTGATCTCGAAGAGGAAGCCGGGGCACACGGTGTGGGCGAAAGTGAAGGAATTGGCAAAGCGCTCGGGGTGGTCGTAGTATTGGCGCATGATGTAGGTGCCATAGTTGCTGTAGACGGTGCCGTCGGTGGCGGTGTAGGGCTGGTTGAGCATCACGCGGATGGCGGGCTGGTAGGAGTCGCTGGTGCGTGCCGAGTCGGTCTCGGAAAGGTCGGCATAGCTGAACACCACGCTGCGGCGGATGCCGTCGGCCCGCAACATCCCGGCCTCGGTGGGATTGAAGTTGGAATAGTAGCGGCGTCCTTCCTCGAGTGGGGCGCGCAGCTCGGTGGCGCGCATCTTCATGGCGGTGAGGCTGTCGTCTTGTGTTGACGGGGCTTGTATGTAGAGGATGATGTCGCACGAGTCGGCGACGGCTCTGCCTTCGGCTCGGCTCAGGATTTTCTCCTCTGGGGAGAGGTACATGTGCTCCAACAGATGAAATTGAGTGGTGAACTCGCTGGTGACGTCGGCTCCGGTCTGTGGGTCGCGCACACGTCCAAAGTAGCAATCGGCCGACTGAGCGAGCACCGAGTCGGCCAAGATGGTGCGGGTGGTGACCTCGTAGGTGGTGGTCGACACCTGCAGCTTGTCGTTTTCGCTGGTGAGCGACTGGCCGATGTTCAGGTCGTCGTTCTCGCAAGAATAAATGGCCACCAGCGCAATTGCAGCAGCCATGTATGAACGTAGTTTCATCTTTGCAGATTAAATGAACTAAATGGTCTCGTAGAAGTTTTCGTAGGCCTCGGCGAAGTCTTCCTGATACTCCAGCGTGGGCAGTCCTTTCTGCTTCACGTGGTCGAGCAGCTGGGGGTTCACATCGTTTTGGGCCAGGATGATGCCGTCGCTATAGTCGATGGCCAGTTTCTCGAGTTCTTCAAACCCGAAGTTGTCGCTATAGTCAGCCAGCAGCTCGGGCTTGGCATCGCGGAAGGCGAGGCTCTGCTTGAATTTGCTTCCCAAGTCGTTGGTGAGGCGTTTGTTGAAGAGCGATGTCACCACCTTGGTGCCTGCATACGAAGGCTCGTCGGCGTAGGCCGTCTTCACATAGAGTGGCACCACGGCGCTCATCCAGCCTTGGCAGTGGATGACATCAGGCACCCAGCGGAGTTTCTTCACCGTCTCCAGCACGCCGCGTGCAAAGAAGATGGCACGCTCGCCGTTGTCGGGATAGTCGATGCCTAGCTCGTCGGTGGTCATCTGCCGCTTTGCAAAATAATCCTCGTTGTCGATGAAGTACACGGCCACACGAGCATTCTGGATGCTTGCCACCTTAATGATAAGGGGGTGGTCGGTGTCGTCGATGATCAGGTTCATCCCCGACAAGCGTTGTACCTCGTGAAGCTGTCCTCGGCGCTCGTTGATGGTTCCCCACTTGGGCATGAATGTGCGAATCTCGTGGCCACGGTCCTGCATGGCTCGGGGCAGCTCGCGACCCATAATAGACAAGTCATTGTCGGGCACGTACGGTGCAATCTCCTGGTTGATGAATAGGATTTTTTGTTTTGCCATTCGCTCTATGGTTTGTATTTGCACCGCAAAGGTACAAAAAATCTTGCATAAAAGCGAATAATCTGTGCAATTTTAGGAAAAAGTGACATTTTATAGGTTTATTTTTAGTCTTTTTTTTTCTTGTTTGCGAAAATTGTTGTTATTTTGCACCCCAAAACAGCAAACTTCAAAGCGCAAAGTTTTATAGTTTAAAGTTCAAAAAGTAGATGAAAGTATTCAAAAAGATTGTTGACTTGCAGAATGCACTCTTCGACGACCGCAAGGCTGGCAAGAGTGTAGGTTTGGTTCCTACGATGGGTGCTCTTCACGAGGGACATGCCTCGCTGGTGCGCCGCTCGGTGGAGCAGAACGATGTAACGGTGGTGTCGGTGTTTGTGAACCCCACACAGTTCAACGACCAGGGCGACCTGAACCGCTACCCCCGCGACCTTGACAGCGACTGCCGCTTACTGGAGCAATGCAAGGCTGACTATGTGCTGGCCCCTGAGGTGGAGGAGATGTATCCCACACCCGACCGCCGTCATTTTGAATATCCACCCGTGAGCACGGTGATGGAAGGTGCTCATCGTCCCGGTCACTTCAATGGGGTGTGCCAGGTGGTGAGCCGATTGTTCTACATTGTCCGTCCCGACCGCGTCTACTTTGGCGAGAAGGACTGGCAGCAGATTGCCGTGGTGAAGGCCATGGTGAAACACCTGCAACTGAACGTTCAGATTGTGGAATGCCCCATTGTGCGCGAGGCCGACGGGCTGGCACGCTCCAGCCGCAACGCCCTGCTCAGCGCCAGTGAGCGAGCCATCGCCCCAGCTATCTACAAAGCCTTGAGGGAAAGCACCGAATACGCAAAGAATCACACACTTAAGGAAACGCACGAGAAGGTGGTCAGCGACATCAATGCCGTCGACGGCTTGGAGGTGGAGTACTTCTCGATAGTGGATGGAAACACGCTTCAGGATGTGGCCGAGTGGGACGATTCACCCTATGTGGTGGGATGCATCACCGTGTATTGTGGAGCCACCCCCATACGCCTCATCGACCATATTAAATATAAAGGATGAACTGAAATTTTTTCGTATTTTCGTAAAACCTAAAAAAAGCCGATGTTAATTGAAATCATGAAGTCGAAGCTGCACTGCGTGCAGGTGACCGAAGCCAACTTGAACTACATGGGTAGCATCACCATCGACGAGGATTTGATGGACGCTGCCAACCTGATAGCTGGCGAGAAGGTGCAGGTGGTGAACAACAACAATGGCGAGCGCTTCGACACCTACGTCATTTGTGGCGAGCGCGGTTCGGGCTGCATCTGCCTGAACGGTGCCGCTGCCAGACGTGTGCAGGTGGGCGACACTGTGATCATCATCGCCTACGCCTTGATGGACTTTGAGGAGGCTCGCAGCTTCAAGCCCAGCGTGGTGTTTCCCCGCGACAACCATTTGTAAATAGCATTCCCCCATACAGTTCCCGAGGGGACTACGATAGTTTGAGGTCTATCGTAGCCCCCTCGGGGCTTGAATGGGGAATACTCTTTCGAGTCTTTCTCGTTTTTACTCGTAAACGGTGTACTGTGCCGTCGACTCGATGATGACGCAACGGTTCTTGTCGTTCTCTGCGAACGGCTGCACGGTGTCGCCCTTCGAATCGATGCTGATGCGCGAAGCATCACAGCCATACTTGTTCACCAGTGCATCCTTACACTCGGTGGCACGGCGCTCGGCATACATCTTGTTCACCTCGGGATTGCCGGTGCCCTTGTCGGCATAGCCCACCACCTGCACCTTGGCATCCTTATACTTCTTCATAAAGTCGGCCACACGCTTCAGCTGGTCCTGTCCACCCTCCTGGGGATTGCTCTTGCAGATGACATAGAAGATCTCCTCCCTCAGCTGGTCCTTCTTCACGACAGCCTTCTTTGCGGGGGGCTCGGGCTTCTTTTGCTCCACGATGGGCGTTGCGGGCACCTCGGCAGGTTTCTCTGTTACCACTGGGGCGGGCTCCTCCACCACCTTCTGCACGATGGGAGCGGGCTTCGGCTCCGCCTTCTTGGTGCGCATTCCGAAGCGGTAGTTGATACCCAGCATGGCTGTGAACTGCCAGTCGTCGGCATCGTTGGTCTTCGAGTTGAAGCGGTCGTCAATCGAGTTGGCGGCCAACTCAAGCGAGAGTCCCAGGGGCTTCGTCACGTCGGTTTCCAATCGCAGACCAGCACGCAGGTTGTGGTTCAGCCGGTTGTCGTCCCAGGCCAGGGGCACTCTTGTGACGGGCACGGCCAAGTCCTTCAGCTCGTCGTTGTCCCAAGCATAGTTGAGACCTACACCACCCAGCAGGATCACGTTCAACGGATGGCTCACCTCCGAAGAGAACAGGTTGGTGAGATTGAACATCACATCGGCCGATGGCGTGATGTATTTCCACTTGTAGTACTTGTCGAGGTCTTTGAAGCCCGACTTTGACTGCCAAGCGTTCACATGCAGCCTGACGCCCACCACAGGCGAAAAATAATGGCCGAAGCTGAGGGCAGCGGTGGGAGTCAGCAGCTTGGTCATTTCCACATTGGTGGAGGTCAACTGCAAGCCGCCTTGAGCTTCCACATACGAATACGACTTCACGTCTTCCTGTGCGGTGGCGACATTGACCGTCAGAACCATGGCAGCAGTAAGGAGCAGATTCTTGTAATTCATTGTTTTAAGTTTTAATGATTAAGTTTCCGTCTGCAAAGATAGTTATTTTTCTTTAAATAACAAGAAAAATTGGCAAAAAGTTTATAAACTACTGCAGCAGACCGTCGACAAACTGCTTAAGTTCCTCTCCACGGAGCCCTTTTTCCAGTATTCGTCCTTCGTTGTCGAGGATGATCAGATAGGGGATAGCCTTCACTTGGAAGGTTTTTGCAGCCGAGCACTCCCAGCCTTTCAGGTCCGACATCTGGGGCCAGTCAATCTTCAGGTCGGTGATGGCGCGGTTCCAGTCGGCGGCACTTTCGTCGAGCGAGATGCCCACGATGCCAAGCCCCTTGGGACGATAGGTGGTGTAGAGCTCCTTCATGAAGGGCATCTCGTTGCGGCAGGGGCCGCACCACGAAGCCCAGAAGTCGAGGATGGTGACCTTGTTCTTGCTCACCTCGCTCATCACGCTCAGCGGTTCACCCTGTGGGGTGTTGAGTGCGAAGTCGCTTATCGTCTGACCTTTCTCGATGGCTTCCCCCGCTTTCAGCACTGCTTCCAGGTCGGCAATCTGCTGGCGCTGACGAAACTTTTCGGGCAGTTTGGCCAACAGGTTTTTGACCAGTTCGGGAGTTTCCTGTGGGTCGATATACTTCAGTAACAGCATATAACCCAGTTCGTTGCCGATATTCTGTTCAGCAGCTTCTTGAATGCGCTTGTTCACCTCGTTATAGAGCTGCATGTAGCGCTCGGCCAGTGCCCACTCGCTGTCCTTGCTCAGCACGGTGTCGCTGTAGACGATGCGCTCAATGTCATGAATCTTGTCGTAGAAGGGGTTCGTTTCTTCCGAGAGTTTCTGCAGGGCATCGTTGGCCTCGGTGCCTGCGATGGTCGACTTGCCAGCCTCGGCAGCGATATTGATGCTGATGACGCCCTCCTCGGTGAGGAAGCTCACGCTGTTGAAGGGGTCGCTCTCCACGTTGATGGAGCAGTGGCGCACGCTGTCGGAAGGTCCGCTGTAGCTGAACTTCCCGTCCTTCACCACGATGGTGTCGAGTGTCTGCCCCTCGGCATCGGTAAGCAGCAGGATGCTGCCATCGGCAAACTCGGCGGTGCCTTTGATTTCATACTTCTTGCTGGGGCCTTCCTTCGGGGTGCACGAAGCAACCAGCAGCAGGACTGTGGCGGCCATCAGGATTCTGATTGTTTTCATCATGTTGATTTCGATTTATGATTTAACGTTTTTCTATTTCTTTTCTGTTCTTTCTCTTTCCGAATCTTGCTGCCAAGAACTGCTGGCAGTCGGCAAGGATCTGCACACGGGCCACGCGCATCACTATATAGTAGAGTAGGGCAGCCAGCAAGATGCGCACCGTCAGCAGTAGCCACAGCGGTTCGATGGCATTGGTGACCCACCCGGTGGCGGCCATCACGGCGGCGGCGGCCAGGGCAAAGGGTGCCACGTCCTTGAGGAACGACAGCGGAGCGTAGCCCGTGAGGCGGTTGACGAAGAAGAACCATACGCCCATCCACGCCACATTGAGCGCCACGAAGGCCATCACCATCACACGGATGCCCTGCGGCCACAGCGTGGACATGAGCACCACTTGGGCAACGCCCAGCACGATGGTACACCACATGAAGATGTCGCTGCGGCCACGGCTCACGATGAGGTCGCTGAGCAGTGCCGAGAGGGGCATGAAGGCTCCGCTGAAGCACAGCCACGGCAACAATTGCGCCGACGTGGCCCACTTCTCTCCAATGGTGAGCACGATGAACTCGTGGGCCACCAAGCCCAAGCCGAAGAGCAGGGGGAAGCTGACGAAGGCCGTGAAGCGCACCATCTTGCGCAGCACCCGTAGCTGCCGCTCGCGTTCATCTTCCAAGCCCACCAGCACCGGCTGGTCCACGGCCTTCACCATGTTCTGGATGAGCATCGAGCCTTTGAAACTCCATTGGTAGGCCTGGTTGTAGTCGCCCGTGTCGCGTGCGGTGAAGTGGCGTCCCAGCATGATGTTCATCACATTGGCATTGATGTCGGTGAAGATATTGGTCACCAAGATCTTCACGCTGAAAGGGAATAGTCGCTTCACGGGTTCGAAGTTGATGTCCAGGGTGGGGCGCCAACTGCTGAAGTGCCACATCAGCAGTGTGTTGGTGAGGATGAAGAGCTGGCTCTGCGTGGCCAGCGCCCAGTAGCCCATGTGTAGCACGGCCAGCAGGGCACCCACCACACTCGACAGCAGCACGGCGGTCATGCCGCATTGTGCCAGCTGCTTCACCTGCAGGTTCTTGGTGAGGTAGGCCGCCTGGGCCATGCCCCAGCTGCTGAACACGAAGCCCAGGAATACATAGCGGCACAGCCACGTGAGCTCAGGTTGGTGATAGTAGGCAGCGATGAGTGGCGAGCAGAAGAATAGCACTACGTAGAGCGCTATGCCCGCTAAGATGTTGAACCAAAACACCGAGTTGTAGTCCTCGTGGCGAGGCTCGCGCAGGTTCACCAGTCCGGTTTTGAAGCCACTCGATTGCAGGTTGTTGGCCACCACCGAGAAGATGGCAATCATGGCCATCATCCCAAAGTCGTCGCGATCCAGCAGCCGTCCCAGGATGATGCCGAACACCAGCCCCACAATCTGTTGCACGCCATTGTTCATGCCGCCCCACAACAAACCCTTGGCCGTCTTCTCTTTCAGCGTCTCCATGCCAGCCTGTCCACTATCATCGGTTCTCTTGTTCACGCCGCAAAGTTACGAAAAGTCGAGAGCAAAACAAAGGAACTTGTTCCTTTTTTTGCCGAGACCCAGTAATTTCGCCATTGTAGACGGCAAAGTTACGAAAAGTCGAGAGCAAAACAAAGGAACTTGTTCCTTTTTTTGCCGAGACCCAGTTATTTCGCGCTCGTAGACGGCAAAGTATCGAAAAATTGCCCAAATGAAAACACTTTTCCCCCGAAAAAAAGCATTTGCCCACAGATTCTATCCACAGAGAACACGGAAGACACAGAAGACACTGCTTCAGGTCTTCGTCTTTAGTTTCATGAATAAATAAATGTTCGAATAGAGATGTACCTGAGAGAGTAGTAAACTATTTTAACAAGTTGCGGTTATCATCATTTTCCAACACACGCATTTGATTGATGGCTATTTTATTGAGCCGCACAAGGCGTTCGCCCTGCGGAACTCCCTCATCGATGAGAACGGCATTGATGTTTTCCATATTAGCCAGACAAATGAGTTCATTGATGGAAGCATAGTCACGGATGTTCCCTTTCAGCTCAGTGTGGGCTTCACGCCATTGCTTGGCCGTCTGTCCGAACATGGCAACATTGAGCACGTCTGCTTCCTCTGCATAGATGATGCTGGCCTGTGCTGTCGTCACCTCTTCAGGAATCAGGTTCAGCTTGATGGCATCCGTGTGAATGCGATAGTTAATCTTCGACAGTTCACGCTTCGCCGTCCAACCCAATTGCTTCTGCTCCTCACTCTTCATTCGTTCAAACTCCTGGATGAGATAGAGCTTGAATTGTGGTGATACCCAAGTAGCAAACTCGAAGGCTATGTCTTTGTGGGCGTAGGTACCGCCATAACGCCCAGCCTTTGCGATGATGCCGCGTGAGTTGTTCTTCTCCACCCACTGCTTCACCGACAAGATAAAACGGTTATGCCCTGTTGCATTTTTAATTCCCTCGAATTCGGGGGAATTAAAATTGGGATTGTACATCTCCTCCCAAATGCCCAAGAACTCAATAGTGTTCTTATTGCGGAGCCATTTCTCAATGAGAGCGAGACCATTCTCAATATTGCGCACCATATCAGTGAGCGAAATGTAATCGCGCTCGTTGATACTTACGACCGTTATCTGTGTATTTTTACTGTTATCTTAGCCATTTTGTCTGCTGTATTACAAACTTTGCGATGCAAAGTTACAACTTTTCCACCAATTTCGGACAATTAACCCCCTTAAATTAAGGTAAAGAATACTTTTTTTTACCCCATTTTTGCATTAAAACGTCACTTTCAGTTTCCGTTTCTTTGTTTCTCGTCGTGGTTTATATGGCTTGTCTCGAAAACTATGTAAACTTCGACGTAATCTATAAGAACCACGACGTGAAATGTAAAAATGGTGCAAGAAATGTTAAATTCGGGAGGTGCGCTTGACGGCATGCTGGCGGTTTTGTATTTTTGCGCCACTAATCGGATAAAAACAGAAAAAAGATGGCAAAGTATTACAAGAAAGAGATGGCCGACCTGAACGGCACCGGCCAGACGCAGGCTTACTACTGTATGCAGCGAGTGGGAAACATCAGTCACCGCAAGTTCGTCGACCGGTGCGCCTGTGACGGCAGCGGACTGGCGCGCTCGACGGTGGAGGCCGTGGTGACGATGATTGCCGATGTGCTGCCCCACTTGCTGGCACACGGCTACTCTGTCAGCATCGACGGCCTTGGCACCTTCACGGCCAAGCTCAGCGTGAGGGACGACAAGGAGCAGGACGGCTTTGAGCAGGACGAACCAAAGCGCAATGCCCAAAGCATAGAGGTGAGCGGCATTGGCTTCCGGGTGGACAAACGGCTGGTGCACAAAACCAATGATGACTGTACGTTGGAACGGGGTGGGGTGTGCCGTCTGTGCCCGTCGGCCTACACCCTTGAGGAGCGGATGGCCTTGGCAAGGGACTATATGGAGCAAAACGCATTCATGCGTGTGGGCAACTATGTGGCGCTGACGGGGCTCTCGCGCTCGAAGGCATCGGCCGAACTGCGCAGGCTCAGCCAGTTGCCCGAGTCTGGCTTCGTGTCGAGAGGCTGCGGCACGCATAAAGTGTATGTGAGGTCGTAGCGTGGGTAGCCGAGAATAAGAAATCCTTCACGGCAACAAGCTTGTAATAAGCAGCTTGTGAGTGCCGTGAAGGATTTTTTGAAAATCTAAAGCTGATGAGAACTACACGTTACCAGCCCCACTGGTCGTAGTTCACGTCGATGCCTCCCAGGAGCAGCCAGTTGGCGAGCGTCTTTTCGTAGAGGCGCAGCAGATAGATGGGGGCCTCGACATCCTCGGTGAGAGTGAAGATGGGGCTTTCCTGTGCTTCTGCTTCCTCCTCCTCGGTGGGCGGCGTGGTGAGATAGGTGTAGACCTCGATGAGGTCGACTATCGTGATGCCCGAGTCGTCGAGCATCTCAAGCACGTCGGTGATGGTGAGGTCGACCTTGGCCAGGTAGCCGTTAATCTGGTCGAGGACATCGAAGAAGCTGGCCCTGTTGGCGGCATAAAGCACCGAGACGCCGTCGTCGGGTTTCAGCGTGCCGTCGTCGATACCCTCCAGGATGTCGTCGTGCAACTCACGAACGCCGCTTTCTTTGTTGGTAATCAGCTTGCGCAGGTCGAGTCCCCAGCCCTCCAGATATTTGATGACCTTCATCAGGTTGAGGTCGTGAACAATATCGTGGTAGTAGCGGTTCTGCTCGCCTTCGTAGTAGAGCACGGGCCAGAACTGAATGGCCGACATGGTCTGGATGAACCACACGGCGGCCGACAGCTTGTGGTTGAGCTTGAACACCATCATGTTGGTTTGCAGCGTGGTCTTCCCCGGAACGATGCTCGTGGTGAAGCCTTTGTCTCTCATCCACGAGAGGAAGGGCCTGGAGCTCTGCACGGGCACGAAGTTGTCGTGGCGGCTGTGCTCAATGTAGTAGTTCTGCGTGGGGTCGGGCTCCCAGCCGTTGGCGATGCCTATCTCCTTGAACTTTTCCATCAGCACCTTTGTCTCGGGGCTGGTGAGGTCGAGGTAGGCGGGCTGGAATAACTGGCTGAGCTCTGTGAGGTCGCTGATGCCGGCATCACTTGCCACCGTCTTGTCCTTTGATTCGAAATACTCCTTGGCATACGATGCTGCCGGCTCCAGGAAGATGTCGTGGTAATCGATGTCGAGGTGACAGTTCTCGATGACCGAGGTGACCATGAGCACCACGTCGTTGATGTCGTCGCACTTGTTGGCACGCACGTATGCAGCATAGAGTTCGCCATAGTCGAGGATGCCACCGCCGGAGAATGTCTTGGTGAAGGTGATGCCCTTGTCCTTGTACTCCATGTCGCGCAGCTTGGCCGCAAACATCGACTCTGTGCCGCCCTGCGAGTAACCCATGTTAAAGAGGTATTTGCCTTGCGGAATCTGCTCGTCGTCGAGCAGCTGACGTGCAGCCACCAGTCCGTCGAGGCTGTTGCGGGCATTGGTTTCGCCGCAGAGATAGGCTATGGGATGGTCGATGGAAGAGCCGTAGCCGATGTAGTCGCTCGACACAATGATGTAGTTTGGCTTGAGCGGACATGCCAGTATGGCACTGGGCACATCGATGCCTCCCTGCGAGGGAGCCTGGCTGGGGCGGCTGAGCGTGAAGTGGTTGTAGAGGATGATGCCGTCGCAGGGCACGCTGCCGTCTACCACGTCAGAGGGCGCCAAGATGACACCGCTGATGGTGACGGGCTGGCCGTCGACATCTTTCGACGGATATTCATAGATGTAATGCCGCACGGCGCGACTGCCTAATGAAATGTCCGAAAGCTTTGCCTTCACCGTGGTGTCGCGCTGCGAGAGGATGGTGTAGGCCTCGCTCTGCGCGTTGGCCGAAAGCAGGATGCCTGCCAGGGCCAAAAGGGTAAGTATAGTCTTTTTCATCATTTCAATATGCTTTTATTTGTTCAACTTTTTAACTACAACAGCTCCCTGATGCTCGATGCTGATGCCTCGCGAGGGCTGGCTGATGCGCTGTCCCTGTAGGTTGTAGTGTTCGACGTTGAACGAGGAACGTTGAACGTCGCTGATGTCGGTAGTCGACTTGCGCTCGGTCTCGAATGTGGCCACCACGGGGAAATGGTCGCCCAGGGGCATGCCGTTGTAGACGTAGCCCTCCTTGTCGATGCTGTAGCTTGTGGCCTTGATGTGGTTGCCGTTGGTGGGATTGATGTAGAGAATCTTGTCGAGGCTCTCGCCCAATACCCAACTGGCATCCCTGTCGGCGGGATATTCGCCTCCGTTGCACTGCTCCACCCACACGTCGCTCACGGTGGCCAGTCCTGTGGCGTCGATGGCGTCGATGAACCGGGTCTTCACGTCGTCGCGCCCATAGAGGCTGTTCATGTCGCCCACGACGATGATGGGACGGTCGTCGATGTGGTTCAGGATGTCGTCCCTGAGCTGGCACCACTGTGCCATGCGGGCTTCCTTGTCCTTGGTGTCGATGCCGTTGGCTTCGTCCAAATCGTCCGAGGCGTCCATATGCATGTTGTACACCTGCAGCTGCAACCCGCTGGGCAGTGCCACCTCATAGCGGCGGAAGCCCTTGGCTACCATCTCGTCGTTGGCGTGGCTGAACTTGCCAAAGGCGGCCTTCCAGGGAGTGCGCACAGCCGAGGTCACCTCGATGTCTTTCTTCCAGAACGACACCAGTCCGTCGCATTCAAACTGGTGGTTCTGCAGGTGCAGCAGGTCGATGCTGTGGCCGTCGATGCCCACATCGCCGCTCCACTCGTCGTTGGCATAGTCGTCTTCCATCCATGTCAGCAGCACATCGTGGAAGTTAAAGTCTTCTTGCGTGCACACCAGGTCGTAACCCTTCTGCACCAGATACTTGCCAATCCTGGCCGTGCCGGCAGCGCCGGGGCCGTCGGGGTTCACTTTCAGCACCAGGACCTTCTGCGGCAGGCCGTCGATGTTCAACGTGGCCACGCTGAACTGCTCTGGCGTTTGCGCATAGCTTCCCATGTGCAACAGTGCTAACAGCACCGGCACCAAAGCATGTCGTTTCACTGTTGTTGTCATTTTGTCTTCTCCTTTTTTTGTTAATATGGATATTATTGGTTATAAAGAATCAGCTTTTTTTGATGTTTCAAAAAATAGGGTGCAAAAGTAGGAATTATTTGTCAAACAGCCAAATAATTAGATGATTATCTAAAAAAAACTTAGAAAAAACTAATCTGTCTTCAGGTAGGCTATAGCCGCAGTCCGAAAAAGGCACGAGCCCTCCATTTGTTTTGGTTGATCACCACCACGTCGTCGTCGAAGACAGAGTTGTTCATCGTGAGGGTGATGCCGGCAAAATAGCGCGACGAGAAATTGCGGACGATGGCGGCACGCTCGTTGAAGAGCATGTTGAAGCGGGTGTGCTGTGCCTTCCTTCGCTCGCCGTTCACAGTCATGTTGTTACGGTTATAGACCACCAAGGAGGGCATCATCGAGAAATGGAGCATCCACTTCCGGCCGAGGACCCAGTTGTAGGCGTAGCCACCGCCTAAGCCAAAATGTCCTACATAGATGCGGGTGTCGGGAGCATTGGGATTCCTGGTCGTCAATGCGTCGGTGGTCTTGATACTGCCCCCCTGATAGCTGAAGCCGGCAAGCCATGAGCCTGCGGAGCGGCGCTGGATATAGCTCTGGGTGAAAGCGGCTGCGTAGGAGAACCGTCGATGGTTGAAAATGTAGTAGCCCGCCACATTGAGCACCTTCATCTTGATGTCGTCCGACTCGAGGCGCGAGACGTTGTCGCCACGCTTAATGTCGCCGGCCAGCGTGGTGGAGCGCTGGTAGCTGGCATCAAGACTCAGACGGGCACTGTAGTAGTTCAGGTTCATCTCGTAGTCCTTGTAGAAGCCGCCCATCTTGGCGGGGTTGATGGCGAAACCGGCCGAGATGCCACGATAGATGGCGGCTACGGAGAACGTGGTCTTGTGGCTGGTGTGCAGGTTGGCTCTTGCGTTGACACCATTCACTGTGCCGCGGGCATGGATGCCATTGCCCGACTGGTTGAGCCTTGCCTTCAGCGTCAGCCGTCCTTCGGGGCGAGCCACGTAGTCGGTGTCGTAGGGCGTCTGATAATAACGGGCGGTGAGCACGCTGTCAACCCGTGCCCGTCGCAACGAGTCGCGGCTTTGGGCGATGGTCGTTGTTGGAGTTAGCTGCTCGGCATGAATGTTCAAGACAATCATCATGGCAGCTGAGGCCAGTGCGAAAACAGTTGTCCTCATATAAGTGTTGTTACTGTGTAAAGAACTTCAAACCAATGGAGAGGCCGAGAATATCGCTGAGCTTTACGCTGCTGTCTTGGAAAATCGAGCGGATATAGAGGTCGCAGGTGCCCACCTCGTAGAACAGCGACATGCGGCTGTGCCTACGGCGCTTGTTTTCGGGAATCTGGAAAGTGATGCGCTGACCGAGGGCGATGTTCAGGCGGAACTTGGTCGACATGAAGTCGTAGTAGGAGTCGGGATAGCGGCCGGGCTGGCTCTTCCAGAACTCATGGCCATAGACGGTGTTGAGGTAAAGACTGGTGGTCAGCGGGAAAAAGATCCATTGTCCTTTATTGGGAGAGGATTGTTGTTCGCGACTTGAGAGATTGAGGCTCCAGGGGATGTAGTTTCCCTTTACGGTCGTTGTTAGTTTGCCGCGTGAGGAGTCGTGCTTGGGAATATAGCCAAAGAGCAGGTCGGTCTCAAACTGGCGGCGTTTGCCATAACTCCAACCAATACCAGCCGAGACGATGCCCATGTTGCCGGCATTCTGAATGAGGAAATGGGTGGGGATGAGCGATGCCCATATGTTTTGAATGCGCTGGATGCGCTGCTCGTACTTGCTCTGCTGCACGTCGGTGCTGTCGGTAACTTCCCATGGGGAATTGTCCGTGGTGGTCTCGTCCGCAACGGCCTGCATGGTGCAAAGCAATGCTATTGCACTAATAACGAATCTGCTCCACTTCATAGCCGTCGGGGGTGATGGTGAATAAACGATAGTTGCGGTGCTTGGCACAGTCGATGCCGTAAAAGATGAGGCCATCGTCGTAGAACTCGGTCACTGTGTCGTTGTGGTTATGACCGTAGATGCAGCACATCAGACCGGGGAAGAAATCGAGGTAGCGGCGGAAAGCCTTGCACACGTTGTTGTTGAACTGGTCGCTGTAGGGCGGTGCGTGCATCACGATGATGGTGCGGTCGAACTTCGTGGAGTCCTTTGCCATCTCTTCCTCCATATAGTCGAAGTTGGGGATGGCAGCCAGGTAGTCGTATTCCGTGGCGTTGGTGTTGATGCACAGGAACTTTACACGGCCGGCGATGAACGAGAAATTCATCTTGCCGTACATCTTCTCGTAAGTCTGGTCGCCCGTGCCGAGGAAGTCGTGGTTGCCAATGAGGGCCACGAAGGGAGGGTTCAGGTTCAAGAGGATGTCGCGACTCCATTCATATTCTTTGTCCGTGGCGGTGTCGGTGAGGTCGCCTAAATGAATCACGAAGTCAACGTTCCGCTTGTTTACGTCGGCCACTTGGTCTTTGGCATCGGAGAGCCACAGGTGGGTGTCGCTGATGAAAGCCACCCGCAGCGTGTCCTTGTTGGCATATTTGCTCTCGATGATGGCCATCTGCTTCGCATTGATGCCCGTCTCGCCCTTGATGTCCACATCGTAGGGGTGCGTGTCGAACAAATCGCTGCACGACACGAGCAGAATAGTTGCTGCCAAAACTAAATACTTCTTCATGCCGTCATGAGTTTGATATTGTTTTCTGGAAATCCTTCAGCACCTTTTCAATCTCGCTGGGTTCATCGGTGAGAGTCAGGAGCAGGTTCTGGTAGCGGCCTTTCTCCATCATCTGCTGTATCATAGGATAGACGGGCACGTCCTCGGCCCAAAAACGCTTGCCCATGAAAATCATGGGACTGGAAAAGCCGAAGGAGAGGTAGTGGTTCTGCACCGCTTCTTGGAAGATTTCCTGCAAGGTGCCGGCACTGCCTGGCGTGAAGATGATGCCGCCGTAGGCCACAGTGAGGATGGTGTCTTCGCGAACGCTGTTCACGAAATACTTGGCGATGTGGGTGGCAAAGGGCGTGGAAGGCTCATGGCCATAGAGCCAGGTGGGGATGCCGAGGCTCACGTAGCGGTTTTGCGGATAGCGGCGCATCACATCGAGGGCCGACGACAACCAGGCCCAGTCCTTGTAAGACGTGGCAGCCGCAGCGAGCGTATCGATGGCTTCCTGGGCCTCTTCATCGGTGCGACCAGCCATCCATGCACCCAGATGCGTAGCCTCCATGGCTCCAGGCCCACCACCACTGACCATGAAGAAGCCCTCCTCGGTGAGCCGCTTGCTCAGCATGGCCACACAGGAGAACATGGGGTCGGTGCGCAAGATGGCATGACCGCCCATGATGCCGACGCACCGCTTTGGGTCGTGGGTGGCAAGGAAAGCCTTCATGGCATCGTGAATACCGTGGTCGTGAAATGTGCGGGCCAACGACTCGTTCACCTCCGCAGCAATATTGCCGTGGGCCATGAAATGCTGGAAAACGCGGCTGTCGTAGCAATTGGCAAACGACGCACGGTCCTGCGCCTCGTCGTCCGAGGGTTTATAGCCTTGATATAGCTCCTCGGCATTGTAGAGCTTGCCGTGACGGAGCACCTCGTAAGGCACGGCCTTTAGCCACTCGACCAGGCCGGCATCTTTCTCATAGTCAGGGTTGGAAATCATAGTTGTTAATTGTTTGCGTATTTTCTCATCAGTCGGAACTGGTGGCGGTAGACGAGGCAGGCGAGGCCGAGATAGGCGGCAGCTTGAATCCACAGGATGCGAATCTCGGGGAGAATCTGGCTGAATGAAGCGCCCATGCTGTTAATGCGAATGAACGCACGGACACCGAAGGTGCTAGGGAAGAGCCAGGAGATGCCCTGCCAGTAGCCGGGGATGCTCGACTGTGGCCACGACACGCCGGTGAGGAAGAGCAGTGGCACGGAGACGAACACCATCAACAGCATCACATTCTCGCGGTAGCGCACCAGACAGCTGACGGTCATGCCGAAGAAGATGCTGGCGATGGTGTAGGGCAGCAGCATCAACAGCAGCGTCCAGCCAGAAGCCAGCTGCGGGAAGGAAAACATCCGCGGAACGGCCATCGAGAGGTAGGCGGCGGCAACGGCACCAAGCATTCCGTAGCAGAGAGCCTTGCCCCAGACGATGCGGTAGGCGCCACGGTAGTGCGGGTCGTCGTCGGGGATGAGCTGACCGTTGCGGTGGCGCTCGCGGGCGGTGCCGGCAGCCATGCCGATGCCGAGGGCGAGGGCCTGCTGAAGGATGAGCATCAACACAGCGGGCAGGACGCACGAGCCGTAGCCACCCGAGGGGTTGAACATGGCCACATCGTCGACGGCAAGGGGCTGCGCAGTGATGGCGTCCTCACGCTTGGTGAAATTCCCGGCGCGCTTGATGTTGATGCCCGCGCCGAGTCGGCTGGCCTCGACCATAGCGGTCTGATAAACGGCCTTGTAGGCGAGCATGAGCGACATGTCGCAATAGACGCTGACGGTGCCCTGCTCGCCACGGCTGATGCGTTCGGCGAAATCCGACGGGATGAGGTAGATGCCACGGACCAGTTGTCGGCTGACAAGAGAGCGGGCTTCGTCGAGATCCTCGGCGTAAAACTTCACATCCAAATCGGGCGAGGCGTCGCAGTCGTGGATGAACTGGCGCGAGAGGGCGGAGTGCGACTGGTCGACGACCACCACTGGCGTTTCGTGCAGGGTCTCGTTGTTGTAGATCCATGAATACAGCAGCGGGTAGCCCAGCGGCACAACGACGAGGAACATCAGCACGCCCTCGTCCTTGAAGACCCTTATCATCTCATGCCGCCAAATGTACAAGACGTCGGTAATATGTTGTTTCAGTCTTTCAAACATAATCTTTTCTACTTTACTACTCAAGGGATGTACACATAGTTGAGCATGGTGTTTTTAATCTTGCGGAGGACGAACCAGGGCAGCAGCGTGAACGCCACGAGTGCCACAAGGTGGAACCATACATCGATGACAGGGAAGCCGTTGAGTACCGTTGCCTGATAAATCATCCAATAGTGGCGCAGGGGGAACAGCCATGACATGGTCTGCAGAGGAGTGTCCATGCCCGCCACGGGAAAAGCCGAGCCGCACATGGAGATGCTGAGCACCGACCACAGCGAAGCGATGCTCATCGACATGCGCAGCGAGGGCATCAGGCCGAAGGCGAAGATACCGAAACCTAGGCCGCCCAACACCTGCAAGAGGCTGAGCCGCACAATAGTCCACGTGCCGCCAAGCCGGGGGAAGTGGAGCACGTTGAAGATGTAATATTGGTAGAGGAAGATGACGAGCAGGAACACCAGCGCGTGGACGACGTACTTGCCGAGGATGGCCACAACGATATTGTCGCCTGCCGTGTGAAGCCACTCCTTGCCCGTGTCGAACTTCAGCTCCATGCCCAGCGAATAGGCTGAGAGCAACGCCATGAAGAGCATCAGGATGCCGGGTACGAAAACCGTTGTCAGCGAGTAATTGTACGACCCTTGTGGGTTGGCTATCATGTGCGCATCGATGCTGACGGGCTGCAGCGCGGCGGCAATCTGTTGCTTCGTTGCACCCTTTGCCGAGAGCTTGGCCTTCCCCACCGCCGCCGAGCCGAGCATGCCGATGGTCTTCATGTCCTTCATCGCCATTGAGCCGGCCGTCAAACACGTCATCGTGTAGTAGTACGAAATCTTCGGACGCCGCCCGGAGAGGAGCTTCGACGACATGCCCTCGGGGATATAGAGGTAAGCGAAGACCTTGCCTTCCTGCATGGCGTTGCGGGCCTCGGTGACGTTGGCGAAGCGGTACTTCACGCGTGAGCTTTGCATGGCATCGAGGTTGCGGACAAGGCTGCGCGATGTTGCCGAGTTGTCCTGGTCTACCACGCCGATGGGCAAGTCGTGCGGGAGTCCCTCGTCGAGCATCGTGGTGAAGAAGAACACGACGAGTAGCGGGAACACCACCATGCAGAAGCCGTAGATTTGGTTCTTGCGCACGATGATACCCAGCTCGCGCAGTGCGACGTTGAGGAAATCAGATATATATTTCATTGGCAAATCAAATACAATGAAACCAATCGTTCCTTATTTCTGTTTCAATAGTACCGACATGCCAGGACGCACACCGTCGATGGGCTCTGTTGGGCGGGCCTTCACCTCGAAGGTCTTCTGGTCGTACCGACCGCTGGCTTTCGTGGCTTTCCACACGGCAAATGAACCCTTGTCCTTCATCGAAGTCACCTTCATCTTTGTCTCCACGTCGAGGGCGGGGATTTCAACGGTGAGTTCCTGACCCACCTTGATGTCTTTCAGCTGGTCTTCACGGATGTTGAACGTAGCCCACTGGTCGTCCATCATGGCGATGGACATGATGGGCGTGCCGGTGCCGACGAGCTCGCCCACTTTCGGGTAGACATCGGTTACCTCGCCAGCCATCTGGGCTATCTGTACCGTCTCCTTGACATAGCCCATCACCTCCTGCACGGCACCACGAGCCTGCCCCACGGTGGCCTGGGCGGCGCGTTTCTCCTCGGCGCGAGCTCCGTTCACGGCCATGTCATATTGGCTCTGCGCGGCCTTCACCTGTGCTTGGGCCGACTTGTACATCGCCTCGGCCTCGTCGAACTTCTGCGCGCTGATGACCTCCTCCTCGAAGAGAATCTTTATGCGGTTGTACGACTTCTCGGCGATTTCCAGCCCAGCCTTGGCCTGCTGCAGGAGTTGGAAAGCCGATTGTACCATCTCCTTGCGGGCACCGTTTTGCGCCATCTGCTCCAATGCCGAGGCGGCATCGACAGCACTCTTAGCCTGGGCCATCTTTGCCTCCACTTCGGGAGCCTCGATGATGGCCAGCGTGTCGCCGGCCTGCACCATATCGCCCTCTTTTACTCTGAGTTCGAGGATGCGCCCAGGCACCTTGCCCGACACGCGGTACTCCTCGACCTCCATCTCGCCCTGAATCAAATCGGGGTCACGGCCAAGAGCCAGGAAACCGATGAGGGCCACGATGATTACTACGATTGAAAATCCTGCCACAGCCAGCAGGATGTTGTTATGCTGTTGTTTTGCTTTGTCTGACATAATGCTTTCTTTCTTTTTCGTTATTATGATGTTAATCACTGGAGTGTTCCGAGTGCCTTCTGCAATTCCACTTGCGAGAGCTTTACGCCAATCTCTGCGTCGATCTTCTGCGATTGTGCCAGTTGCCAGGCTGTTTGTGCCTCCATGACGGTGGTGAACGACACAGTTCCTTCTTTGAATCCGAGGTTCGCCATTCGCAGGTTCTCCTCGGCATTGGCGATGTTGGCCTGTGCCATCACAAGCTTCTTTTGGGCCTCGTTCACCTTGAAATTGCCCTGACGCACCTGCAAGTTAATGAGTTCGCGGGCGTCGTCCAGTTCCAGGTTGGCCATGGCGGTGGCACCCTTCGATGCACGCACCTTATATTTCACGTCGCCCCAGTTCCAAACGGGCACGCGCACCACGACGCCCACGTTCCAGACGCCGCCGAACTTCTTCTCAAATCCGTTGAAAGTATTTGGATTGCTCATCGCGTACCCTCCCATCAGCACTACCTGTGGCAGATTGCCCGCCTTCAGCAAGTTTGTGGTCTGGCGGGTGAGGTCAACGGTGTTCTGAAGCACCTTCAGTTCTGGGCGGTTTTCCGCGGCCATGTCGACGGTAGCACTGGTCTTCCCTAAATCTTCGGAAGAATCGAAAAGCCCAGCAGACTCCTCTTCGGCCAACGTGATTTCCTCTTCCAAGGGCAGTCCGCACAACTGGCAGAGCAGCATCTTCGCCAAAGCCAGTCCGTCGGTAACCTGCGTCAGTGCCATCTCGGCCTCGTTCACCCTGACGCCGACACTCAATCCATCGCCCTTTGTTGCCAAGCCCTGATCAATCATCTTCTGCACATCGCCCTTTAGCTTTCGCACCAGCGTGGCGTAGCTTTCGGCCAACTTTTGCTTTTGCCGCAACGACACTACTTGCCAGTAGGCTTGGTCGATATTAAATAAGGTGACCTGCCGCTTCAACTCCAGTGAGTTTGCGGCCATCTCCTCGTTGATGTCGGCCATCTTGTTTGCCGCCGCGATGGCTCCGCCCATGTAGACGGGCTGTGTCACCATCACCGCTCCGGCCACCGTGTGGCGCGTGTCTGTTCGGAAACCGTCAACGATGCCAGCGCCCACTAAGTCGAGTGCGCCGGCAAACTGCGCCATGTCGCTGCTCATCTTTGCTTGTGCAGCGGAAGGCAGTGTCGATGTCAGCGGTGCCAGTGCATCCTGCAGCTTCGTCGCCGTATTCGTGCCCATGTTGTTCAGCGTCGATTTCTGGTCATCGTTCAGGATGGAGACCTCCTTGCTCATCCAGAGATAGCCGCCCAGTGCATTGACTTTTGGCAGATACTGCGTACGTGCCGACTTCCGCAGGTTGGCGTTCACCTCCTGCTTCATCTTCGCCACGTCCATTTGCTTGTTGTTTCTTAGTGCCATCGCCCTGCAGCTGTCGAGCGTCAAAATCCTTTGCGCTCCTCCCGTCAAAGGCAACAGCACCAAGAGCCCGAGCATCACCGCCCGCGCCATCTTAGTTTTGTCCTTTCTTTTCATGTTAGTTATTATATTAGAATTCGTATCCCAGGTTTAGATAGAAGTAGGGCTTCTTGGTGCGGTTGCTGTAGCCAACGTTGGCACCCACGGGACCGATGATGGTGTTGTAGTAATAGGCAATCTGACCACCGAGCAGCGTGCTGCGATCGAGGAGGTTGCGCAGATGGTCGGCCTGTTGAGCGCCGGCCACACGTAGCAGCACGTAGCTGTTGCTGCCGATGCGCTCCTGGGCTTGCAGCTGAGCGGCAACAAACTGGTGGTCGACATACTCCATGTTGCCGATGCCGGCGAAGGGCATTTGTTGTTCCACATAGTGGCCGAACCAGTCGCCGCCGATGGTGTTGCCAAAAGCGGGTGGAACGATGGTGCCGAAGAGCAGGCGGCCGTAGAGCATGGGCTGCAGCGTGAACCGTTGGCCAAAGGTGAACGACGTGCGCCAGTTGGCGTTGACCTCGCTCATGCCAGGTTTACCGTCGAGCTTTGCAAAGTCGTCGGTCATATAGGAATATTCGGCCTTGAAGCGTGAACCACGGGTGGGGAAGTTCCAGTCGTCTTCGCTGTTGTAGTTGATGCGGGCGTGGTAGCTGTAGAAGTGCTCGTTCTTGAGAACAGCCTGTATGGATGTCTCCGAGCCAAGTTTATTGCGATAGTGCATGTGGTCCCAGCGTAGTCCATACTGTATGTTAAAGTGGCGCAGGTCGTGACTGATGGGGATGATCTCGGCTTGGAACTGGTTGTAGCGGATGTTGTAGTCGCGGTCGCCGTTGAAATAGATATCCACGTCGTTGCGGTGGAAAGCATAGCTGATGGTGGGCCGTACGATGCTGCGGGGGTGGATGGTGAACTCACCACGAGCCATCAGCCGCTTGCCCAGGCGCAGCACCAGGTCGGTGTTCATGGGGATGGCGGTCTTCAGCGGGATGTCGAGGCCCAACTGCAAGGCGGCATATTCCTCAGTGTCGTAGCGGACGCCAGCATGCAGCTGCACCGACTTGCGGTTGCCTGCCGCGAGGATAACGCGCACGCCGTTGCCCTCGGGCACCAGACGGCACTCGGCAGTCTGGTAGAACAGGTCGACTCGCATGCAGGTGGTGAGTTGCTGCTCCAGTTTGGCGTCGATGCTGTCGATCTTGTTCAGGTTGAATTTCTGTTTCAGAAAGCGCTCAGCCTGTGGCGTCATATTCTCGAAAGTGTAGGCGATGACGCGCTGCTTCTCGGTCATCACCTGCGGACGAAGCGGGTGGGGGATCTCGGGCATGAAATCCTTGTCGACGCCGATGCGCTGCTTCAAGGCGACGATCTCGTCCCAGTGGCGCATGCCTTCCTCCTCGCCTCGGCGAATGAGCGTGTCGATGGCTGCTTGCGAGAAGCTGGCCGAGCCGTAGCCCTTCGTGTCGACTTGAAGATGCAGGTCGGTGAGCCGCAAGTTCTCGTCGAGTTTGTTCTTACAGTTCACGTCGATGATTTGGCTCAGGATGCTCATCGTGCCGCCTATGTCCTCGGCCACCTTCGGTGCGCCCTGCACGGTGACGCCGATGATGATGTCGGCTCCCAACTGTCGAGCCAGGTCGGCGGGGTAGTTGTTCTTCAAGCCGCCATCGACGAGCACCATGTCGCCAATCCTGACGGGTGAGAAGGCGACGGGGATGGCCATTGAGGCGCGCATGGCTTGTGGCAGTCGTCCGCTATGGAAATCCACTTCGCTGTTGTCAACGATGTTGATGGCCACGCAGGCAAAGGGGATGCGCAGGCCGGTAGTAAAATCAATCGAGTCGGTATAGCCCGTGCAGAGCTGCTGGAACAGCTCGGCCAGGTTCTTGCCCTTGATGAATCCGCCGGCGTTCTGGTCGCGCTGGCCGATGGTCAACCCCGTGGAGTAGACGTAGGTGTATTGCTTCTTTCGGTCGTTGAGGCTTTGGTTGCGCAAGTCTTCGCGGTCGCTGATGACGTAGGCCCAGTCCTGCACGCGCACCATCGAGTCGAGGGCGCCGGCGTTGTAGCCGATGGCATAGAGTCCGCCGATGATGCTTCCCATCGAGGTGCCGGTGACAATGTCGATGGGAATCCCCGCCTTCTCCAAAACCTTCAGCACACCGATATGGCCCATGCCTTTAGCGCCACCGCCACTCAGCACCACTCCCACCTTCTTCCTGTCGTTGGTAGCTCCCCATGAAGGAAGTGTCACGGCTGCGAACAGCATCGCAGCAGCAAGTGTAATGAATATCTTTTTCATGTAAGTCTATGCAAAATCTTTATAATATCAAACGTTCTTGTGTTCAATGGTCAATGGTCAATGGTTAATGGTCAATGGTCACCGTTCAACGTTCACCGTTCAATGTTCAACGTTTACTCTTCTCGCTGGTTGAGGTTTTCCTGGAAGGTTTTTGTCATCTGCTCGCTACTCTTCTTCAGTCGGGGCGAGAAGACAATGCTGAACAGGATGGCGAGAACGACGAAGAGGCCGATCATGCCGCCCAAGTTTACGGTGTGGCCGATGATGTAGCTGACGAAGGCTGCACCGATGAAGAGGCGCAGCAGCTGGAAGGCCATCAATTTCACACGGGTGACCCGGCCGCTGTTCCATAGGGCGACCACCTTTTCGTTGCGGCTTCCCTGCCGCATCAACATCCACAGGAAGGGGGCGCAGAGGATGATGACCACCAAGGCAGTCACGATGTTGGCCCAGGGCTGTGGCAGTAGGTTGGCAATGTGGGGCTTGCCGAAATAGAACATGAGGGCGATGATGGCCATGCAGAGCACGCTGTTGATAGAGACAACGATGGCGGTGCGCTTCAGGTAGGCGCTCCAAACGCCGCCCTCGGTCACTTCCTCGTGAGAGGTTTCGGGGGTGACGCTGTAGTCGTCGAGCTTGCTACGCCACCGCTTTGGTAGGATACGCTCCACGAAGCCGTAGGCTGGCTCCGACAACCTGATCATATAGGGCGTGGTGAAAGTGGTGAACACCGACACGGCCACGACGATGGGGTAGAGGAAGTCGCTGGTGACGCCGAGCGACGTGCCCAGCGTGGCAAGGATGAAGGCGAACTCGCCAATCTGCGTCATTGAGAACGAGCACTGCATGGCTGTCTTCAGCGGCTGTCCGGCCAGCAGGAAGCCACCCGTGCTCAGAATGGTCTGGCCCAGCATGATGGCAGCGATGATGCAGAGGATGGGCACGATGTAGTCGGCGATGAGTGCCACATCGACCATCATGCCCACCGACACGAAGAAGATGGCACCAAAGAGGTCTTTGACGGGTGTGACGAGGTGCTCAATCTGTTCTTTCTCAACAGTTTCAGCCAGAATGCTACCCATGATGAACGCACCGAATGCGGCAGAAAATCCCACCGACGAAGCAATGACCACCATGCCGAAGCAGAGGGCAAGCGCCGTGATGAGCAGCGTTTCGTTGCTCATGAGCTGTCGCACCTTGCGCAGGAACAAGGGAATGAGGTAGATGCCAACGACGAACCACAGCACGAGGAAGAAGACCAGTTTCACAACGGCCATCATGGCTCCACTTACGGCTCCTGAAGAGCCTTCAGCGTTATCGGGGCTCACTGCTGCGATGGTGCTTAGTACCACCATGAGCACGATGGCCAGTATGTCCTCGATGATGAGCACACTGAGCACCAGACTGGCGAAGCGCTTCTGACGCAGCCCCATGTCGTCGAAGGCCTTGAAGATGATGGTGGTCGACGACATGGCCAGCATGCCGCCCAGGTAGATGCAGTCCATCTGGCTCCAGCCAAACAGCTGGCCAGTGAACATGCCCACAAGCATCATGCCCATGATGACGGCGCAGGCGGCAATGATGGGCGCGGCACCCATGCGCAGAATCTTGCGGAACGAGAACTCCAAGCCGAGGGCGAAAAGCAAGAAGATGACACCGATGTCGCTCCACAGCTTGATGCCTTCCATGTCGGTAACGCTGGGCATATAAGTCATGTTTGGCGAGGCCAGGAAGCCCGCTACGATATAACCCAGCACCACTGGCTGCTTCAGTCGTTTGAAGAGCAGGGTCATGGCACCAGCACAAATCAGAATGAGCGCGAGGTCGGCTATTAGGGGTTCGAGTTGTGACATAGTTGAGGTTTTTTGTTGTCGTCTTCACCGAGACGTAGGTTATCTGATATGAACTACGCTGCAAAGATACAACTTTTTTGCGAAATTATCAACAAGTAAACGTAAAAAAAAGAGATTCGATGCAATCTGTAGCCTCTGTGTTTTTCATTTTTGGGAGACTTTCCATCATAGATGAAACAGATTGCAGAAAAGGCGAAGTGACTTGGAAAAAAATCTCGTACGAGATTTTTTAAAAAGTCGTTACCATTTTTCAAAAAATCGTTACCAAAATTTTGCGAGGCGTACACCTTTCGGCAACGTGGGTAGAAAGGCTACTTACAGCCTTAGGCCGAAGAAGGTGCGGACACGCCATTTGATGTTGTGTACCGAAAGGTCGTCCTTGTTGCCAATGCCTGTGAAGTTGAACACCATCGACAGGCCGCAGAACTTGTTGCTCCATTGGCGCACCACGGCGCCGCGCCCGGTGATGATGGCTTCGGGGAAATGGTAGTGCAGGGGCACGCGGGTGTCGCCAAAGGTCATCGAGGTGTTGCTATAAAAAATGAACGTGGGCAGGGCTGAAATATGCAACAACCATCCTGGCGAGGGCACGTGGTTGTAGGCGTAGCCCGCACCAATGCCGATATTCGTCATCTTCAGCTGCGTCTCCTTTTCCCAGGTGAGTGTGGCGTGTTGCCCTTGGGCCGATGCAGCCAACAGGAAGCTGCCGGCCGACCGCCGCTGGATGTAGCTCTGCGTGAATCCGGCGGGGTAGGAGAAGCGACGGCTGTTAAAGATGTAGAAAGCATTCAGGTTCAGCGTCCTCACCTTCAGCATGTTGGCAGGCAGCTCAATGCGCTCCATGCCCTCGTTGTCGTGCCAGCCGGTGAAGTTATGGGCATCTTGATAGATGACGTCGAATCCGAAGCGCCGCCCGTAGGAGTTGAAATTGAGTTCGTAGTCGCTATACTTGCCCATCAACTTGGCGGGATTGAGGGCTCCGCTGAGCGAGAATCCTAAGTAGCTCACGGCAAAGCTGAGCGTTGACTTGTAGTCGGCCTTCATCTCCGAGTTGAAATGATGGCCGTCGGCCATTCCCTCGGTCTCAATCTTCGCTCCTGATATGTTGAGGCGCCCCACAACGGTCCATTTCGTCGAAGGCCGCGTGATGTAGGCCGTGTCGATGTCGCCCTTGCGGTAGTTCTCGGTCAGCACACTATCCACACGATGATACAGTCTGCGCAGCTTCCCACCCGCACCAGCCTGCTGGTCGCGTTCTTGGGCACCGGCTTCAATCGTTAAGGCAAGAAGAATGGCAGCAAGCAGCCATGGTCTCGATATGCTCATCTTTGTCGTTCGTTGTTTCGCTCTTTTCTTTTTCTAGTCTAACTAGATAATCTAGTCAGGCTAGATATTCTAGAAGTATGGTGCAAAGATACTACTTTTTCGGCAGACAAAGACAATAATGCTGGAAAAAATGAATATAAACAAGGCGATAACGCAAGAATGATACCATTCCCTGGCGGGAGTGGTATCATTCCTTGGAAAAATTTTTGGCCTCGGCCACGATTGTTCACTTTGCGCCACCACCAAGGGCGATGTAGAGGGCGATGACGGCCTGAGCACCCTTGTACATGTTGGTGGCCTCGCTGAGCTGGGCGCTGAGGAGGTTCTCTTGTGCAGTGAGCACCTCGATGTAGTTGGCCTTGCCATTGTCCATCAGCTCGTGGGTTCCGGCGTAGGCATCGTAGAGCACCTGCACCTGACGGTGATAGTAGGCGTACTTCTCGCGGGCGGCCTGACAGTCGGCTATGGCCTCGTTCACCTGGTTGCCAGCGTCGATGACGGTCTGCACATACTTCTTCTGCAGGTCCTCCTGAGTGAGTTGGCTAATCTTCAGGTTGGCTTTCAGTTTGCCTCGGGCAAAGATGGGCTGCGAGAGCTGGGCTAAGGCATTCAGCATGAGCTTGCCAGGGTTGACGGTGCCTGCGCTTCCGTTTGACCATCCGGCGGTTCCCGACAGGGTGATGCTGGGGAAGAAGGCGGCACGGGCGGCCTGCATGTTGTAGAAGGCCTCCTCCATGGCGTGGTTGGCCATACGGATGTCGGGGCGCAGCTCGAGCATGCTGGCGGGCACGCCGACACGGAGGAACTGCAAGTCGAACATGCGCTGGCCAACGGTGTTCTGTGGCCTGTCTTTCAGAGCCGAAGAACCCCACTTCTTGCGCTCAATCTGCTGCGGCGTGTCGGCGAGCAGACGGCTAATGGCGTTCTCGGTGGCGCGTATGTTGCGGCGCACGTCGACAATCTGTGTCTTCACATTCAGATAGGACGACTCCATTTGGTTCACGGCGGTGGAATAGGCCTTGCCGTTCTCCCAGAGCGTCTTCTGAGTTTCCAATGAAGCACTCCACAGGCTGTCGGTCATAGTTAGGATGTCCAGCTGTCGGTCGAGTAGTTGCAACATGTAATACTGTTGGGCAACGGTACTGACCAGGTTGGTGCGCACGGCTTCCTCGCGCATCTGAGCCTGCAGGAGCACGGCTTGCGAGGCACGCTTCTTGTTGGTGATGGAGCCGAACACATCGACGTCCATCGACAACTGCAACGGCAGACTGTAGGTCTTCGTAGTCACATCGTTGAAATTGGTAATCTGCCCTTGGGGCGAGAAATAGAGCGACGGCAGGTAGGCCATCTTGGCGGCCTTCAGCGAGGTCTCGCTCTTCTCCACGGCTATGCGGGCGGAGTTCAAGTCGGTGTTGTTGGCCAGCACCTGCTCGATGAGATTTTGCAGCATCGGGTCGGTGAAGAACTCGCGCCACGACATTGCGGCCAGCGACTCTCCGCCCACGGTGACATCCTGAATCATGCCAAAGGCCTCGGCAGGCGCCTGAGGCTGCTGCTCGTACTTGTCGTAAAGTCCGCAGCCACCCAGCGCTACGCTAAATCCTAAAAGAGAAATGATAAATGAGTTATTTATCAGGTGCAGTTTGTTTACTTTAATCATCATAATACTTTACTCCTTTTCTTTTCATTTATCATTTTTCATTTGTCGTTGAGGGTTCTACGCCGCCCTGGAAACGCTCGTGCAGTTTCTGGAACACGATGAAGAAGGCGGGAACGACGAAGAGCAGGGCGATGGTGCCGACGGTCATGCCGCCGATGACGCCAAGGGCGAGGGCACGGTTGCCGTTGGCACCGGCGCCTCCCGAGATAACAAGCGGAATCATACCGATAATCATCGTAGCCACCGTCATCAGAATGGGGCGTAAACGCTCCTGACAGGCGGCGAAGGCAGCATCGCGGATGCTCATGCCCTGGGCGCGGCGCTCAGAGGCGAACTCGGTGATGAGGATGGCCGTCTTCGAGAGCAATCCGATGAGCATGATAACACCCGTCTGCAAGTAGATGTTGTTGTCCATGCCCGGGAAGTGAAGCAGCGAACCGAGGTAGGCGCAAACGAAGGCACCCATCAGTCCGAATGGCACGCTGAGCAGCACGGCCAACGGCGTGAACCACGAATTGTAGAGCGAAGCCAGGATGAGGTAGATGAGGATGACACATATTATATATATAAGGGCGGTGGTGTTCGAACCAGCCGCTTCCTCCACCTCGCGCGACATGTTGCTGTACTCATACGTGTAGCTGTTGGGCATCTCCTGACGGAACACCTCGGCGATGGCTTCGTGGGCTTCGCCCTCGCTGAAGCCGTTGGCGGCGGTGATGTTGCAGGTGATGCTCTGGAACAGGTTGAAGTGCTCGATATTCGACGGGCCAACAATCTCCTTCAGCGAAACGAACTCGGAGAGGGGGGCCATCTTGCCGCCCTTTACCTTGACGAAAATGTTCTGCAACGACGACGGGTCGAGACGACTCTCGGGCGTGGCGCTGGCCATGATGCGGTAGACCTTACCGAACTGGTTGAAATTGCCGATGTAGCTGCCGCCGCAGAACGAGCCGAGCGTGCTGAGGACGGTCTTCGGCGTCACGCCGGCGCGGTCGCACTGGGTGGCATCGACTTCGACGCGATACTTCGGGTAGCGTTCAGAATAGGACGACATGGCCATGCCGATTTCCGGGCGCTCGGCCAACTTGGCAAGGAAGTGCTCGGTCTTCTTGGCAAACTCCGACAGGTCGCCGTCGGTGGGGTCCTCCACGATGAGGCTTACGCTGTTGCTCGTACCGTAGCCCGGCACCTGCGGCAACTGGAAGGGCAGCACCTTCACGTTCTTGATGTCACGGCAAGCATAATAGAAGCGGCCTATGACGAGGTCGATTAGGTGGTTCATGCCCGGACGGTCGTCCCAATGCTTCAGACGGACAACGAGCGTGGCGAAGTTGGAGCCATTGCCCGATGCCAAGCCGTAGCCGCACGACACGGCGAAGCTCTCCAGCTCGGGAATCTCCTTCACCTTCTCCTCCACTTGCCTCGTGAGATCACGTGTCTGCTGCAGCGTGTAGCCCTCCGGGGCGCGAATCTCGGCGAGGAAGACACCCTGGTCCTCCTGCGGCACAAGGCCCGACGGCAGGTTCTTCATGAAGAACATCAGCAGCACAGCGGCCACCACTAACAGTATCCACGACAAGATGGGGCGCTTGATGAACTTCTGAACGGCTTTCGAGTACTTTTTGAAGATGGCGTTGTAGCTCACCGTATAGGCTTTCTTCGTGTAGTACGACAGGCTCTTACGCTCGCTTTCGTTTTCAGAAACTTTCAGCATGATGGCGCAGAGGGCGGGGCAGAGCGTCAGGGCCGACACGCACGAGAGGCCGACGGCCGAGGCAATGGTGACACCGAACTGCGTGAAGAACGTGCCCGACGTGCCGCTCATAAAAGTCACGGGAATGAACACGGCCATGAATACCAGCGTACACGAGATGACTGCTACCGACACCTCGTTCATGGCTTGTCGGGTGGCCTCGCGGGCGTTGCTGATACCGTTTTCCATCTTCGCCATTACCGCCTCGACCACCACGATGGCATCGTCGACCACCGTACCAATGGCCAGCACCAAGGCGAATAGCGTCAGGATGTTGAGCGAGAAGCCTGCCAGCATGACAATGGCGAAAGTGCCCAAGAGCGAGACGCAGATGGATATCGAGGGGATGATGGTGGCTTTGAAGTTCTGCAAGAAGAAGAACACCACGAGCACTACAAGGATGATGGCGATGATGAGCGTCTCGACCACGTTGTGGATGGCGGCGAAGAGGAAGTCGTCAGATGTCTGCATCGTCACGAACTCCAGTCCGGCGGGCATCGACGGCTTCATGTCCTCACACATCTTCGTGATGCGAGCGTTCACCTCCGTGGCGTTGGCGTCGGGAGCCTGGAAGACCATGAGCAACGTGCCAGGCTTTCCGTTGATGTTCGACAGGAAGCTATAGCTCTGGGCGCCGATTTCCACCTCGGCCACGTCGCTCAGTCGCAGCATGTGGCCACCGTCAGTGGTCTTGAGCACGATGTCGTTAAACTCCTCGACAGTCTTCAGCGTGCCCTTGTACTCCATCGAGTACTGGTACTTATTCTCCGACAGTTCGCCTAAGGAACCCGTGGAGGCGACAAAGCTCTGGCTGCTGATGGCCGCAAACACATCGTTAGGCTCCAGGCCGTACTGTGCCATCACGTCGGGCTTCATCCAGATGCGCAAGGCATAGGTGTTGCCCAGCGCCGTCACGTCGCCCACACCAGTGATGCGCTGCAAGCGCGGCTTGATGTTGATGTCTACGTAGTTCGAGATGAAGTCGTCGTCGTACTTCCCGTCCGTGCTCCTGATGGCAAGGATGCGCAGGATGTTGCTCTGCATCTTCATCACCTGGATGCCCACCTTTGTCACGTCGGCGGGCAGCAAGGCCTGCGCCTTCGACACGCGGTTCTGCACGTTCACCGCTGCCATATCGGGGTCGGTGCCTTGCTCGAAGTAGACGCTGATGCTCACGTTGCCCGAGGATGCTGCCTTCGAGGTCATGTAGGTCATGCCGGGCACGCCGTTGATGCTTTCTTCCAATGGCTGGATGACCGACTTCATGATGGTATTCGCGTCGGCACCCGTGTAGGTGGTTGTAACCATCACCTGCGGGGGCGCAATGCTGGGATATTGCTCAACGGACAAAGAGTTCATGCAGATGAAGCCCACCATCGCGATGACAATCGAGATGGCGCACGCCATCACATATCGGTTGATGAAAATATTACCCTTCTTCGGCTCCTCAGCTTTCTTTGACGTGTCAAGCGGCAAATCCGAGCGAGGGGGCTGTGGGTCTGAACCGGTGTTTATGTGTTGATTCTCTTCCATATTCTTTCGTGTATCTTTCTATAATATTCCACACAGAGGCTAAGTCAAAACAGCACCTGTTGTCCTTCCTGTAAATTGTTGGCTCCTATGGTGACAATCTTGTCGCCGACGTTCAGGCCGGAGCTCACGATGACGTCTTGGCCGTTGCCGATGTCCTCCGTCGTTACGTCGATGGCCGTTGCCGTGCTGTCGGGCTGCACCTTATACACCTGCTGCTTGCTCTGCAGCTTCACCACAGCCGTTTGCGGAATCACAATCACATCGTGTCTTTCCGTTGGTATCACCACCGTGCCTTGGATGCCCGAGAACAACTGACTTTCGGGGTTCGGGAACGTGGCTTTGACGGCAAGTGTACCTGTTGTGGCGTTCACCATGCCCGTCAGCGTGCTGATACGGCCCTTATGCTGGTATTCCGTGCCATTCTTCATCACGAAAATCACGTCGGGCATCTCGGCCAGATGTTTCTCCTTGTCCGATCCTTTAGCACCTGCCGATACCATGGCCTCGACAAGCGATTCCGGCAAGGAGAACTCTGCATCCATCATCAGGTTGCCGCTCACCATTGTCAGCTTCATGCCCTGTTGCACCTGGTCGCCAGCGCGCACTGGAATCTCACCAATCACGCCAGCTACTGGTGACGTAATCGTGCAGAATCCAAGGTTCACCTTCGCCCGGTTCACCGACGCACGCGCTTGGCTCACAGATGCTTGTGCGCGCTTGTAGGAGTTCTCCGAGTTGTCGAGCATGTAACGGCTCACGATGTTCTTCTCAAATAGGTTCTTGTTCGACTCGAATTCCAGTTTTGCGCTGTTCTCGGAGGCCAAAGCCGCTTCCAGGTTGGCCTGGGCAGCTTCCAATTCCAACTGTGCGTTGCGCTGGTCGATGATAAAGAGCGTCGTTCCCTTCGACACCTGCTGGCCTTCGTTCACGCATATCTTCATCAGCTGGCCGCTCACCTGTGGCATGATTGTCACGTCGGTCTGTCCCTTCATCTTGGCACTGAACTTAATCGGCACCGTGATGTCCTGTTTCTCTACTGTCATCGTTTCAAACGATGTTTTCACTTCCTTGGGCATGTCAATCCCACAGGAAGCCAATCCCAACATTGTGCTGAGCACCAGGGACCATTTGATGGATTTTTTCTTCATATTCTTAGTTGTTTTTGTTTTGATTATTACACACAATAGCATGCTTGGCCTCGTCTCCATTTATGCCCTAATGAGCAATAAGACGATGCCCAGCAACACAATCTTTTTCTCCTTCCATTTGTGTTGTCAGTTATTAGGTGTACTCGATTGTTTTTATTTCGTCGGCAAAGTTACAAACTTCTGCAGTAATCACCAAATAATTCACCGAGATATTTGCGGCAGTCAGAAAATGGTGTTCGACTGTCCCATTTTTTCGTATTTTTTAGGTCAAGTTTCGCAAGTACTTTGCGCAGCCCCGGCTCGGGCCTCATAACCACCGTCGTGAAACGCGACAGTGGGTTTGCTCTCCATACACAGATATGCGAATTTGTGACATGTGACTTTGTGACATTAAGGAGGTTGAATATGGTGGGGAGAAAAAGAGGGTATTGAATTTTATATATTATTAATAATTATTATATATTATTTATATATAGTTATATTGTAGGGAGGGGCGCACGCATAGCGGAGGTGCTTAATGTCACAAAGTCACATGTCACAGTGTCCACACTGTGGGCAC